>LKPX01000054.1 GCA_001443525.1 Desulfobacteraceae bacterium RAAP-1 | reverse complement strand
CGGCAGGCAATTCCTGCAAGCATGCAATTTCCTAACCGGACAATGCTGAGTTATTGGATACGTTTGAAAAGTTTTTCGATCAGTTGCCGGGGCCACTCGATCCAGGTAGGTCTGCCGTGCGGACAGTGTGCAGGAACCCGGCATCTCACAAGCTCCGAGATTAAAGACGCCATTTCGGAAAGGCTCAGCGTCTGGTTCGCCCGGATGGCGCCATGACAGGCCATGATTTTCAGGCATTCGTCCATTGCATGCTTCATGTCCGCGTTCAAACCCGTTTCCGCCACATAATCCACAATTTCGACAACCAGCGGCCGGACATCCTTTCCAGCAAGAAAAGCGGGAACGGATGTGATCACAAAAGACTGCTTGCCGAAAATTTCGATGTCAACGCCATTTCTGCAAAGTTCAGGAAGCAGTCTTTCAAGAATTCCCGCCTGACGGTACCCCAAATCCAGAGTTTCAGGAATCAGCAGGCGTTGCACCGGGACCTGCCGGGCTTCAGAATGCTCTGTCAGTCTTTCATACAGCACCCGCTCATGGGCGGCGTGTTGATCGAGAAGAACAAGATTCTCTCCAGATTCACAAATGATGTATGATCTCAAGAACTGCGCGACAGGTTTGAGTTTCAGGGAAGAGGCTTTCCACAGGGTCGTTTGAGAGGATCCCGGACCCGTAAAGGATACCGGAGGAGCGGATACGCGGGAACCTGGGGACCTGTTTCGATCTTCCGCCGGAGGAATGATGTAAGGGTATCGTTTTTCGGCCTGAATCAGCTCCTGAGGAATGGCTTCCGGAAGCCCCGGCATTACGGCGTCCGCGTCGTGAGTTGCGGAATTGGCCTCGGATATCATTTCCGCAGGTGTCACAGGAGCAGAAGTCGCCCAGGCGGGCTTTTCCGCACCGGCAAGACCATCTGCCACCGCAGCGACAATCGCATCATATACCTGCTGCTGACGGAAAAACCGGACTTCCTGTTTGGCAGGATGCACATTGACATCCACTTCGTCGCAAGGAAGTGAGATATTCAGAACCGCCAGCGGAAACTGCCCTTTCATGAGACGTCCGCCATAGGCTTCCAGCAGGGCATGGTGCATCATCCGGCCGCGGACAAAACGCCCGTTGACAAACACATAAATGCCCAGCGGTGATTTCCGGGAGATATGGGGCAGCGATGTCCATCCAGACAGGGAGATACCGTCCTTTTCTCTGTGGATGGGAAAAAGACTGGTACGGGACGCCTGCCCCAGAACATCGGCAATCCGCGTAGCGGCGTCAGAGGCCGCCGACCAGTTCTGAAGCAGCGACCCATTATGAATCAGTCTGAAATGCACCTGCGGCCATCCCAGCGCAAGACTGGAAACCACATCGGAAATATGTCCCAGCTCTGTAGCGATGGTTTTAAGAAATTTCAGGCGGACCGGGGTGTTGAAAAAAAGATGACGCACCGCAATTCGGGTGCCTTCGGGAGCGCCGCTTTCCATCACTTTCAGGAGTTTTCCTCCCTCCAGAACAAGTTCCACACCCGCATCCGCCGATGCCTCCCGGGTGGTCAGGTGCAGCCGGGATACCGATGCAATGCTGGGAAGCGCCTCACCTCTGAACCCCAGAGTCCGGATGGCAAACAGATCGCTGTCGGCATACAGCTTGCTGGTCGCATAGCGCTCGATGGACAACAACGCATCATCCCGGCTCATGCCGCAGCCGTTATCACTGACCTGAATCAGGGAGCGTCCCCCCTTTTCGATCTCGATTACAATTCGGGAGCTTCCGGCGTCCAGTGAATTTTCCACCAGCTCCTTGACCACAGAAGCAGGGCGTTCCACCACCTCTCCGGCAGCAATTTTGTTAGACAGGGTTTCGGGAAGAATGCGTATCCGGGGCATGTCTGTTTGTCACACAAACAGTTTTTCCCGAACGAAGCGAGCAATGAATTCTGCGTCTATCGGGGATAAGTCGAACTTCAGACATGCGCTTTCGATCAGTTCCTTATCAGATTTCTTGGGATACGACGTGCGCTCTTCGGTAATCCACCTGGCCGCTTTCCGTACATCTTCACCTTCAGGAAGAATTGTTGTCATAATGTTGCCTTTCGTTTATGAAAATCCGTTGACTGTTCAAAATGCCAGGCCACTTTCAAAAGATTTCCCTCGCTGAAATGCGGCCCCATGAGCTGGAGACCGATCGGAAGCCCCTGCTCTGTGAATCCACAGGGAACCGACATCCCGGGAATTCCGGCCAGATTGGCGGAAAGTGTGAATATATCCGATAAGTACATGGTAAGCGGATCGTCGATATGCTGGCCGATCGGATAGGCTGGTGTGGGCGCCACCGGTGACAGCAACACATCGCACGTTTTAAAAGCCGCTTTGAAATCTTCCATGATCAGAGTGCGCACGCGGGACGCCTTGCCATAATACGCATCATAATATCCGGAGGACAGAGAATAGGTGCCCAGAAGAATCCGGCGCTGCACCTCAGGTCCGAACCCCTTGGAGCGGGTATTGCGGTACATGTCCATCAGGCTTTCGGCGCTGACATCCCTGAAACCGTACTTGACGCCGTCATAACGCGCCAGATTGGAACTGGCCTCGCAGGGTGCAATCACATAATAAACGGCCACAGCATACGCCGTATGCGGCAGAGAAACTTCCACGCACCGGACGCCGAGATGCTCGAGCGTCTGTACAGCCTGCCGGACAGCGGCGGCGACTTCCGGATCCAGCCCCTGCGACGCATGGTATTCCTTCGGAATGCCAGCCACCATTCCCTTGAGATCGCCGCTCAAAAAAGATGTATAGTCCGGCACCGGCTCCGGAACCGATGTGGAATCCATCGAATCGTATCCGGCAAGGGCGTTCATCAGCAAAGCGCAATCCCGCGTGTCTTTGGTGATCGGGCCGATCTGATCGAGAGACGATGCAAAAGCGACCAGCCCGAAACGGGATATCCGGCCATAGGTAGGTTTCATTCCCACGACGCCGCAATGCGAAGACGGCTGGCGAATCGAACCGCCGGTATCAGACCCCAGAGATCCGAGGCACATGTCTGCGGCCACCGCCGCCGCAGAACCGCCGCTCGAGCCGCCGGGAATCCGGCTCAAATCCCAGGGATTATGGGTTGGTTTAAACGCGGAATTTTCCGTAGAAGCCCCCATCGCAAATTCATCCATATTGAGCTTGCCGACCATGACCGCACCCGCAGCCTTGAGTTTCCGGATGACGGTGGCATCATACGGCGGTATAAAATGTTCCAGCATCCGCGATGCACAGGTGGTGCGTATCCCTTCGGTGCAAATCAGGTCTTTGATACCTATCGGAATTCCGGTCAGTACGCCGCCCCTGCCTTCAGAAATGAGGACATCCGCTGATACCGCCTGCTCCATAGCCGATTCATCGAGTATAGTGATAAAAGCCCCGACTTTATCTTCGACAGCGTGAATGCGATCCAGCACGGAACGGGTCAACGTCTGCGACGTCAACTCGTGGCGGCGCAGCATGTCAGCGGCCTGGGCAATGGTGAATTCGTATGGTTTCATGTCACTCATGTATTATCCTCCGATGATCCGCGGTACCAGAAATGTCGTTTCATCCTTATCCGGCGCATTGGCAAGCGCTCTTTCCGCCGGCAAATGCGCACAAACAGTATCTTCCCGAAATGCGTTGCTGCGGGAAATGGCGTGGCTGGTGGGGTTGACGCCGGATGTATCCAGTTGGTTCAGCGTATCCACATACTCCAGAATGGCGCCAAGCTGATGCGAAAATTTCTCAACAGCCGACGCATCCAGCTCGATACGAGCCAGGTCAGCAACATGTATGACCTCTTCTTTGGATATTTTCATGGGGTTCACCGTGATGATTATATCATATGGGAATATCAGGAGTATCCATTACGGATTGCCTACGGATACATCCACATTGTCCTGTTTAAGACGATTCTTTACTGTGTCGGCTTCGGAGGCGCCATACTTGCCGACAACCACCCGGTACCATACGCCCTTACCCGGCACCATCGTGGCAACCTTCCAGGCATGTATGCCTTTTTTCCGGAGTAATTCAACCTGATCATCCGCGGATTTGCGATCGGTCAAAGACGGTACCTGAAGCGTCACCTTTTTTTCCGTCTGAGGCGGCTTTACCGGCTGTTTTATTTCAGCAGCCGCCGGACGGGCCTGTCTGGACTCCGGTGAATGCGACTCCGGTGTTACCGCCACTTCTTTTGCCGGCTGCGGTTTCATCAAATCATAGGCGGATCTGATTTTCTGAGGCTCGGTCTTTGCTGCTTCCACCGGATGATCCACCTGTTCCGGCTTGTGTTCAGCGGGCAATTCATGAGCTTGGACAGGCAGCGCCTGAGTCGTTGCCGCCGCCGTATGCACCGTGGTATCGGGCTTTCGTTCAAACGGCGCTTCAGGCTGGCGAGGGCGCTGTAACGGCGGATGTGGCGGCACTTCAGGTTTTCGCTCAACCAGCGTTTCAGGCTTATGCTCGACCGGTTTTTCGGGTTTATGCTCGACCGGCGCTTCATTTCTGACGGCTTCCTGCGTGATCGGAGGCGCTTCCGGCTGCTGAACATCTGCAGCCGTCATTTCCGGATTTCGGGCGGTTTCGGGTGGTTTCCCGGACATGTTTCCCGCAGACGAATTGCTTTCCGGTTTTCGGGCCAGTGGCTTCATTGCATCTGCATCCTGTGCGGGTTTTTCTGGAAGCGGCAGTTGAAGTTCAGGAATATCCTGCGTTTTTTCCTTCAGCTTTTTGTAAAAATCCAGACCGTCCAGAGCCGCCAGCGGATCAGATTCCCCTTGTTTCAGCGCCTGTTTGTTATTCGATGCACGTTTAGCCAAATCGGCGATTTCAGTATTTATTTTACGATAATCAAACAGAACGGGCGCCGATTTTCTGCCCACCAGAACGCCCAGAAGAAACACCCATGCCGATATAAACAATATCAGGCCGATCCATAGTGATGACCGCTGCTGCTGGTTCTGCGGTCGCTGACGGAGTGAAGGACGGTTTTTCTCAGGTGGTTGACGATATCTCATGGTTACATGGATTCCGGCGCCGTTACACCCAGAAGCGAAAGCCCGTTAGCGATCACCTGTCGGACGGCTGTCATCAAATACAGTCTGGCGCGGGTCAGAAGCACATCATCGGTCAGAACCCGCTGCCGGTTGTAATATCCGTGAAAGGCCGAGGCCAGCTCCATCATAAAGAAGGTAATCCGGTGAGGCTCCATGAGTTCCGCACTGAGCCGGATAATTTCCGGATATTTCATCAGCAACTTGATGAGGGCGATATCATCGGACGTATTCAGCAAAACGGTTAGGGCATCGGCGGCGGCGTCACCGGGAACATCAGCGGTTGGCATTTCGCCATATTTCCGGATAATACTGCAAATCCGGGCATGAACATACTGAACATAATAAACAGGATTGTCGTTGGTTTTCTGCGCAGCGACTTCGAGGTCAAAATCAAGTGTATTATCGGAACTCCGGGTTAAAAAAATAAATCGCGCCGCGTCTTTCCCGACTTCATGAAGAACGTCCTTGAGCGTGACAAATTCCCCTGCGCGGGTGGACATGGCCACCGGAACGCCTCCGCGCAACAGGCTTACCAGTTGCACCAGAATGACATGAAACCGATCTCTGTCGTAACCACCGGCCTCAATCGCCGCAGCCACACGGGGAATATAACCATGGTGATCCGCACCCCATACATCGATCACCTGTTCAAATCCACGTTCAATTTTATGGTAGTGATAGGCGATATCAGACGCAAAATACGTGGTCTGTCCATTTTGACGCACCACGACCCGGTCTTTTTCATCGCCATACGCACTGGTATTGAACCAGAGAGCGTCATCCTTTTCGTAAACGATACCCCGGTTCCGGTACATCTCGATGACTTCCGCCACTTTTCCGGAATCATACAGGCTCTGTTCGCTGAACCAGCAGTCAAACGTGACGCCGAAAGATTCCAAATCGCGCTTCATATCATCCAGAATCAGCGCCGCCGCATACCGGGCGCAAACCATGACGGCCTTTTCATCCGACTGGTCCATCAGGCTTGTGCCCTTTTGATCTAAAATTTGCCGGGCGATATCCCGGATGTAGTCTCCCTGATAACAGTCTTCGGGGAAAAAAACAGATTCGCCCATCAGCTCTCGGCAACGCAGGAAAACGGATCTGCCCAGGGTTTGAATCTGTCTTCCGGAATCGTTGATATAATATTCCTTCTGGACATCATAACCGCAAAAGGCCAGAATATTGGCGACGCTGTCGCCTACGGCGGCGCCGCGGCCATGACCGACATGCAGCGGCCCGGTAGGATTGGAGCTGACAAACTCAATCTGGATTTTCCGGCCCTGCCCGATATTGACGGCGCCGTAGCGACATCCCTGCGCATGTATCGGCTTTAAAAATCGGGCCCATGCGCCGGAGCAGATATGAAAATTGATAAAACCGGGACCGGCAATTTCAACCCGATCTATTACATGATCCGCATCCACAATATGGCTTACAATCGCTTCAGCAATTTTTCGCGGCGCCATCTTCTGGATGGATGCGGATACCATCGCGACATTGGAAGCGTAGTCTCCATGAGACGCCGCTTTAGGAACTTCCATAACAATATCCGGAAACGCCGCGGAAGGAAGCTTTCCGTTTTTATAGGCGTTTTGGAGCGCCTGTTCAATGATCTGTTTGAGTTTTTGTTTCATGAATAAGGGTCTGTTTCTTTCGACAATGAAGTGATATTACCGTTCACAAACGCCATACATCAGACGCTTCCAAACACATATTTACTGATGAGATCTTCAATATCGACCGGCGGTTCGGTGTCGGTGATCTGATCGCCGGGCTTCAGGACTTTGTCCGAGCCTCCGGGCGTCAGCTTGATATAACGGTCTCCAATCAATCCGGAGGTTTTAACAGAAGCAATCACATCGTCTGTCAGGACAACGCCTTTTTTGATCTTCAGCCATATCAGCGCCATGTCATGTTTCTGATCCAGCTGGATGCTTCCGACCTGGCCGACTGGCACACCGGCAATTTCTATCTGAGTGCCGGGTTTTACACCGTTGACCGATTTAAACAGGGCTTTGAGTTCATAAAAATCACTTCCCAGCAATTCCATCCTGCCAAGTTTAATGGTCAGGTATCCGACGCAGAGAATTCCGATCAGCATAAAAATACCGACGGATATTTCAATGGATGATTTCCGCATAACGCCTCCACATATATCAGAAAATATTGAATGTATAAAACGGATTCGAGGTGGATTCCGCTTTCTCCATAAGAGCCTCCAGGCTGCATTCCCGCGTTGCCTGCGCAAAGCCCGCCCGTATGGAAAAGCAAAATCCGGGATAGGGTTTGATATCGAGCAGATCATTGCCCTTGATTTCTTTGGAAAGATGCTGACAAAAAGCGCGCGCTTGTTCGATATCGGTATTGGAAAGAAGCAAAGCGATTTTGTTCAGCCCGCATCTGGAACAGGAATCCGTGATATTGATATGGTGGCGGATTCGCTCTGTCAGGTTGGTCAATACCGTCTGCCCGGCCATGTGATCCGCATGCTCGGTAATTTCACTGAAATTTTCCAGTGTGAAGATAATCAGCGAAAAGGTGATGTTATGATCACACAGTCGCAGTTTTTCCTGATTAAACCTTTGTTCGACATAGGTTTGGTGGCCGGAACCGTTGAATACACTTCGACGGTTTTCCATGCCATAAATGAAATTCTGAATTTCAGGAACCTGCGCCTGCTGAATTTCATCCGGACTTCCCTCAAATATGATGCGGCCGTTGTTCAGCATGGCAATCCGCTGAGAGATATAAAAAATATCCGGAATTTCATGACTGACCACCACGCCGGTAAAGCCGAATTTTTTCTGATAATCGGATATCATGCCATGCACAGCGTTTTTGCGGATGGGATCAAGGCCCGTGGTTGGTTCATCGAATAGAATAATTTCCGGATTGGTGACAAGCGCCCTGGCCAGCGCCACCCGCTTTTTCATGCCCCCGGAAATCTCCGCCGGATAACGGTCCCCAATACCGGCAATATCCAGTTGCGCCATTTTCTCACCCACCCGTTTCCGGATTTCCCGATCCGGAAGTGATGTTTTTTCCTTTAACGGCAGGGCGACATTTTCATACACGTTCAGTGAATCAAACAGCGCATTGCCTTGAAACATATAGCTGAACTTTTGTTTCAGGGATTTGCGATCGCATTTTTTCATGGCGGAAAGCGGCTGGCCATCCAGCAGGATTTCACCGGAATCCGGTTCGAGAAGACCGATGATATGCTTGAGCAGTACGCTTTTACCACCACCGCTTTTACCGATAATGGTTGTAATTTCTCCCCGGTATATGTCCAGATTGATGCCGTTTAATACCGGGTTGGAACCAAACGTTTTATGAATATCACGCAGTTGAATCAGTGGCGTTGTCATGGTGTTTCCTTACAGCAGGATGGATGTCAGCACATAATCGGTTACAAGCACAAGCACACAGGAAATCACCACGGCCGATGTCGTGGAAAGACTGACGCCCTTGGAACCGAAACCTTCCTTGCTGAGGTGGGTATAAAACCCCTTAAAACAGCAAATGGCCACTACAACCAAAGCAAAAACGACCGCCTTGATAAATCCCCCGGTTACATCTTTCATCAGAACGCTCGATTCAACCCGCGCGAAATAAACGCCGGAATTGATGCCCAGCAGCATCGAACCCGTCAGATAACCGCCGATAATACCAATGACATCGAAGAGCGCCGTCAGTAATGGAAAGCTGATAACCGCCGCTGCGATTCTGGGACTAACCAGAAAACGGACAGGATCGATGCTCATGGTTTCCAGAGCGTCAATCTGTTCGGAGATGCGCATGATGCCGATCTCGGCCGCCATTGCCGATCCGGCCCTGCCGATCACCATGACGGCCGTCAGCACAGGACCCATCTCGCGAATAAGTGACAATGCCACTGCAGAGCCCAGCATGCCTTCGGAACCGAACTTGGTCAGCGCATAATATCCCTGAAGCCCCAGCACCATACCAGTAAAGGCTCCCGTCAGCGTGATGACAAAAACCGATTTAGCGCCAATAAAGCAGACCTGCTCGATAACCTTATAAAACTGAAACGGCAGTGTAAAGATATTGACCAGACCCCAGAAAAAAAATGTCCCCAATTTTCCTAAATTGCGGATTGGCGCCAAGGTCTGACGGCCCAGAGCAGCAACCAGTATTTTGCCGCCGGACAGAATTGTCATGGATAACCCCTTTGGTGTACTGATTTTTTTCTATTGTATTCTATAATACTACCGTGAACTGTCTTGCAGTGTCAAGCAGCAGCAATAGGCTTTTGATATTCGTCAAGGAATCTGCATGGATGACATGCCCTCTTTCAAGGAACCGGGGCAAAGAAGAAGTGACGGGTTCGTAAAAAGTCCGCATGCAGCGTAAGACAGGCACGCTTTATTCCTCAGGATTTACACGCCTTGCCTGCGAACATTTTACGAAGCCGTCAGAAGTGGTGCGAGGTAATGTCTTCGCCAGCCGACCGCCAATATGCCATACAGGACAACCGACTGACGAAAGACACAATATTACAAATAGATAAGGGAAAATACGGATGATCCCCTATCCACTACTCTTTATTTCATTTCCTTGATCTTTTCTGTCAGCTCAGGCACGAATTCCAGCAGATCCAGAACGACTCCGATATCGGCCACCTGAAAAATCGGCGCTTTGGGATTCTTGTTGATGGCGACAATAAACGGATTTCCCTTGAGACCGCCCAAATGCTGGAAGGAACCGCTGATGCCCAGCGCAATATAAACTTTGGGCTTTACCGTCTTGCCGGATGTTCCGACCTGACGGGCTTTTTCCAGCCATTTGGCATCCACGATCGGCCTGGAGCAGGACACCACAGCACCGATCGTATCGGCCAGCTCCTGAGCAATGGCAATATTGTCCTGCTCTTCGATACCACGTCCCACGGACACCAGCACATCCGATTTGGTGATATCCACATCGCCGACTTCAGCCGCCACCACTTCAATGAAGCGGCGTTTAGCCTTACAGTCGCCGGCCTGACCGGATTTATCCGTCACAGCGCCGGAAGCCTTGCTGTCATCAGCCAGAAAAGCGCCGGAACGGATATTCAAGACAACGCCCGATGCCATATCACAGTGAATATGAGTGCTGACCTGCCCGCCGAATTCCTGGCGCACCGCTTTTAAGACAGCGCCATCCACGCCCTCAATGCCGACAACATCGGATACAAAGGCAGCGTTCAGCTTGATGGACAACCCCGGCGACAAATCCATACCGAACGTGTCATGCGGCACCAGTGTAACGGCGCTCGCCGGCAGCAGGTTAACCAGTACGCCTCGGATAACTTCCGCATTGGGATACGCCAGAGCCGGATTGGAAACCTTCCAGACATCCGGATAAACGGCAGACATGGCCGTACAAACACTGTCCAGCTCCGCGCCATTGCCGCAGACAATGGCCGTCACGGAAGCCGACGGATCTATTTTTTTGGCCGCCACAATCAGTTCCAGCGCGGAATCATCGGCAACCCCATTTTTATGTGCAATATATGCAAAAATCGGCTGGGTCATTATTTTATCCCTCCTTTGGACTTCAAGAGTTCAATCAGTTTTTCAGCAATTTCATCAGAGCTGCCTTCAAGGATTTCGGCGCCTTCACCCGCAGGCGGTATAAAATAATCCACCCGCTTCACTTTAGCGCCAGCAGCACCAACAGAACCGGCGGCAACACCCAGATCGCCGGCGCCGTGAACCGGAATTTCAACGGAAGCCACCTTACGGATACCGCGAATACCGACATACCTGGGTTCGTTGATACCGGTTTGAATGGACAGCACGCAAGGCAGATCAATTTCGCTCATTTCCTGATTGCCGCCTTCGATTTCACGGCCGATTTTGATGGTATTGCCGCTCCCGGTTTCGATCTTGTTTACCAGAGACGCATAAGGCATATCCAGCATGGCCGCCAGCATTCCGCCCACCTGAGCCGCTCCGTCGTCCGCCTGGGCGCCGGTCAGAATCAGATCATATTTGCCTTTCGCGATTTCGGATTTCAAAATTGTGGCAACACCTTTGCCATCCGAACCATTGAAGGCGTCATCGGACAGCAGAATGCCCTTATCCGCGCCCATCGCCATTTCACGGCGCAGAATCTCTTCGGAGTCCCCGTCGCCGACGGTGACCACAGTGACAGTTCCGCCGACACGATCGCGGATCTGAATGGCCTCTTCCACCGCATAATTATCCCACTCATTAACCGAATAGACCAGATCACCGCGTTCGATATCCGTCCCCTTGCCATTGACCACGATTTCGTTTTCAGCGGTATCCGGTACTCGTTTCACACATACCAAAATTTCCATGCGTTCCTCCACCTGTATAAGCTGATGATAATAAAAAGCTGACGGCTTCGCCAAAAGCCCGGTTGCCACGTTGCACCGCATCCTCTACGAATGGGGTTCAAACCGCTTTGCATCCGGTTTGCGGCCGGTTTGCATACGGGGCTTTCTGCAACACCATCTGTTTTTCTCGACTTTTGCAGGGCTGTTATCTGTCTTCCGGAGCCTGCTTCCGGTTTCAGGTCATGCTGTTTCTATAGACATTCAGAAAAATAATTTCACTGCGTTATCGGTCGGAGATATGCTACAGTATTATCTCCGACCTGCTGCCTTGTGAAATGAATTTTCTGAAAATCTATATATGACGCTGGATAAGTTCGGACAGATCGATGGCTTCCATTTTCCCCTCCAACCCGCTGACCTTGATAGCATCTTCCATATTCACAAGGCAGAAGGGACAGGCAGTCACAATCACATTGGCGCCGGCCCTGAGCGCCATCTGAACCCGCAGCACGCCCATTCGCTGTTCTTCTTCAGGCTCGTAAAACAACATCAGACCACCGCCGCCGCAGCAGAATGAACGGTCGCGGCTTTTCAGCATATCCACCCGTCGCAGTCCCGGAATGGCATCCAGCGCCTGCCGGGGGTCATCATATACACCGTTGTGTCTTCCGAGATAGCAAGGATCGTGATAGGTATATATCTTGCTGTCATCTTCAACGGGTTTCAATCGGATTTTCCCGGCTTTGATGTTCCGGACAATGGTTTGACTGATATGTTCAACCGGCGGCAGCCCTGTGTATTCATTTTTCAGTGTATTGAACGCATGCGGGTCTGCGGTAACGATCTTTTTAGCTTTGGTATCCAGAATAGCAGCGGTATTGTGGGCCTTGATATCCTGATAAAGCATTTCTTCGCCGAAACGCCGGACTTCATTGCCGCTGTCTTTTTCATCCTTGCCCAGAATACCGAAATCCTCACCGGCTGCGCTCAGAACGCATGCAGTGGCGCGGGCAATGTTCTGCATGCGGTCGTCATACGAAGAAATGCTGTCCACAAAATAAAGCGTTTCAGCTTCATCGCCGTTTTCAAAGAGTTTGACCTGACAGGTTTCCGGCAAGGATTTAGTCCATTCGGCGCGCTTTTTTTCCATCTTGCCCCAGGGATTTCCTCTTTTTTCGATGGCTTTCAGAGGTTTCTGGAGCGACTGCGGCACCAACCCTTCATCCACCATACCCCTTCGCAGATCCACGATCTTGTCAATATATTCGATAAAAATCGGGCACTCCGCCTCGCAAGCGCCGCAGGTGGTACAGGACCAGATTTCATCCTCGCTCAGAATGTTACCGATCAGAGGCTCGTCTTTAGGTGTCATCTCCCCACGGATCGGGTAGTTTTTAAACGCATAATCTCTGCATTTGATGGAAATAAACCGAGGTGATAACGGACGTTTGACAGCATTGGCCGGACATTGATCCGAACACCTCCCGCAATCGGCGCAGGAATAAAAATCGAGCATATGCTTCCAGGTGAAGTCCTCGAATTTTTTGACGCCAAAAGATTTCAGCTCATCCAGTTTCGTATCATCGACGCCCCATTCCACCGGCTTGATCACGCCCTTCTTAAGTTTCATGAAAAAGACATTGGGAATTGAGGTGATCACATGAAAATGCTTTCCCATCGGCAAAAAGCACAGGAAGAAGAAAAATACCATATCGTGCAGGTAAAACGATGCCAGATGCAGCCGCTGCAACGACACCAGACTAGCGCCGCTCAACATGTTGGCCGCCAGCCACGACCCCATTCCGGGAAGCAAATATTCAGGATGAAGCCCCTTTTGCAATTGCGCCACCACTTGGGTACCCTCGAAAATCATGTCGCAGGTCACCAGGGTGGTGATCAGCCCCAGCACAAATACCGCTTCAGCGGTATGATCTTTCTTCCCGTAGCGCTTGGGAACATCGTAGCGTTCCGGGCGGAAAATACCTCTTCGAATCATTCCCACGACACAGGCCGCCAGAACAAATGTTGCCGCGATATCTTTCAATATGCTGTAAATCTGCCCGGCAATACCTCCCAGCCCGGGCAGCACAAAACCACTGGACAGCCCCATAATCACCAGTGTGATAGAGCGCAGAGACAAAATCATAAAACCTGTAAACAGCGTGATATGTATTAAGCCTGCCATCATGTAACGGGGCTGACGGTATTGACCGAAGGCATATTTCAGCATGGCCATTACCCGTTCTCCGACATGGTTCAGGCGGGGATCCTGCCTGGAGCGGATTAAAGGGGCCGCCCGTTTGGCAATGATATACGTGAAACAGGCCACCCCGATTACAGGGATGATCACCGAAAAAATCACCGTCGGGATAAATCCGAACAGCCAGGCCTTGGCCGGAGAGATCAAAGCGGTTTCCATTTTTTTACTTTCTTTCTCCCTTCAATTATATTATTCTAAAAATGTTAATGGGTAGACAATTTTTGCCGTAATTTTTTTTGGACTCAATAATGAATGAGCATTCATTCATTTAGACAACAAATTCATTTCCGTCAAGTAAAATTTTGATGACTTTGTAAAAAAAGAGAGAGACGCTTCATCGCATCTGTCATAAATTATCCGATATCGACTTATATTTCAATCACAAAGTAAGCCCCTGCTCCGGGCGCCGTATCCGCGGATTCCGGGCGGGTCGCCTTTTTTTACCTTTTGTGTCAACTGTGTTAACTAGAGGAGGTGCATGTGACAACATCTGTCGGTGATACCGATAAACCCTGGTTGAATTCCTATGCCAAAGGAATTCCAGAAACCGTAACATTTGAAAAAACCTGTCTGCCGGAATTTCTGGAGCGTTCCGCCCGGACGTTTCCAAATAACACGGCAATCCTTTTTCAGGGCTACAAAGTCAACTTTCGCGAACTTAACGAAATGGTCAACCGCTTCAGCGCCTGTCTGCTTGAATTCGGCATTTCCAAAGGAGACAGCGTCGCCATTTTGCTGCCCAACACCATTCCCTGCGTTGTCGCCTATTACGCCACGCTTAAGATAGGCGCCATTGCAGTGATGAACAATCCCCTGTATTCAGACCGGGAACTGCTTCATCAGTTTAATGATTCCAAATCCAAATGCCTTGTCACCCTCGATCTTCTGGGAAACCGGATGATTGATTTAAGACCCCAAACCAGCATCCAGCACATTGTGTGTACATCTCTCGGCGATTATCTGCCGTTTCCTCAAAGCTTGCTGTTTCCGCTGGTCGCCAAAAAAAGAAAATTGGCTGCAGATGTCAAATCCGCTCCAAACGTTCATAAATGGAAGCCGCTTCTGGCGGCATCCAGACCGGCGCCGCCCAAATGCGTCCTGTCCTTTGACGATGTCGCCATGTATCAATACACAGGAGGCACCACAGGCGTCTCCAAAGGCGTTATTCTCACCCATGCCAACCTGAGCTGTCAGGTGCAGCAACTGGAAGCCTGGTTTCCGGGCTTTAACAAAGGTGAGGAAACAATGCTGGGCGCACTGCCGTTTTTTCATGTCTTCGGTCTGTCCGTCGCCATGAATCTGGCCATATTTATGGGGTGGGGAGATATTCTGGTGCCCAAACCCCAGTCGCAACCGCTTCTGGAAACGATCGGTAAATTCAAGCCCACGTTTGCCCCGCTGGTGCCGACGATGTATATCGGCATGCTGAACCATCCACTGATTCATAAAACGGATATGTCTTCCATCAAAGGCTGTTTTTCCGGCAGCGCGCCTCTGCCGGTCGAAGTGATTCGGGAATTTGAAAAAAAGACCGGCGCGATCATCGTGGAAGGCTTCGGCATGACGGAATCCACGCCAGTGACCCATGTCAATCCTTTTTCTGCGGACAACCGGAAGGTCGGCAGCATCGGCCTTCCGATTCCCAATACCCAGTCCAAAATTGTAGATCTGTCAAACGGCCTCACCGAAATGCCTGTCGGAGAACCGGGAGAAATGATCGTGCGAGGGCCTCAGGTGATGAAAGGGTATCTGGGAAAACCGGAAGAAACCGCTCAGACGCTCGTGGATGGATGGCTGCACACCGGCGATATCGCCATCATGGACAAGGACGGTTTTTTCTTTATCGTGGACCGCAAAAAAGACATGATCATCAGCGGCGGGTATAACGTATATCCGCGGGACATCGAAGAAATCTTCTTCGCCAATCCCAAGGTTCAGGAAGCCACAGCCATCGGCGTGCCCCATCCAACCCGCGGAGAATGCGTCAAGGTCTTCGTTGTTCTAAAACCAGGTGAAACCGCTACGGAAAAAGAGCTGATCGACTATTGCAAGGGTTCTCTGGCCACGTACAAACTGCCGACGAGCATCGAATTTCGGGATGAATTGCCCAAAACCAATGTCGGCAAGGTATTGAAGAAAGATTTGCGGGCTGAAACACTGAAAAAAATATAACCCACGGCCAACAAAAAAGGGGCGATTCAAAGATCGCCCCTGTATTTACATCCTCATCCGATAACCCGGGTAGTTTTCTACCCGGACTTCAGCTAAATACCTCCCGGCATCACCCGCCAAACGACGCCTCCGGAATATCCACTACCGCGCTGCAAGTATCCATAATGGCCTTCATTTTTCCATAAGTTACCGGCAAAACGGCTTTGATGAAATATTCGGCGCTTCGGATCTGCCCTTCGTAAAATGCCGCATTTTTATTCTTTTCAGCGGCTGTCCTGCGAGCCTCAGGATCGAGGCTGCCAGCCAGTTTTACAAGCTGCTGCGCAGCGATGGAAGCTCTCCAGAGAAGCATCCACGCCATCACCACATCACCGGCAACTTCAAGGAACGGATGAGCATAAGCAAAGGCTTTCATGACCTGCGGAGACATGGCGGTTGCGCCCAGATGCATGGCGACCTCTCCCAGTTTGTTGACCGAGCTTTCCACTTTCGCTGCAAATTCTTCCAGACCGGCAATGCCTTTGGCGGCTGCAATGGTTTTCTGCATCTCACCGAACAGATCCATGACAGGTTTGCCTTTTTTCATCCCCAGTTTTCTACCTAGTAAATCCATCGCCTGGATGCCGTTGGTGCCTTCATAAATCATGGTAATCCGGCAGTCGCGCATCAATTGTTCCATCGGGTATTCCTTGATAAAACCATACCCGCCATAAACCTGTACGCCATGGCTGCACACCTCGAAAGCCTTGTCCGTGATATAGCCCTTGGCGATGGGCGTCAGGATTTCAATCAACCCCTCATATTTGGCTTTTTCATTTTCATCGTCCGTGGTCTCAACCTTATCTGAGCACATTCCCACATAATACAGAATACTTCTCATGCCTTCCACATAGGATTTCATGATGAGAAGCTGACGCCGGACATCCGGATGCTGAATGATGGGTACGGACGGCGCATTTTCATTCATGGACTGAAGCAGGTTTTTGCCCTGTTTTCTTTCCCTGGCGTAAGCAAGCGCATAAGAGTATGCAGACGAAGCGCAGGTAAATCCCTGAAGCCCTACCAGAAGACGGGCTTCATTCATCATCAGAAACATGGCCTTCATGCCCTTATTTTCTTCGCCCAGAAGGGTTCCCCGGCATTTTCCCTTGCCGCCCAGGGTCAAAGAACAGGTGGCGTTGCCATGAATTCCCATTTTTTCTTCAATGCCGGTGCAGACAACATCATTGAATTCACCCATGCTGCCGTCATCATTGACCCATATTTTCGGTACGAGAAACAGGGAAATTCCTTTGGTACCGGCAGGAGCGCCCACAATCCGGGCCAGAACCGGGTGAATGATATTTTCAGCCAGGTTATGTTCACCGCCGGATATAAAAATCTTATTTCCGGTAATGGAGTAAGTACCGTCATCGTTCTTGACAGCCGTTGTGGTCAGCGCACCAACGTCTGATCCGGCTTCAGGCTCCGTCAGGAGCATGGTTCCGGTCCACTCGCCGGTGAACATTTTTTTGAGAAAAAGTTTTTTCTGCTTTTCGGTGCCGAATGTTTCCACCAGCTTGCCCGCACCATGGGTCAGACCGGGATACATCATAAAGGCAAAATTGCTGCCGACCAGATAATCTCCGGCTGCTAAAGACACCGACTTAGGCATTCCCTGGCCGCCCCATTCCGGATCTTCCGTCATCGCCACCCACTCACCTTCTTTAATCAGACCATAAATGCGATGGAAAGATTCCGGAACGGTCACCACACCGTTTTCCAGTTTACAGCCTTCTTCATCCCCGATTTTCTGAGTGGGAAGAATTTCTTTGACAGCCAGATTTCTGGCTTCGTTGATGATCAAATCAATTGTTTTTTTGTTAAAATCTGCAAATTTTTCATTTTTGCTGAGCTCTTCGGCATGAAGCTGCTCGTACAGGACAAAATCTACATCTCTGCGATCTGCAATAGGTTGCGCCATGATTTGTATCTCCTTATGGGGTGTTGTTGAGCATAGATTGATGTATTATCAATCGTGATGGGGTGTTAAACCCGTTTTTTGTTATAGTTATATTGTTATAGTTATAATTGATGGCTTCGTAAAATGTTCGCAGACAAGGCGCGCAAATCCGCAAGGAATGAAGCGTACTTGTCGTACGCTGCAATGACGAAGGATGCGGCGCAAGCGCTTTGCATGCGGACATTTTACGAAGCCATCATGAATGATCCGCCCTGTTATTGCCAATGCCTCTGATAAAAAGGTCAATCAGCGGATCCACCATAGAGGTCAGATCGTATTTACCACCGGAATGAAGCCAGTTGTTGATGGTTTCATCCACAGCTCCCAAAATGAAACGCTTGACCAGACTGAGGTAGAGATCTTTTCGCATGCTGCCGTCCGCCTGCCCCTGCTCCACGATTTCCGATACGATATCCAGATACATTTTGGACATTTCCCGGATCTGGGGTTCTGCAGACCGACTGTTCTGATGCGTTTCCGCCTGATATACAATGGCCATGTTTTTGTCGCGCTGAAATTCTTCGAGATGGCGGCGGATCAGATTTCTGAGCTTTTCGACAGCATTATCGGCTTTTGCTACTTCTTCACGGAACAGATCGAATACCTGCTTGGTCTTGTAGGTAAAAAACTGAAGCAGAATGTCATCCTTATTCTTGAAATACAGATAAATTGTTCCATCCGCCACACCGGCCTCCCTGGCGATCTGGGAAATCGTGGACTGGTAGAATCCCTGCTGTGCAAACACCATCACCGCCGCCTCGAGTATTCGGTGATATTTGCCGTTATTTTTGTCTTTGATACTGATGATGGCCTCCTGAAGAGCGGGCATTCGGAATAATATATCTACCCCCTGTCCCGCTGCAAAACGCTGCATGGTTCGTAAACCACAAATCATGAATGAATACTCATTCATTTATCAAAACATGCTTTCAATAGTCAAGGAAAATATATCACATTGCTTCGATGCTTTCAATTTTTAATGAATGAATCGTCATTCATGAAGTGCCGCCGCACGTCCATGCTTCGATACGGCGAAAATATCATCCTATCGAATCATAGGGTTGTCAGCATGAAACTCCCGGGTTTTTGCTTGACACAATAGCGGCTACTTTCTATATAAGGAGGATATATTTTTCATAATGATAAATCGTCGTCAGATATCCGGGCATATAAGAAGCGCCATGCAGACCAAACAGTTCTGTCCATATTGTGGTTTCAGACTTGGCAGAAAATACCACGAAAATCGAATCCGGCTGTTTTGCAGCCAGTGCAATCAGCCGATATATGAAAACCCGGTGCCCGCGACCTGTCTGGTCGTCACGGATGTCCAGCAGAAAATCCTCCTGGTTGAACGAAGCGTCGAACCCCATAAGGGGATGTGGTGCCTGCCGGGCGGATTCATAGAACTTGGAGAATCTCCGGAAGACGGTGCTCTGCGCGAGCTTCGTGAAGAAACCGGATTGACGGGTCATATCCAGATGCTCCTGGGCGTTACGGCGCATCCCAGCAGTCTGTATGAAACAGTGCTCCTTGTGGGATACTGGGTCGCCCGATATGAAGGTCAACTGGCTCCCGGTGATGACGCATCGGATGCCGCCTATTTTCTGCCCGGCGAGATGCCGAAAATCGCTTTTAAAAGCCACATGGAATTTATTCAGAAATGGGTTCAACAAAATGGCTGATCGTTCCGCAAGACGAGACTATCAACGCCGACATCAAGGCAGCTGACAATGCATATTCCCTCATATCAGATTCATAATGTACTAAACACATACAGCTCTCAGCTTTTCAAGGCGTGTTTGTCCGAGCTCGATCGACCATCTGGAGGCAGTCAGTTGGCAGATCTTCAGATGGTGCGGGAAGTCCAGCGCAGAGCGCTGGTTGATAAAATAGCGATAGACATCGTTCAGCGGATTACCCGCCTCGATTCATTGACGTCTTCTTTTTCAGTCTCCGGGGATATTCCGTCAGACAGCAATTCCACAGACTCCCGTTTCGATACTTTCGTTTTCAACGTGCTGGATACCCGTAATCAGAAAATCGTTCGAACTCTTTCCGTCGAGAATTCCATTTTTCTGATTCAGCGGAATCCGACGTGAATATTCCTGTTTCAGCCACAGCATTGCGACGCTGAGTTTTCATCTTTTTCTGGATTGCGACACCATGACGTGCTGCGGTCCATACCATGTATCTTGATGACATTGTTTCATTTTTCACGATAGAAGGATTATCTCATGAATTTTCCCGCAGACTTGAATATTGACCGCTATATCCCCTTACAGCTCTCTCTTCGCGAACCTCAACTGCTCCCGGACCAAAAAGACCTGCTGGCCCGAAATATCAAGATGGTCAGAGACAGCATCGTTTTTTTCACCGCTTACGCCAACCTCAAGGGACTGGGAGGACATACCGGCGGCGCCTATGACATCGTTCCGGAACTTTTGATAATCGACGGACTGATCAAGGGCGGCGAACCTATTTATCCGGTATATTTCGACGAAGCAGGGCATCGGGTGGCGGCTCAGTATATCATGGCGGTTCTAAATGGCTTTATGCCCCCGGAAGCACTGATGCATTACCGCGAATTCGGAAAAGGCCTTTATGGCCATCCTGAACGGCATGATGAAACAGGAATTTTCTTCAGTTCCGGAAGACTCGGGCACTTGTGGAGTTATGTCAATGGCGTGGCAGCCGCCAATCCAGACAAGGCCGTTGTTTTATTCGGCAGTGACGGTTCCCAGCAGGAAGGCGGAGACGCCGAAGCCGCACGGTACGCGGTGGCCAACAAACTCAATGTCAAACTGCTGATCGATGACAATGACGTGACCATTGCCGGACATCCCAGCCAGTACATGACAGGGTATGACGTCGAAAAAACCTTGCAGGGACACGGCCTTTCCGTCAACTCCGGAAACGGTGAAGACCTGGATGCGCTGTACCAGAGAATTCATGCGGCGCTCACATCCTGCGGGCCATATGCACTGATCAACCGCCGCAAAATGGCGCCAGGAGTTGACGGCATCGAAGGGCTTCCCAAGGGTCATGATGTGATTCCCGTCAATTTCGCCATTTCGTATCTCAAACAAAACGGATATGACGAATCCGTCCGGATACTGGAAGCGCCTCCTGCCAAGGTGGCCGCTCCATCGTTCAAGGGCAGTTCGCCGGAACAGGGCAAAAACAGGGATGACTTCGGTAAATATGTCTGCGACATCCTGAAACAAATGCCGGATCGCAAACAGGTGCTGGTTGTGGATTCCGACCTAGAGGGTTCATGCGGTCTGCATCATATCCGAAAAGCCTTTCCGGATGTATATGTCCATGGCGGCATTATGGAGCGCAACAATTTCTCCGTAGCCGCCGGATTTGGCGCCTGTAAAGGAAATCAAGGCATTTTCGCCACATTTTCCGCATTTTTAGAAATGGTGATCTCTGAAATCACCATGGCCCGGCTCAACAAGGCCAATGTGCTGGCGCATTTTTCTCACGCCGGCGTAGATGATATGGCAGACAACACCTGCCACTTCGGAATCAACAATTTTTTCGCCGATAATGGTCTGGCGGAAAATGATATCACACGGCTGTATTATCCTGCGGACAGCCAGCAGTTGAAAGCCGTGCTATCCTCGATATTTTTTGACCCGGGGCTGCGCTTTGTCTTTTCGACCCGTTCCGCCACGCCGTTTATTCTGAAACCGGACGGGCAGCGTTTTTTCGATGACGGCTACACGTTCACGCCGGGTAAGGATGACGTCATCCGGGAGGGCAGGGATGGCTATATCGTCACCTACGGCGAAATGCTGTACCGGTGTCTGGATATTGTCGAAAGCCTGAAAGACGAGGGCGTTTCCATCGGTCTTATCAATAAACCCACCCTGAACATGATTGATGAAGACACGCTCCGACGCATCGGTTCCAGCAGCTCGGTGCTCGTGGTGGAAACACAGAACATCCGGACAGGGCTTGGCGTTCGTCTGGGCACCTGGCTCCTCGAAAGGGGATACCACCCCCGGTATGCCTGCATGGGCACTCATAAAGAAGGCCATGGCGGACTTTCAGAACAGATTCCGTATCAGGGAATGGGGCAGAACGCCATCCGCGCCCGAATTCTTGACATGATTCAATAGGCCGGAAGTCATGGTGGTTGCAGGACTCACAGGAGGCATTGCCACCGGAAAATCAACGGTTTCCGCGATTTTTAAAACCTGCGGCGCTGTCATTGTGGACGCCGATGTCATTGCCCGGGATGTGGTTCAGAAAGGGCAAAAAGCCTGGTCCGGAATTGTGGACACGTTCGGAAGCCGGATTCTGCTTCCAGACGGCAGCATCAATCGCCCTGCTCTCGGAGACATTATTTTTCATGATCCTGTCCGGCAGCAGATTCTGAACCACATCGTTCACCCCGAAGTAATGGCTGAAACCAACAGGCGTCTGGCGGAAATTAATCATAATTCACCAGACGCCGTCGTTATTCTGGATGTACCGCTGCTGTTTGAATCCGGTATGGACCAAGGGCTTTCGGAAATCATTGTGGTGTATATCCCGGAACCGCTTCAGCTTCAACGGCTGATGCACCGAAATGCTCTGTCCAAAGATCAGGCACTGGCCAGAATCCGCTCCCAAATGCCTGTCGAAGAAAAAAAACGCCGGGCCACGCAGATCATTGATAACAGCGGCGCCCTCGACACAACCCGGGAAGCGACCCAGGCCATATATCAGTTGCTGGTTAGCAAAATTGAGAGAAATTCATGAACAATATCATTCTGGCATGTATCATCGGATTTACCATAGGCACGGCAGGCTACATCATGTTGCGTTTCTGGATCCTGCCTATCCGCAGATATCAAAAGGTTAAAAGAAATATCCGGATTTTTTTCAATCAACTCACCGCTCCGGTGACAGACACCAGCAGTTCCGTAATATCAACGGAACAGGCGGATATCTGCCGTAAGCATGCAACCGCTCTAACAGATGCCTATTATGATGATCTCCCCCAGTGGTACCGGATGGTTCTCTCTCATAAACTCAACGAATTTCCCATCGAGGCGTCGCGGGATTTATTGACGCTGTCCAACACCCACGACCCTGAGCATGTCCGGAACCGCATAAAGAAAATCCGGCAGTATCTGCGCATATAACCGGCTGTGTACAATTGTGAAAGAATTTGAACATAAAATTGAAATGAAGAGAACAAGACCATTTTTTTTCAGAACAGCAGCCCTTATCTGGATATTGCTTTATCCCTATTCCTCATGGGCTTTGAAATGTTTCATATTGTCACCTGGCACGACCTTTTACGGCGCAACACACTGGGTGAAAGTGAATGAAAATGAAACGCTCCTCGATATCGCACGGGACTTTGATCTTGGATATAATCAGATTATTGCCGCGAACCCGGATATCGATCCCTGGATTCCAGCTCAGAAAAGCCTTGTACTTGTCCCATTGGCCTTTGTACTCCCTCAAGAACGCGTAAATTCCGGCATTGTCGTAAATCTGGCGGAAATGCGGCTTTACTATTTCTTATCGAATGATGGTCACGACTGTTTTTTCACTGCCCCCATAGGCGTCGGTACAGAAGGCTTTCTCACTAAACTGGGCGTCTATAAAGTTAAAAGCAAGACCGTCAACCCAACGTGGGTTGTGCCGGAATCAATCAAAAAAGCGGAACCCGATCTCCCGGACAAGGTGCTACCAGGACCGGACAACCCGCTTGGCGACTTTGCACTCCGTCTTTCTCAAATGGAATATGCAATACATGGAACAAATAAGCCATGGGGCGTTGGACGAAGAGTGAGTCATGGCTGTATCCGCATGTACCCGGAAGACATAGCGGAAATCTATTCAATGGTGCCTGTGGGGACGACAGTTCATGTCATCTATGAACCAATCAAGATCGGATGGGGAGACGGGAGGTGCTGGATTCAAGTATTTGATGACTTTGATAACCAAATCGATAATCCGCTTTCGAAGATTATGGAGCAGCTTTCTTTCTATGAAACAGCCATAGGCCCCCTTGATATCGACCTCAAGGCCCTTTTCAGAGCCTTGAAGGATAAAACCGGAGTACCTACGACTGTCGCACATCCTAAAAAGCCATAGCCGGTGAATCGACTTTTTACGAGGCCATCATGGTTACTTCTTAAGAGATTTTTCGAAGATACGCTCGGTCTTCTGGGCTGCGGCTTCTGCACGTTCCGAGGCATTCATCGCTTTGGTAGCAGCCATATCGGCCCTGTTTGAAGCCTGTTCAGCGCTGGAAGCAGCCCTTTCAAGACGTGCGTTCATGGATTCAAGTTTATTGTCAATGGCCTCGGCTCTGGCGGCAGCAACTTTGGCCTCTTCGGCCGACTGCCTTGAACTCTCCAAAAGAGCTCTGTCTTCTTTGCTGAGGGTTGCGCAACCGTCAACCCCTGCAAGGCATAGAAGAGCAACAAAAATATACACCATAGACCGCTTTCGATTCTTTTTTTGCGTCAACATCTTCTATCCTCCTTTTAGATAAATATTGTATATATACAACACAGCTTATGCTAACACATCGCTATTCAAAAAATCAATTTATAACTAAACTTTCGCAGTTACAGGTCCTTTGAAGCCAAACAAGGCATCTTCAACGATATCAATCATTTTGATGACGTACTTGTATTCGATTCGATTCAAAAATAGG
>LKPX01000053.1 GCA_001443525.1 Desulfobacteraceae bacterium RAAP-1 | reverse complement strand
CCCAGGATTTCGCCCTCTCATGAATCTGCCAACCCTTCCCGGCCAGATTGTTCGATCGCTCAGCAACACGACAAAGGTAGTCAAATCCAACTGAAATTTGTGATCATAGTGAATTTCTATAATTATATACGTAAGCACATTATCGAATATCTGAACAGTGTCAAGTATTTTTTCCAGCAATTCTCGCCGAAGTCGTCATATTTAAATGAATTTTCTGAAAGTCTATATAAAAGCCAAAAGCTTCACCGATGCTGAATCTTAGCTGGAATTGGTTTCTTGAAATCCTGTTTGTTGTAACGGGTGTACATATAAAATCCAATGAGAAACGGTTCACAACGAATCAGCATGTTATCGGTAAATCCCCAGAGAAACTGATACAGAAAAAATTTGAGCCGACTGATGGCTTCGATGCCATTTCCCATGAATATTTCCGTCAGGTGTTCCGCCTCCAGAGAAAACACGTAGATAAAATGGACAACAACAAGTAGCAAAGCAGCCTCTGCACAGGCCCGGCGTCTTCGGGTGATAAAAAGGCAAAGAGATGCCATGATCGAAAGCGTCAAAGGCACATTAAACGTATAGGAAGAGGTTTTGCACGCCAGATCTATGACCAGGTCTTCTTTTCGCATCGATCGGCAAAATCTGGTATAGACGATGCCCTTTTCCTGCCACATTTTTTCCACCTGGACATTTTTCACTTCAGCAACAAGCATTGAAGCCGTGGCTGTCATGGCATAGCCGTAAGTATCCTTGATCTGTATCCAGAGAAACAGCGAGATCAGATAGGCTGACAGAAAAATAAACACTGTTTTAAAGATGAGTGATTTATGAAGCAACTTTTCCCGTGGATTTTGCATAATTCAGGTAGAGGAAGAAAATACCAAGAGAAATAGCGATCATCATTCCCTGCGCAATGTAGGTATGAATATATTCAAAAAGATTTCTGGCATGGATTCCCGAATAAGCCAGACCCACGATTCTCAAAATATTCACTATTTGTATCACGACAAAGCCCGCTGCAATGCCTGTGAGTTTTTTCTTCCATGAAGCGGGAAAGGAGATAACGGCTACCGAATAGATCATGACCGCCTCAAGCCCGTTGCAACCGAATTTTACATCAAGGGAAATTGAAAAAAGCTGGATGACCGATCCCTGACAGGTGGATGCAATGTCCAGAGCAGAAAGAATCCTTGCGGTTATTGCCACGATCGCCTGTGTGTAAAGTCCGTTGACATCTATTATTTTCAGGATGGGATCGAATCCGATCAGGATGAAAAACGCACCCATAAGGATGAGGTAGGTGAAGGCAAAACGCCTGAGACTAACGCCGCCATCTCTTTTCCACCCCTCTTTTTGTTTATCCAGTTTTCTTTTTCTATATGCCATTGCTGAGTTTTATACTTCATGATCTATTTTTTCAAATTAAATCGTCAGAGTTTAGGGGACAACATCCACCTGTTATCCCTTTAGTACATCCCGCACTTTACTGTCTCCATTAATAGACGCGGGACAGCATTCAAATTTTCTACTCGATCTTTGATATATTCCCAAAATGACACACCCAGCTTGCGGCATGTTTTTGCATAGCCTGTTTCTCCTTTTACCTTTCATCCTTTCCGGAAAACTCGGGATAGAGCTTTTCCGCGCACTCCGGGCAGATACCGTGGCTGAATTCCGCCTCCGAATGGTCTTTAACATAGGCTTCAATCTGTGTCCAATATCCGCTATCCTCCCTTATCTTCTTGCAGGAGGCGCAGATGGGCAGCAAGCCGCTCAACTGCCTCACCTTGGCCAAGGCGTCCTGAAGCTCACGGATGAGCTTCTCCCGTTCCGCTGCCACCCGCTTGCGTTCGGTGATGTCCTTAAAGTTCACTACCGCGCCCACAACCCTGCCGTCCTTGGTGATCGCCATGCTGGAATACTCCACCGGGAAGTTGCCGCCGTCCTTGCGCCAGAGCACATCGTCCGCGACATGGCTATCGGCGGCGTGGGTGTAGGAAGCGTACATGGGGCAGTCTTCCACCGGGTAGAAAGAGCCGTCCTCGTGGGAATGGTGAATGAGGCCGTGCACGCTTTGGCCTGACATCTCCTCTTGGGAAAATCCAAGCATGCGCAGGGCGGCGGGGTTGATGAAGGTCACCCGCCCCCTGGCATCGACCCCGAATATGCCGTCTCCGGCTGCATGCAGTAACAGGTGCTTGCTCTCTTCTCTTTGCCGAATGGCCTCCTTGGATCGGTCTATGACAAAGATAATGCCTGAAAAGAACATAATTAAAAAGCTTACGGAAATCGTTGCCAGAATGCCGATCAATCTATAAAGCATGATATGATCTGTCGGGGTCAGAAGCACAATTGACCATCCGTCGCTGTCAATCATCTTTCTGGAGATAAAATAATCCTTTCCTTCTAAAGTGACTTCCGTTCCATCTGCTATTGCCTTTTTAAAAACAGCATCAAAAGGTTTATTGCCGAATTGCTGGGAAGCAATCAATGTCTCCCGTACGGCTTTGTCCAGTGGCCAAAAACTTTTTAGAACCATTGCCGGTGTGCTGGAAAGGAAAATAATGCCATCCGGGCTGATGAGAAAGCAAAAAGGGTATTTGCTGAAAAAGTTCTCCATCTCGTCAATGTCCTTTTTCATCGTGACCACACCAAGCACTTTACCCAGATGATTTCGAACCGGGTATCCGGCATAAAACCCTCTCTTTCCGGAAGTAACGCCCAGCGCAAAATATCGACCGGGTTGGCCCTTGGCTGCTTCCTGAAAATATGGGCGAAAACCATAGGATTTCCCTACAAAGCTGTCCGGATCTTTACGGTTGGAGGATGCCACCGTCATGCCATCGGCATCCATCAGGAAGGACACGGAAGCGTTTAAAGCAAAATTGTATCTGTCTAATACGCTATTGGCATGTTCGATATCCTGATCCGTTTTAATAATCAGTGCGGGAGCAATCCAGGAAGATCCCGCCAGAGATTTAACGGCCCCTTCGATGTTTGTGAATGTGGAGGATACATAGATGGAAAGGTTTAGTACTGAAGCATGGCTTTCTCCGATGATTTCCTGACGGGCTATATTTCCAAGATAATCCGTGGCGAACCAGCCTGTGACTGCAACGATCAGCAGCAAGATAATCGATAACGAATTAAAAAAATGTCTTTTATTCATGATATGAAGTCTTGAACCTTTTATTTCTTATGAGCGTTCCGTCTTCACGAACTTGAATTCCCCATCCCTGAAAACATCTAGGCACACATCTACAACCTGAGAATCATATAAAACGCCACGGTTCCTGGAAATCTCATCCAGCGCCGCATCGATTCCAAGTGCCGCCCGGTAAGGCCTGTGGGAGGCCATGGCCTCCACCACGTCGGCCACGACCATTATCCGCGCTTCCAGGAGTATCTCATTTTCTTTCAGCCCCTGCGGGTACCCGGAGCCATTCATCTTTTCGTGATGTTGATACACCACCTCGGCTAAAGGCCATGGGAATTCGATCCCCTTCAGGATGTCATACCCCGTCCGGGGGTGAGCCTTGATCAGTCCGAACTCCATGTCATTCAGACGACAGGGTTTGCTGAGAATCTCGGCCGGAACGGCGATCTTCCCAACATCGTGGATGAGACCTGCCATGTGGATTCCTTTCACTTGATCCGGTGAAAAACCCATCTTTTCAGCCATGGCGCGGGCAAGCTCCGCTACCCGCTGTTGATGCCCCGCAGTGTAGGCATCCCTTGTTTCCACTATCCGAGCGATGATCCGGATCACCCCGTCCAGGGTTTCCAGGAGTTTTGCGGTGCGGTTGGCCACCGTCTGTTCCAGCTTCTCACCGTAGATCCGGCGCTCTACCTCCAGTTTCTGTCTCCGAAAGGCGCTGGAGACATTGATGATCACCTCGCTTATCTTGAAAGGTTTGACGATGTAGCCATAGGCTCCTATCTCCAGTGCCATTTCGAACATATCCAGGGCATCCACTCCGCTGACTATGATTATGGCAGTATCCGGATACGCGGAGATGACATTTTTGACGAGGTCAATTCCGGATTCGCCGGGCAGGTGGATGTCGCACAGCAAGAGATCAAAGGTCTCTTCCTTTAGAAGCAGCCGGGCCTCCTCAGCGCATGACGCCAGTACACACTCTCGATCCATCTTTTTCAAAATGTGCCCCAGAATCCGCCCGATGGACGCATCGTCATCCACGACAAGAACCTTATTTCGCTTTGTGTCTTCACCCATATTTATTCTCTTCTTCTGCATGCTCTTTTCCGGAAAACTCGGAATATATCTCCCTCTCGCACTCCGGACAAATGCCGTGGTGCCGAATTCAGCCTCCGAAAGCCGCATCTATTTGTTCAGCACTTCTCGCACCTTCCGTCCCAGATCCACGGGCGAAAAGGGCTTCTGGATAAAGGCGATTCCCTTATCCAGAAGCCTTTTGTGGACAATGGCATTGTCCGTGTACCCTGACATGAAAAGCACCTTCATCTCCGGGCGCAGCTCTTCCAGACGCTGCGCCAGTTTTTTGCCGCTCATCCCGGGCATGACCATGTCGGTCAGCATCAACTGAACCGGCTCCTTATGCTGCAGGCAGAGATTGAAAGCATCCTCACCGTCCCTGGCGCACAGTACCGAATAGCCGTAATTCTGGAGAATATTAAGCGCCGTATTCCTGACCATCCCGTCATCTTCCACAAGCAGGATGGTTTCCGAACCCTGCAGGGAATCTTCCGTTTTCGCTGCTTCCTCCTTGATACGGACCGTTTCTCCTAACCTGGGGAGGTAGACCTTAAAGGTACTCCCCTTGCCCGGCTCACTGTGGACCCAGATATTGCCTTTACTCTGTTTGATGATTCCGTACACGGTGGAGAGTCCGAGGCCGGTTCCCTTCCCCTTCTCCTTGGTGGTGAAAAAAGGCTCAAAGATATTGGCATGCACCTCATTTGTCATGCCGATGCCAGTATCGGTCACGGCCAGCATCACATAGGGTCCCGGTGTCACACCGATGTGGGTCCGGGCATACGTTTCATCCAGTTCCACATTACTTGTCTCAAAAATCAGCTTTCCACCATCTGGCATGACATCCCGGGCATTAACGGTAAGGTTCATGAGGATCTGTTCCATCTGCCCGACGTCTATATAGACCTGGCCAAGATCAGGGCTCAAGATCGTTTTGATTTCGATATTCTCTCGGATGACACGCCGCAGCATCCTGTCCATATTACCCAGCACCTCATTGAGGTTTGCCACTTCGGGCTGAAGGATCTGCTTGCGGCCGAAGGCCAGGAGCTGGCGGGTGAGCACTGCCGCCCTTTCTCCGGCCCCATTGATATCTTCCAGGAACTCATGGAGGGGCGAGTCCTTGCCCGCTTCCCGCATCGCCAATTGAGCATTTCCAATAATCGTGGTTAAAAGGTTGTTGAAATCATGCGCAATTCCCCCTGTCAGCAATCCCACCGCCTCCAGCTTCTGGGCCTGCTGAAACTGGACTTTGAGTATGGATTTCTCAGCTTCCACCCGCTTCCGGTCCTCCAGGTTGCTGAGCATTGCCAGACGGGAACGCTCTGCCCGGTCGAGGCTCTTGCGCAGGTCGTCCTCCACCCGCTGGCGCATGACGATCTCGGATTGCAGTTGTGCGTTAAGCTGGCGAAGCACTGCCGTCTGTTGTTCGAGGTTCATATTCGCATGGCTCAGGGTCATATGAGTTTTGATGCGCATCAAGAGTTCCTCGGACCGGAACGGCTTGGTAATGTAGTCCGACGCACCCAGACGCAGTCCTTCCACCCATTCTTTCACATCGGCGAAAGTGCTGATCAGGATGATGGGTATGTGCTTTGTCTCATCGCGCGCCTTGAGCTGCCGGCACACTTCCAGCCCGCCCATGCCCTTCATGCAGATGTCCAGCAGAATCAAATCCGGTGGGTTGGCGACCACGGCGGCCAGCGCCAACTCGCCGCTGTCGGCAACCTTCACATGGTAGCCTGCCTGGGTCAATAGCTTGTCCAGAAGCACCAGCGACTCGTACATGTCGTCAACCGCCAGGATGGTGGCTTTGTGACTCATACAGCATCCTCCGCTTCCTCCAGAGCAGCTTCCTGGCTGGGATAACGCGCAGTCTCGCCTGTTCGGCGGCAGAGTTCGTTGACTTCGCGCTTGAGTTCCTGCACGCGGTCCTCGCGGCCCAGCATCACATCCTGCCAGCGCTGGAGTTCGTCCAGTTGGCTCCTGACTTTTTCCTCCGTTCGCTTGCGCTCGGTGATGTCGTTCAGCACGATGCGGGTCACGGGGGCATTGTCGGCGTTCTGCATAGCAGTTGTCGCCAGATGCCCCCAGAATGTCGTTCCATCCTTTTTCACCATCCGCAGTTCACATGTCTGCGGTTCACTGGTCTCAAAAAGCTGTTTGCGGTGGAGGTAGTAGATGTCCTGGTCCTCATTGAGGATGAACCGGGTGATCGGCTGCTTGACAAGTTTTCTTCGGGCCAGGCCCAGCAGGGTGGCGGCGGTGAGGTTGGCCTCAAGGATCAGCCCCTGTTCGCTGAGCGTGCAATAGCCCACCGGCGCCAGGTTGTAGAGATCGAAATAGTGTGCCTGCACGATGTCCAGTTCTGCATGCGCCTTGCACAGTTCCCTGTTCTGCATCTCCAACTCGATCTGATGCACGTGCAGTTCGTGAAACTGCCGGCATATTTCTTCGGACGTCATCGACTCCGGGTTTTCCGTCATCGGCTCTGTTTTTTCCTGAAAAATCTTTTCGGCCTGTCGACGAAGTCTGGCATCTTGTTTGGTTCGGTTATCCTTAGGGGTCATTATGGATTCCTTATCTTAAGGGCGGATATTTGATGACATCCTGCTCGGAAAAGATCAGTATGTTGCGGATGCCTTTGTGGATGCGGTAAGTGTCGGCACCGGAATCGGTTGTAAAAAAGCGCGCCAGCCGCTCCGGCGAGATGTCGGTGGCGAATACCTGCACCTTGTAGCTTTGCTTCATCACCTCCTGATGCTTGGCGATCAGGATGGCAAGGGAATAGGTCTCATCGCCGGTGGAGCAACCCGGGCTCCAGACACGGATTGCGGCGCTTGCGGGCTTGCCGGCAAAGAGCTTGGGGATGGGCCTGTTCCCTAAAGCACCTTGAATGCCTCCGGATCACGGAAGAATTTGGTCACGCCGATCAAGAAATCGCGAAACAGCACCTCCACCTCCGGCGGATGCGCCGATACCGACGATGGGAAAAGCCTCATCCGAGTGGCTTAATGTGTCTATCTCAGTCGGGGTTGCAATGGACTTGTCCGCCAGATCGGGTGCTCGCAGGTCACCTGTTTGCAGAAACGGTTTTTCTTTCGCCTCTGTTGGGGAAGATTTCAAATCTGTCTCAGTAGACTGTTTTTTCTGTTTGCGCTCAGGCTTTGTTTTGCTGTTCATGGCGAACTTTCTCCTCCGAAAGCTGCAAGTTTTAGATGCCGGACGTGTTTTTGTAATCAGACATGACTTTCTTTACATATTTTTGGGTTTCTGAATTCGCGGGAATGCCGTTATATTTATCAATCGTGTTGGGTCCGGCATTATAGGCGGCAAGAGCCAATTCAATTTTATTGAATTTTTCAAGCATTTGTTTGAAATAAAACGTTCCCCCCATGATATTTTCTTCAGGATCAAACGGATTTGTAATATTCAGAAAGGTAAAATTCCGAGGCATGATCTGCATCAGACCCTTTGCTCCTCTTTGGGAAACCGCATAACAGTCAAAATTGGACTCGATCTTGATAATGGATTTCAACAACGAAAAGTCAACATCATGCAGTAATGAAGCCTTCAGAATGAGCTGATCATATCGATCGGGATCGAAGTTTGTAGTAAATTTTTCACTCGAACTGGATTTAAAATATTGATAGTGGGTGTTTTTCAGATAAAGATAATATTGTGGAGATTCAGGTGCATTGGTAAAATGCCGCACACCACTGTTGTCTTTTAAATCATAAATTTCAACCCTGAAAGAGGGAATACAGATGAATATCGTAATGACTGTATAAAATAAGCAAATCCATATATTCTTCTGTTGATACATCATCATTTCTCCTTTCGCTAATAGCAATACCGGCAGCTCGACTAAAAAACATAGCCTTTAAAAAGAACATTTTTGCCCGTTTACAGTATAACGGGCCTATGATGACGAAAATCAGATATCGGAAACCAGTTGGTTCATCCCTCTGATGGGATGAGGATTGAGCGGGATTTGAATCACCTGCATCGTATCGGAAATTGATTGGATCTGTTCGAGATGCCCCTGCTGCTGGATTCTTCGAACCGAGCAGAACGGACAATGTCCGGGGGGTACCATCATGTTGACGATTACATGATGGCAGGGAATTTTCGATGATTTTATGGCGGACAGCAGGCGGGTGAGCTCCAGAACAGCCAGCGACTCTGGAATGGTGACAGCGATAAAGGCGGTTCGCTTCGGGTCGATCAGGGTTTCCTGAATCAGGCGAATGTTTCGGGAGAGGGCCAGGGCTTTTTCGGCGGCATGGGCCAGTCGAACCACGCCCCGGTATTTCAGCATCAGCCTGAAAAATGATTTCAGCCAGTCCCGAATCAGAGAGGGGAGCTCTAAAAACCGAAGCAGATGTCCGGTCGGCGATGTGTCCAGTATGAGCAGATCAAAGGCATTCTCCTTTCTCAGTTCCATAACTTTATCCAGTGCCATGATTTCATCGATTCCCGGCGGCGCAAGAGATATCAGCTCGGTCATGACTTGGCGATCGAAGCGGATATCCAACCCTTTTCCCAGAAACTGATCGAACAGTGCGGATATGTCCTGTTTGAACGACGTCTTGAAATCTTCAAAAAGTGTATCCGCGTTGATTTCCATGGCGAACAGGTTGGTTTTCTCCCGTTTTTGACCCGCAACCAAAGGATAATCGATGGGTTTCAGCGTGTTGCCGATGGTCTGATCAAAGGCATCGGATAGCGAATGGGCAGGGTCTGTCGAGAAGATCAGGATTTTTTTATCCGGAAAAGTGAGGGCCAGATGCAGCGCCGCGGACGCGGCCATTGTGGTTTTTCCCACCCCGCCCTTGCCGCCGAAAAGAATGAATTCCAGATCAGGGGATAATGCTGGTAAGCCGGAAGGTCGGACGCCGGAAGACTGGATTTCAGAAGCCGGGGGCCGTGTGTCCGATGCGTCATGTGTCAAGTCGGCAGCCTGGGAAGAATGGACTTCAGCCCACGGATCCCTTGTATCTGATTTCTGCTCTCGAAGATCTGTGATGCCGGAAAAAACATCCGCTATCGAAAACAGGGACCCCATACCATGGATTTCTGAGGGAAACAGGGACAGATATATCCGGGAACAGGATGAAAACAGGGCATCGATGCGCGCCAGGGACGGCTGCTGATCGGCGTATTGAACCGAGCATATCGGACAGTCCCGGTATGCCGCAGTCCGGTTCACGACCATGTCTTTCACCGGTATATTCATTTCTTCCAGTGCGACAACCAGACGATGGGTTTCCTCGATGCTCATCGGCTCCGGGATGATCACCGGAATGAACCGGGTGATGGACGGATCTGAAAGCAAATGGGAAACCCGGTCCATGTCTGCCGACAGCGCGTCCAGAAACGCATCGCATTCATCCTTGATATAGGTTTTTCTGCTGACCCATGTCTTCATGAACCGATGTTTTTGCTGCATGAGATCCAGTACCTCGACCCATTTTTTCATCTGGGACGGCAGGCTCAGCATGCGCAGGGTGTGACCGGTGGGTGCGGTATCCAGTATGAGCAGGTCACAGGCATCGGACTTGAGGATAGAGGCCACTTCCATGATGGCCATCACCTCATCCATTCCCGGCAGGGAAAGATCAAAGAAATCGGCGATATCGGCCTGATCGAAATAGGTTCCCCGATCCGCCAGGGTAGTCAGAACGTGCCGATGTTTTTCCTTGAATGCTGCCAGGAGCCGTCCGGCATTCAGCTCCTGGGCAAACAGATTGAAGGGCTTTGTGTCTGACCCATCCGCATTTTTTTCCAAAGGGCCGTCGCTAAACCCGGATTGCCAATCCACATGCGTCAGGGTATCCCCAATCGACATCCCCAGGCTGTCACCCAACGAATGGGCCGGATCTGTCGAAATGACGAAAATTCGCTTGTTTTCGGCATGTTTTCGCGCCAGGTAAAGGGCTATAGCCGATGACACCGTGGTTTTTCCCACACCGCCCTTGCCGCCGACAAGAATCAGTCGCAGATCCGGATGGCTCACAAATTCGGGCGTGGGAAATACCGGATATTCCCCGGAAATGGCTATGGGATTCATGTTTTGGCCTTTGACAGACGGATTTCAAGCAACTGATTCCTCAGATGCAGGTCATGATGATCATAGGTAACATCGGCCGGCAACTGAAACGTTTCGGTCCATTGATGGCCAGGTTTTTCGGAAGAAATCACGAGCCGGTTCCGGCTGACGTGCAGGTTGAGGTCGCTTTTTTCGACCTGTTTCACTTCCAGTATCACCTGGATATAGTCGCCTTCATCCACAATATCCAGAAGCCGGTCCGGGCGTGAGAAATCCGCAGTGGGTATTCCCATCATCCACCAGGCGTATCCAATGGTTTCCCCGGTTTGCGGATCCATCCGGGACCGCTCAAACGACAGAATCGGACAACCGGCCCGCTTTTCAGCCACCGGATTGATTTCATCCTGTATCAGCATCAGCACATCCCGGTGATTCTCCGCCTGAATCAGTCTGGCCAGGTCATTGATGGCGCCATGACGGTGATGCCACAGATACCACAGGATATCCCGGCTATCCGCCCCGATATCGCGTCCTATGGTTTCAATCAGGGCTTCATCGACTTTCAGCAGGGCCAGTCGATACAGCGCATTTTTCCAGATCGCCATATCATTGATGACAAACCAGACATGACCGGCTTTCCCGCCATGGGTACCCTGGGAACAGGCAATACTCAGAATCTCGCGTTTGCGCATGATATAAACCTGTGTGGCGCTGGTAATGCCGAGGATCGATTCGACAGGGATTTCGAGCGTGATTTTCTGAAGTTGACAGCCAATCAGCCGCTGACTGGTCAAAAAAAAGAGCGTTACCTTCCATCCGGATCGTTCATGGAATTTGAATCCCCCCTGGCCTTCCAGCACCAGGGTCTCACCATCCTTGAGTTTCGGACGGAATAATTTGGGCGCCGGCATGGCGCTGCATCTGGGTTTGATTCGCATTGTCTCAGATCTCGGATTTCAGGTGTCATGCTATGAATTGCCTGGGCATTTGCCCCCAGAGATGAAAAAGTCAAAAATCGGACGACTTCGTAAAAAGTTCGCAGGCAAGGCGCGTAAATCCGCAAGGAATGAAGCGTACTTGTGGTACGCTGCAATGACGAAAGATGCGGCGCAACGCAGCATGCGGATTTTTTACGAAGCCGTCAAAGTTTGTTGAGAACGCTTTTCAATGCTCGGGTCGCTTCAGTCATGGCTTCGAATTGGCCGCCGGCCAGAGCGGTCTTGGCTGCTGAAACGGCCGTGTGAATTTCGCGTCGGGATGCTTTTGACAACCGCCGATCCGTTCCAAACAGCAGGGCTTCGGCGGCTTGGATCAGATGGTTTGTCTGAATGGATGCTTCGATTTCGCGCCGGCGCTGGATGTCGGTTTCGGCATGACCGGCCGCCTCGGCCACCGCCCGGTCGATCTGATCCCCGGACAGGAGATGCGCAGCGTCAATCTTTATTCCGGCGGATTCACCCGTATGCAGTTCCTGAGCCGAGACCTGAAGGATGCCATTGGCATCGATTTCAAACATCACCTCCACATGCCCCTTTCCTCTGGGAAGTTCCGGAATATCGGTCAACTGAAACGATCCCAGAGTAATATTGTCTCCGGCCATTTCCCTTTCGCCCTGAAGCACATTGAAATCCATCACCGTCTGGTTGTCTTGCGCATTGGTGAAAATCCGCTCCGCAGTAACCGGTATGGTGGTATTCCGGGGAATCAGCCGGGTAAACAGGCCGCCCTGGGTTTCGATCCCCAGGGACAGGGGCGTCACATCGATCAGGATCACATCCTGAACACTTCCGTTCAACACTCCTGCCTGAATGGCGGCGCCCATGGCAACCACTTCATCCGGATTCAGATGGGTGTCCGGCGGCTGTTGAAACAGGGTTTCCACCAGTTGTCTGACCGCCGGCATTCGCGTGGCACCGCCCACCAGAATGACGCGATCCATATCCGCCGGCGTCAGCGACACATCTTCCAGGGCCTGACGGGTGGGCAGAATCAGCATGTTCAGCAGATCCTGTGTCAGTTCCTCGAACACCCGTCGGCTGATCGTCATCTCGATTTCAATGGCGTCATGGTGGGGGCCGGAAGCAAGGGGCAGGAAAATACGGGATTCATTCTGAACCGACAGTTCCCGTTTGGTTCGCTCACAGGCTTCCTTGACCTGTTGAAACGTGCAGGCATCCGATTCGATGTCCAAATCATGGATCTGCAATACCTGCTGTTTCAGATGGGATACCAGCCGGGCATCCCAGTCATCTCCGCCCAGGCGGGTGTCGCCATTGACCGCTCGGACATGGAAAAGGCCATCTCCTACTTCCAGAATGGACACATCAAAAGTCCCTCCGCCCAGATCCCATACCAGAATATGCTGAATATCGGACCGGTTCATCCCATAGGCCAGCGCCGCCGCCGTGGGTTCGCTGATGATTCGCATGATCTCGAACCCGGCCATGTTACCGGCTTCCTGAGTGACCCGTCTTTGGGCGTCACTGAAATATGCGGGAACCGTAATCACTGCCCGGGTTACGTCCTCACCCAGTTGGCGTTTAACATCGGCTTTGATTTTTCGAAGAATATGCGCGGAGATTTCCTGGGGCGAAAGGCCTCTGCCATTCATCTGAATTCGGGCATCCGATCCCATCAGGCGTTTGACGGAACTCACGGTTCGATCCGGATTGGCCGAGGCCTGGTTTTTGGCAATGGCCCCCACCATGATACGCCCATCGGCGCTTTCGGCATAGACCGATGGGGTCAACCGGTCGCCTTCGGCGTTTTGAATAATCCGAACCCGGTTGTTTTCGACAATCGCCGCTACCGAATAAGTGGTTCCAAGATCGATTCCAATGGCTTTTCCCATACATTTCCTTTACGCATCCATCCGCACCGGGGGCATCCATCGCCCAGAAGAGTCTGAACCGGGGCCGGTCTTCCGCATTGCGGGCAGGTTTCGGTATTATCATCCAGGGCTGATGACGCGTCGGTCATATAATATCCGTGCAATTCGATCTGCTGGTCCAGCGCATCCCGCAACAAATCCATATGCGGCGATCGGATCATGACAACCCGGTCATCCTTTAAAACAAGATTCATACGAGGCGTCTCTGTTTTCGAGTTCAGCGTATTGTGACTGAATTCCGCTGCACCAATCTGGTTGAGACCAGTTTCAAAAATCGGAACACATTCGGTATCCTGGCAGATCATCAGACGATGTTCCGTGAGATAAATATGTCCATATCGCCAGGCCGAATAAATCCCGTGAGCATACCAGACCGCTCCCAAAGTTTTGAATGTCACGGTTTCATTTTTAAACAGTTGAATCTGCTTCGTGGCATGTTCACTGGACATATGCGCGCGGGTTTTTTCATCCCACTGCGCCAGCATGCCGTATTTCAGCATGGTTTCCATGCCGGCCACCGCCGCCCGGAGGTTGACGCCGATCAAGGGAATACCGGCAACGGAAATCATGAGGTCCGCATGGATTACGATTCCTTTATCCAGGATTCGATCCAGCAGATCGACCAGGGTGGCATGACCGCTGCGCCGGGGTTCCATCACACAAAGCTGTAGGGAGGCCATGGGCCGGTGAATTTAACGGAAAACCCCGCCATCCCGTCAATGATTTCCAGTTCCTGGCCCAATCGATGCCTGTTTTCCGGCGACAGCAAACAAGACAGGTTCATGATCATCTGATGAGCCTCCGCTTCGGAAGTATTGCGGATTTTTTCGACCTGTAACACGTCGACGGCAGGTTGAATGATCTGGTAAAATGATTGAAAACGCCGATCCGCCTCTTGTTCGATTTCGGCTTTCAGCATGGTTGCCAGCTTCTGCCGATACAGATAAGCAGCGCCTTCGGGTTTGGATCGGATTTCTTCATTCAGGCACAGGATCGCCTCGTTTTCTTTCGATATCCGGTCTGCGATTTGCTTCGGATCCCAGAAAATCTGGACCCCATATTCCTGTTTACCGCTGATTCGATCCAGTTTGGATATCAGGACGTTATGCTCCGTGTTCAGCCAGTTCCGAACCGCTTCATCCGGATCCAAAAGCCCTTCTCCGTTGATAAGGGTATCAAACCCGGCGGGGATGATATCCCCGAGTTGTTCGAAAGCGGCTTCCACCACGCGCTGATGCGTGAGCAGCCAGCCCCGTGCGATTTCCGGATCACCGGACTGGTAAGGCTGTGAAGAACAGGCATGGACCACCGCGCTCAGTCCGTTCGATGCAATGGTATATACCGGTGCATCTTCGATGCCGACCGATCCTGGCTGCATGGTTTTTTCCGAACCCGCAACCGCATAAAGATAGCGGCAATCGGTTTGCGTGCTGTCGTTTCCGGATGCCGGGGGGTCGTTTTTCAAGACCGGTTTCGGCAATGGTAATGGTTCGGAAAAACCGGCAACCGCGGGAGGATTTGAAGTCAGTTTCTCCGTGGGGGCATCGGCACCAATGTCGGATCTGTCATCCAGCAGACCAGGCATCTCCAGCCGGATGGCGCGGCGAATTTCAGACACCAGCATCTCTTTCACCAGGGCGTGTATGGTTTCCTGGTGACGGATTATCAGGTTCCGAACTTCCTCTTGAACCAGCTTCTTCAGGATGACATTCATATCTTCAACCCTTCGGGACATGCCCGGGACGAATCATTTGATCCAGAAAATCATCCACCAGACTGTCCAGCCCGTCTCTGACCGATCGAACCGTTTCGGTAAGGCCCTGTTCCCGGATGATGTCTTCGATGACTTCATCCATATCCATGAGGGTCCGCCCCAGCCGATCGATTTCATCTTCCGTCAGACCGCCCCCTTCCATGCGTTTCATGGCCTGAATGCGAAGCGCATCGCGAATGATCTGCACCAGGGCGATAACAAGCCCCAGAACCCCCTGCTTGAGGTTGTTCTCATCCAGATTGATCGCCATATTTCAGGCCAGGCTTCGCTGGACTCGGGGCTTTGCCTTGGCACTGATCCATCCGCACCAGGGGCAACCACTCGATACCAGCTCTTCGATAGGTACCCGTTTTTCACACTGGGGACATCCTTCCCGCGCAACCAGAGCCTCTTTCCACGCCGGGGTTTCCAGTTGTGTACCGGAGGGAAATTCAAGCCCATATCGGGCTGCAGTTTCAAAAGACGCCAGGGCCGCCCGAATCTTGATACCCAAAAGCTCGACCCCGGCTACGGAAACCAGAACATCGGCGTTAATCACCAGACCTTTATCCAGTATCCGGTCAATGACATCGGCCAGCCCGGCGCTGTTTTCCCGTGATGGTTCCAGAGGCATTTATATTTCCTTATTCTTCAGTATCCGTATCGATTCGTTTTCGCATGCTGATGCGTTTGAATTCCCGCAAGTTTCCCTCTGCATCCAGCCGGGTTTCATACAGCGCCAGAATATCCATACTGTCCGGAATGGAGTGCTTTTCCACCACTTCAATCAGGACAAGCCACCCGTCATCCTCTTTTTCCGCACTGACAACCGAGGATATATCCAGTCCCGTCAGTTCGTGAAGCACCAGTTTCGCCTGTTGTATGGCCTCATCAAATCGCATGATCATTTCCTTTCTCTTTATACTTCCTGTTTTTCTTTGATTTTTCGAATTTCCTCCAGCTTTGCCATCAATCGGGTCTCTTCCGCTTCATACGCATCATCACCGATTTCACCCATCTCATACCGCATCTGCAGGTGCAGGAGTTCTTCGTGCACCCGGGAATCATCGGTCATTTCCTGGTATGCCGCATCTCTGAGTTTTTCCGCCACCCATACGGTGAACCGGATCGGGGATAATAGGATGTCATCTATAATAAATGCCATATTTCCTACCAGACAATGCTCATTTCCACAAAATTACAGGGGGGCACCGGTCCGACATATTTAAACTTGAGCTGGGCCGCATGGATTTCAGCCAGGTCATTTACCGCCTGATCAAAAGAGGATTCCTGATGTTTGAAAATCAGAAACGCGCTGTTTGTAATCATCTGGTCTCCAAACACCGGATTCTTTCGATGATCTACGCAATGGGGATGCAGTAAAGACAGAATATCTTTTTCTATTTTCATTCGTTTGTGATCCAGTGCTTTTTTGACCATTTCACCCAAGCGCATCTGATCCCGCTTGACAACACCTTTTTTTTCGGTCATCCGGTCCCTGATGCGTCTGATCTCTTTATTTTCATTCACAATTTCCCGGAACAACTCGGACTTATCGATCCAGAGCACCTTTAACCCCAGTTCGATTTTATCGCTCACATAGGCTAAACGTTCCCGGATTTCGGCGTATCGGGCGATCAGTACCTTGTTCCGGATCTGATCGGCATCGTCGGCGATGGTTCCGAATCGAACCGGAAGCAGGGAATGATCGATCATGACTCGTTCCAGAATCTGCTGATGCGCCAGGGTATTGGCCCGGGTGACCGGGTATTGAATCACCGGAGATGAACTGACAACGGCCCCGACATCCAGATAGCGCTGGGTAAACACCTCGTCATTCCTACCCCCGATACCAACCGGACCAAACTGTTTATCACCGTCTGTTGCAATGATCGCGTAGATATATCGTCCCTGATCTGGCATAGAATTTTTAACTCATGTTTTGGGGTTACCGCATATCGGCTCGCTGAGATATCCGGCCAGAATGCGCAACTGACGATCATCCCGGCCGGTCAGCAATTCATGATAATAGGCGATGATCCGATGGCGATCCTTGAGTTCATTAACGGAAATGTCGTCTGCCAGCATCGGGATGACATCGTGAAACGCACCGATAAACAGCAATCCGGTTTCATCGGCGTTCAACGTGCGGCCGATGGTTTGGGCGATGTAGTGGTCGCGGCGTTCCAGCAGATCGTTTTTGTCAAAATGGCAGCCCACGCGCGCGGTCATCCGATCCCAGGGAGATGGTGTTTGCGCCAGACGGAGTGCCCGGCTGTATTCTTCTTTCAGAAGCAGGACATCTTCGGTTTTCCGAATTTTCGCGCCTTTTTCCATCAACTGGTTAACGATCCTAAAATTGACACTGCCCCTTGCCGCGTTTTCCTGGATGATTTTTCGGCCCAGCTCCCCGTCGGCCAGAAGTCCGTCCTGGTATATGGCCGGCAGCGGGGCTTCCAGGGACAAACACCAGGTTTCGACTTCCTGCCAGTACCGGACAATGACCTGCTGGTGTAATTCCCACCGCTCTCTGCCCATAACGTCCAGTCTGTTTCCGGCCAGTGATTTGTCCAGGCTTCCCATGTCCGCTCCTGCATGGATTACCGGCAGATACAGCAAGTGCCTCATAATTATCGCGTTCCTGCCCGATATTTCATTTCTCTGACGGCGACCCAGTTCTGAATATCGGCGGGTTCGAAAGAACAGGCGTCGCCGCGGCAGTAGGCTTTCAGAATCTCATATGCCTTATTGAACGATTCAAACCGGTCTTGGGCTGTTTTATCTTCCGGAAAGTGGTCGGGATGAAGTGTTTTGGCCATTTCCCGGTATCTGGCTCTGATTTCAAGTTCTGTGGCGGTTTTCCCCAGAGAAAAAAGAACCCGTGCGTTTTCAACATCACCGGGATCCAGTTGTTCAATTTCAAGGGTTCTGAAGCTATAGGGCGGAAGCGGTCCAATCAATCGAAATATCAACTGATTGCAATACCGCTTATCCAGAGCAAATATCTCTTTTTCAAACGCGTCCAACTTGTGTGTTTCGAGCAGAAACGCACAGTTCAAAATCATCTCGTCATCTTTGACTTCATGAGGCTGACAGGCCTGAGAAAGCGGCGACAGTGCGTCTATCGCCTCGTTTGCAAAGGCCGCATTCATGCTGTCCAGAATCGCTTTGACCTGTTTTCCGGCCTGAATCTCCAGGTTGCGGCATTGATCAGGTTTGGCTTCAGCTATCTGTCGTTTGATGGCATCGACTTGCGGCATTGCCGCGATTTTTTTAAACAGGTCGGCCGGATCACGCCATAAAACCACCACATCCAGTTCGATTCGGTTGGCCATCTCGGCCAGGCTGGATCGAATGGGGTGATATTCGGTTTTCAGGACCTGTTGAACCAGATTTCCGTTGGGCAAATATGTTGCAAATTTGGCCGGAATGATTTCATATCGTTCCATGACCCCTTCAATCGCGGCCTGATGGTTCGTAAGATAGGAAAATACGGTTTCCCGCGGAAGGTCCGACCAGATGATGGGAACCGCATCACTGACCACTGCGGCGATATCGCGGTGTGGGATGGTATAGAGCATTTTCTGATCCATCCCGGCAATGTTAAACTGAATCGTATCGGAAACCTGAACAAAGCCATAAAGATATTTGCCATTCAAGGAAACCGCTTTCATCTGTTTTCATCCTCCCTCGTTCCCAATTTCAAAATGTCTGGCGGTAATAAACACGTGGGCATCATCGCTTTTGCCTGACTGAATGGCTCCCCGAATTGCGGCCAGCGCGGCATTCCGGCAAATCAATTCAATGTCGGCCCCGACCAGGTTGCTTGCGGCTTGCGCCAGGCTTTTGATATCCACGTTCGGGTCAAGGGGTTTACCACGGGTATGAACTCTGAAAATGGCCTCCCGCGTGGTTTCATCCGGCGCAGGCAGTTCGATGTGAAAATCGAAACGTCCGGCCCGAAGTATCGCAGGATCCAGAATATCCAGCCGGTTTGTCGCGGCCAGAACCACGATGCCTTTCAGTTCCTCGATGCCGTCCATCTCGGTCAGAAGCTGGCTGATCATGCGATCCACCGTATGGGAAGAGGACTCTCCCCCCCTTCTGGCGGCAATGCTGTCAATTTCATCAAAAAAAATAATGCAGGGCGAGGCTTGTCGGGCTTTTCGAAAGACTTCCCGAATGCCTTTCTCGCTTTCTCCGATCCATTTTGAAAGAAGCTCCGGCCCTTTGACCGAAATAAAATTGACGCCGGATTCCGTGGCGACCGCCTTGGCCAGAAGTGTTTTTCCCACACCCGGAGGACCATACAGCAGGATGCCTTTTGATGGCGTGGTCTTCATATGTTCAAACAGTCCGGCATATTTCAGAGGCCATTCAATTGTTTCCTTAAGAACCTGTTTCACCTCATCCAACCCGCCCACATCCTCCCATTTCACATCGGGGATCTCGGTGAAAACCTCCCGAATGGCCGATGGTTCGATTTCCCGGAAAGCTTCCAGAAAATTATCCATGGAGACCTGAAGGGCCATCAATGTATCGTAGGGGATTTCAACCATCTGAAAATCGATTGTGGGGAATATTTTTCTTAACGTAGCCATGGCTGCTTCCCGGCAAAGCGCCTCAATATCCGCGCCGATATATCCATGCGTCATTTCAGACAATCGAACCAGGTCCACATCTTCCGCCAGGGGCATGCCCCGTGTATGAATGTTTAAAATCTCCAGGCGCCCATGTTTGTCGGGAATGGCGATTTCAATTTCACGGTCGAACCGGCCCGGTCGCCTCAGGGCGGGATCGATGACATTGGGAATATTGGTGGCGCCGATGACAATCACCTGTCCCCGGGAAGACAGACCATCCATCAGCGCCAGAAGCTGGGCCACAACCCGTTTTTCCACCTGTTTTTCGCCGCCCATTTCTTCCCGTTTAGGCGCGATGGAATCTATTTCATCCAGAAAAATGATGCTGGGGGCCTTACTGGACGCCTCATCAAAAATTCGGCGCAGATTAGCTTCGCTTTCGCCGTAAAACTTATTCATGATCTCCGGGCCGCTCAGTTGCGCCATGAATACATCCGTTTCATTGGCCACAGCCCGCGCGATCAGGGTTTTGCCACATCCGGGCGGCCCATGCAGCAGAACTCCCTTGGGAGGATCGATCCCCAGCCGTTCAAAAACTTCCGGGTATTTCAGGGGCAATTCGATCATCTCCCGGATGCGCCGGATCTGATGGCCCAATCCGCCGATATCTTCATATGAAACTCTGGACCGACCTTCTCCGGGCTCTTTTTTCTCCTGGATATGGATGGTGGTCTGCGAATGGATCATGACCACCCCGGAAGGCTGGGTTGAAACCACATGAAAATCTCGGGTCTTGGATCCAAACAGCTTGGCGCGAATGGTGTCTCCCTCGATCAGGGCGATTCCTTCAAGAAGACTGCCGATATAGCGGGTGTCAACAGAGCGCATCGGTGTCAGCGATGAAACAACGATCTTATGGGCTGGCTGAAAATCGGACTTGACGATACTGACTTTTTCATCGATGCCAACCCGCGCATTTTCACGGGTAATGCCATCCAGCCGAATCATTCCCTTTCCGCGATCCTCCATATAGGCAGGCAACACCTTGGCGGCGGTATTGCGTTTTCCGGTTATCCGAATCACGTCACCCACCTGAACACCAACGGATTTGAAATCAGCCGGATCGAAACGGGCGATGCCCCGGCCGACATCGCGTGATCCGGCTTCCGCAACTTTGAGGGTTATGTCTGAAACATCCATTTCCAATCTCCTGGTGAACGAGGTCTCATTTTTTTTCGGCCGTGGTTTTGATAACGATCTCCAGAATGCCGTTCTGATAGGTCCAGGTCATGTCCTCTGGCTGCACGGCACGGGAGAGAAGAAGCTCCTTCTGGTATTTTCGCGTGTCGGATATGGCTGTAATGCCGACGATATCGCCTCTGACATCCACTTCGATGTCGCTTTGAGAAACACCCGGCATTTCGGCTACGATTTGAATGCTGTCCGCATCATCAAAAACATCCACAAGCGGTTCACGCGTTTCTTCCACCACAGGTCCGGTCGGAGATTTTTTTATATTTCCAAAGGAACGTACCGATGGTTTCCCATCCGACATGGTGCCGATCCGGATACCATAAACCCCTTTCAGGTCTTTTAAGCCCTTCAGTTTGTCCAGTCCACTGAAATGAATCTCCCCGGATTTGGATAGGGATTCCCCTTTTTCAGACAGTTGCACGGCCGCATCCATCAGATTGCTCAAGCCTTTGAATAACCCCCCCAGACCAAAATCGATTCCAACGTCTTCCTTTTTATCAGATGGCATCCTATCCTCCTATCCTTCTCGTTACAATTTCATGACCAGGTTGACAAAATGAAACAGCGGCGCCGGCCCCACATATTTGAACAGCACGCGATCGTCCAATTTTTTCTGCAGATCGTCTATCATCAAGTCAAAAGATTTTTCGCGAGAGCGATCAATCAGAAACGCAGCATTCAATACCATGTTGTCTCCGATCAACCTGTTCAGTTTGACATCCAGAACGATTTTTTTAAAAAACGGAATCATTTGAGCGCTTTCTTTTTCTTTTTTGCGATCGAGCGCCTCCTTCACCGCCCTGCCCAGTTCAAGCTGTATTGGATTTGCCGGTGTTTCCGGAGATGCATCGGCTTTCTGTTTGAGCTCTCTGATGGCAGGACTGTCATCCACAATTTCCTGATAGATTTGATGCATGTTTTTCCACACGGCCTTCAGTCCCATTTCAAACTTGTTGTCCATGTCTTTGAGCAAGCCTTTAAGCTCTGAATACCTTCGTCTCAGCATGGTACGCAGTTCTTCAGCGCTGGACGCGACTGTGCAGAATCGAACGGGCAGAACCGTAAAATCTTTCATCACGGTTTCGATAACCTGTTCATGGGACATCATATTTTCTTGATTGATCACATACTGGTCCATGGGCGTGCTGCTGATCACCGCGCTGATATCCTGATATCCGATGGTGGATACCATGTCGCCGCGGCCGCCGATGCCGATGGGTCCGAAACCTCGGTACTCATTCCCAGCAATGATGCAATACAGGTATTTACCTTCCTGGTTCATAGCGCCCTTTCGTTCCCAATTCAGACTTTTTACAAGTGCATCAATATCCTATTGTCATTGTTTTCATTGGGGTTACGGCCGGCGACGGTTTCTCTCCGTGCAAAACGACCCTGCGGTGCTGTTGTTCCAGATCGATGGTTCTTTTCAGCCGCGCGATCGTTCCTTCAATAGTCATCATTTCTTCATCGATCTGTTGAACGCGGCGGTTCAAATTGGATTTTTCCTGATTCAACCGCCACAGATGTTTTTCAATAACAAATAATTCCAAATAGTCTGACCGTTTCTGCTGATGTTTGTTCGTCAAACAGTTTTTCAGAGCGGTTTTTAAAGACGAAGACCCCCGTCTGATCATATCATTTCCGGCTGGTTTGCTATCCATTGATCCTCTCCTTATACTTATCAGCAATACTGATCGATGAGGCCTGCAATCACCTCTTTGACGCGTTCCTGATTTGACCTGTTGCCGATACGGCTGGTTTCGGATGATAAAATATCAAAACATATCTGCCGAAACACCGTATCGTCTTTACGGATCAACGCCTTTCGAACCACGGCTGATTTTGCAATCATGTTGCAGCCTCTGATCGTCGGTGCGAACTCATACACATCGGACTCCCGGATTCCCCGGACAATATCGACAATCTTTGCGACGTCTTCTATGGGCAAACCGGATTTGGCGGCGGTAATCCGAATTTCGGTTTCGCGGTCAAAATTATCCAGATCAATGGTCACCATCCGATCCCGAAGCGCATCCTGGCTGCGATACACACCGGCATACTCTTCCGGATTGCTGGTAAATATGGCTCTGAAATTGGGATCGACTCTCAGATAATTCCCATCGCCGTTTCTGCAGACCGGCAGATCCAGCATTTTTTCTTGAAGAACTGATAACAGGGCATTGTTGGCCTCTGGCCTTGACCGGGTAAATTCATCATAGATCAGGGTGAGGCCATGCTTGCAGGCAACAGTCAGACGGTTGTCCACCCATTGCTTGCGCATATTCTCTTCGGTTTTCAGAACCGTGTGAATAAAATTATCCCTTACTCTGCGAATACTGTAACCCTGTTCGCTTCCCACCAGATCCGATGTCGAAAATTCTTCGTCCCCATGAATCAGGATCACCGGCCGACCGATTTTACTGGCCACATGCATGGCAATCGTAGTTTTTCCGGTACCGGAAATACCACGAAAATGAAGGGGAAAGCCTGCTTCCAGATACCCCACGGCCCGGACTGTCACATCGCTGATATAGGGTGTTTCAACAAAATCCGACATAGATATGGGTTCCAGAATGGTCGTTGTTTCAGACATGACAATCTCCTTTTAACCCGATTACAGCACACGATACCTGACCTTTCCCCCTGCATGTCCGGCAGGGCAGATATTCGCCCGCAGACCTGCCTTTTGTATGACATTTCGGACAGGGTATAGTTGGTTCGTGAATGCTGACAAAACCGGTTCCACCGCATACGGTGCAGACAAGCCTTCGTTGCGGTTGAACACCCGATCCCTGGCAGTATGCACAGGAAACAGCTTGTTCCGGGATTCGCTTCTTACCGCGTCCGCCACACACCTGACATATTGAATCAACGTAAAACATTTGAAAAGGATCGATACCTTTTCCCCTGCAAAATGAGCAAGCATGCCATTTCATATCCATATCCATTTCCTTTTCGTTGGCAAAAGAATCAATGGGCTACCTTATAACGGGTTGACAAAATACAGGGAACTGTCTTTTACCAAAATCTGTTCATCCAGCAATTCTCGCATGACGGGGATCAGGGATCGCCAGTTTTCAACACCCAGCAATTCCGCTACCTGAATCATTTTCATGCCTTCTTTATGATTTCGAAGAACCGTAACGATTCTTTCGCGATAATTTTCTCCATTCATACCGGCATCTTCATTCAGGGCATGGTCTTGAATCCCATCCGATGTTTCTGAAAGGGCTATTGTTTCTTCAACAAAAGTGTTTTTTTTTTCATCAGACAAAAATGAAGACGCAGTTTCTGCTGTTTCGGTAACAACGGACGGTGATTCAGATCTGGACGCTTGAATGCGTTGAATTAACTCTTTCCAGGCCGCCGCAGTTTCCCGGACATCCGCTTGAACTTCTGACAGATATGCCTGAGCGGCGGTTTTTCGATCGGATTCGGCTTCTGAAAGATTCGACATAAACTGATCGAGATCTGTCCGTAACTGCTTGCCCATTTCCTGGTGCGCCTCGGCCATTTCCCGCAGTTTATCAATGAGGTTTTTTCTTAAATCATCAACCACCGCAGTTCTCTGGGTGATCTCATCTTGTCGCTGACCGCCATCTTCCCGGGCGGTTGACAGACGGCTGGACTCGGTGGCATTCAGATCCGACATAAACTGAACAAGTTCTGTCCGTAACTGCTTGCCCATTTCCTGGTGCGCCTCGGCCATTTCCCGCAGTTTATCAA
>LKPX01000052.1 GCA_001443525.1 Desulfobacteraceae bacterium RAAP-1 | reverse complement strand
CAGCTTCGCTGTGCCGCGATTCGACGTACTGAATGTACAGTCTCATCGCTGCTCGCTTGCTTTCGCGGTCTCAGTCCGAATGCTTGCTGGAATATCATTTTGAAAGCAAAATGGAATTAAAAGAGGCCGCCCCCTATGAAGTTATTAAAAAACATCCAGCACGATTTTTTTGAAATTCTGCCGCCTACGATTTTTTTTCTCATTGCCTTCAGCCTTATCCTGGTCACGAAACGGCTGATTCTTCGCGAGTACGGTATTTCCTGGACAGGGTTTGGCGCGGCAATCGTTGGGGCTTTTCTGGTCGGAAAAGTAGTGCTGATTGTTGACAAGCTGCCCTTTGTGAACAAATTTCCCGATCATCCGCTGATCTATAATACGTGCTGGAAAAGCCTTATTTATTTTCTGGCGGCGCTTCTTGTCCGTTATCTGGAGCATGTCGTTTCACTGCTGATAAAGCACAATAGCTTCATGGAAGCGAACCGGCATTTAGCGGATGAGATCGTGTGGTCCCAATTTTGGCTGATTCAGATGTGGCTTGCCGTGTTGTTCTTTATCTACTGCGCCATGCGGGAACTGGTCAGAGTCATCGGCAGAGATAAGGTTATCCACATGTTTTTCACCGGCAGATGCAACACAGATTAGAGATAGACTCTCAGATATCAAATTTCACTGCGTTATCGGTCGTCAGCGTAGTACATCTTCCTTCATCAATCCTCGTGAAGGGAACCCACATCACAGCAAAGGAAGAAGCGATGAAATTGAAAAAATATTTTTTTGTAATGACATGCGCCTTGATGATTCTGATATCAGGCACGGCAATGGCTCAGCCGCAAGCCCCGGTGTTAAGTGTTACAAACAGGGGCTGGGTTTACCTTTCCTGGACAGCAGTTGCGGGCGTAAGGGGTTATACCCTGTCCTATGTCCCAGTGGGTTCGACATCCATCGTAAGTGTGGATATGGGAACCCAGACAAGCTGGTCGGGCGCCATAGCGGCTGACACTGCCTATTATGCGGCAGTCCAGTCCCGCGACAACACCGGTTTAAGCGAATATTCCAACGTAGTATCGGTTGCTGGTGATAACACCACGCTGAAACAGATCATCATTTTTGGCCGCCACAGCATACGCGCACCCACATCGGACCCCTCCAGCCTGGCCCAGTATGCCGTTGACACCTACCCTGACTTCGCGGTTCCCACAGGCTACCTGACCTCCCGCGGGCAGCAGGCGGCAAGCCTGCTGGGTTCCTATTTCCACGACTATCTGCTCTTTGAGGGGCTTCTCACGGGCGATGCTCAGACAGATATATCCCGCTCGTATTTCCGCGCCAACTCCATTCAGCGCTCCAACGTTACCGCCGCCAAATTCGGGGAAGGATTGATTCCGGGTGTCACGATACCGGTTCATTCCTACAATATTGCCAATGGCGCCACACCTGCCGTGCCAGATCCGGTTTTCGACCCCATTCTGACAAACGTGGCGACAGTCGATGCTGCCCGCGCCGTAAACGAAGTTCAAGGAATTTTTAATAGTGGATCCGCAATAGCGTCCGCTTACAGCGGCGAGCTTTCCCTGATCCGAAGTGCGCTCTATCCGTCAGGAACTCAGCCAACACCCGGCGCCCTGCATGGATCAACCGATCCGACCTCTCAGACATCTCACCCCATTACACTTACTGCCAATACATCTCTGTCCACAGGAGGTGTGATCAATATAGGCGGACTGCATTTAACAGATTTAGCAGCCGACCCGTTTGTCATGCAATACGCAGATAACTTCCCGCTCAGTGATGTGGCCTGGGGCAGGCTTTCACTGGATGCTATTTCCCAGCAGACCCGGATTAACAATCTCATTTTTAATATCGAGATGCTTCCGCCCTACCTCGATCAGGTGCAGAGCTCAAACGCTGGCGAACACATACTTCGCACCATGGAGCAGGTTGTCACCGGCGAGAATGTTCCCGGAGCATTTGGAGATCCCCAGACAAGGGCGCATGTAATTATCAGTTCTGATGGATATGTGATCGGATTGGCGGGTCTTCTTCATCTGCACTGGCTGCTGCCCGGCTATGAACCGGACTTTTGCGCTCCGGGCGGAGCGCTCGTTTTTGAACTGCGACAGGTGAACAGCACTCAGGAGTATATTGTCCGCGTATTCTACACCGCGCAAACCTTTGATCAACTGCGTAATCTGACATCATTGACGCTCGCCAATCCACCGGCATCCATGCAGCTTCTGGTTCCGGGCGGCAGCACATCGGCTACGAATCTGGATGTCTCATTTTCCACTTTTCAACAGCTTATGAATGAAGCAGTTAATCTGGAATATGTGCAGGATCCTTCGAAAGAGACACCGCCCGGCGTGTTAACCGGTGTCCCCTTGGAATAATACGGTAAGTGCCTATGAATTCATCGGCAATGGATGTCATTGATCTGGGGAAATGGGTGTCTGACTTTAAAGGGCCTTTCCCTGAACTGTATCTGGTGGGAGGCGTTATCCGCGATTTATTGCTGGGCAGAATGTGTAAGGATATCGATCTGGTCTGTAAAGACGCCGGAAGATTCGCCCGTTTGCTGGCAAAAGGCAAGAACATGGCTGTTGTCCCTATGGAGAAAAAGCCTGACGCGCCGACGTTTCGCGTGGTGGACAGGAAGTTTCCTTCCAGGGTTCTCGATATTGCCGAAATGCGGGGAGCGACAATCCTGGATGATCTGCATTGCCGGGATTTCACCATGAACGCCATCGCCATGCAGATCGGGAAAGACGGACAGCCGGGAGATATTATCGATCCGGCAAACGGCAGAGGGGATATCAGGGGAAAGATCATCCGCTGTGTCCGCAAGGATGTTTTTGAATCCGATCCGTTGAGGATTCTGAGGGCGTATCGACTGGCCGCTCAACTGGGGTTTGCCATAGAACAAGACACACGGGAGAAAATGCAGGCCGGCGTTATGCTGCTGGCCCGCATATCGGTTGAGCGGATTGTCTCGGAACTGCTGCTCATTCTGGAGCAGCCTGTTGCGGCGGAGGCTATCCGCCCAATGGATGAAGCCGGTATTCTGGAGGTGATATTTCCTGAAATTGGTCCCATGAAAGGATGCCCCCAGAATACCTATCACCACAAAAATGTGTGGGGTCACTCCCTGCTGGTGGTCGAAAACATCGAATACATTTTGAATCATCTTTCGGAATGTTTCGGGGAGAATCACCGGGTAATCGCGGACAATCTCGGCGAACACAACCGGCTTCCGCTCCTGAAGCTGGCGGCATTGCTGCATGATGTGGGAAAGCCCTCCACCCGAGGGTTAAACCAGGAAACCGGACGCATCACATTCTATGGCCATGACGAAATCGGCGCGGCAATGATGGCCGTCATCGCAGAACGGTTGAAGATGGCGAAGCGGGATCGGGAGTTCCTCGGATTGCTGCTCTCGGAACATCTGCACGTGTTAAGTCTGTCCGCTCCTGATGTCCGACCCCGGACACTGATGCGATGGTTCCGGAAATTCGGGGACGATGTCATTCCAATCTTTATTCTGGGAATGGCGGATATTCAAGGTGCTTTGGGGCCGGCTTCCAGCGCCGATGTGATGGCCGCACATCTTGACTGGTTCCGGCGGGCGGTCGTGCAGTATTATGACAAGGCCCAACCTCAACTGGCGCGCAGCCGTCTGATTTCAGGCAATGACCTGATGGACATGGGGATGAAGCCGGGGCCTGAAATGGGCGGACTTCTGGAGCGCATCCGGGACGCTCAGGATATGGGAGAGATTGTGGATAAAGCGGATGCCCTGTCTTTGGCGCACCGGATTTTGAATTCCTGAAAACCCGCCAGTAACTGCTCGAATGAAGCCGGTCTGTATTTTTCAAAACCTTCTTCATCCACATAGACAAAGTCATATTTCACGTCCGCCTGCACCCGGTTGACATCTTCACACCATTGCCGGAGCCGCGCCATCTTCAGCGGCGCATCCAAATCTTCCTGCCCTTTGGTTTCGACGATGACAATCCGCCTGTCGGACAGCTTGACCATAAAATCCGGGTAGTAATTGGAAATATCGCCGGCATGGTTCATATAATCCAGCTTGAAATGTACGGCCAGGTAGTTCTTGGCATAAGAGACGACATCATCGCAGTCTTCCAGGAACGCGGCAAACCGAAGCTCAAGCGCGCTGTCTCCGATGATGCGGTTGAAGACGCTTTTCCTTGGGACCAAATATCCCTGCTCCTTGGCCACAAAAGGCCGGGTTTGACGCAATTTGATTGTGTCCCGGATTTCGGCGTCGCCTTTGTCCCGGACGGTCAGTGCGTTGATCGCCTTTTTGAAAGTCTCAATCAGTGTCTGGGTGGCGGCCGGTTCCGACAGGTTGCGTAACGTGTTGGGGTCTTCCAGCGCCACCGGGCAATCAAACAACTCCGATTTCACAAACGCCTTGACCTTGCCATACAGCACGTCATAACCGCTGACCAGGCGCAGCTCCTTCATGATGCTTTGGGTGAAGTAGCCGATCACGCTGCGGTAGTCGGCAATGCCGGCTGAGTCAAGAATCGTGGTGTGCGCAATTCCGCCGGTGGCGATGTCTTTAAATACGATCTCCCTCTGTTCAGCTTCGCTGAATTGCTGGCAGGTTATGCGCTGGTGCTCCATCGCGGCAATGTCCAGATCGCCAAGGCTCTTGTATTCCCGGTAAGCACGGGGGGCCAGCACCGGAATTTCAATGTCCAGGCCGGCAATGTCCTTCTTCTCGTTTTCCTTGTCAACTTCGACCACCAGTGGCGTTTTTGGTACGGTTCCTTCCCCCATCGCCTTTTTTTCCAGCATCACGCCTTCAGCCTGAATGGATTCCACAAACTCCATGAACGCATTGGTGCCGACCACGCTGACGTACTCTTCCACATCTCCGGGATACATCTTGCGCAATCCCCGGCCCAGCGTCTGTTCGGGAAGGATGTTGCTTGTCGCAGAATAGGCGCGCAGCCCCACGATGGTGGTGACATTTTTCACATCCCACCCTTCTTTAAGCATCATCACCGAGATGATGGCCTTGTACGGGCTGTCCATCCCGTCAATCTCGTTGGCCTGTTTGCGCAGTTTCTCCAGTTCGTCTTTGTCCTTGCCTGAGGCCGCTTCAGAAATATCGCCGTTGTTTCTGGTGTGAATGACAAGCACCGCGTCTTTATCGCTGAATTCCGGATAGGTGATCCGTAGATACTCAGCCACATCGTCACAGTTGCGCGTGTCGTCGGTCATCACGAACAGAATCGCCTTCTTGCCCATCTTCTCGTGTTCGGCATACGCCTTGCGCCATTCGATCACGCTCAGATGGATATAGTCGGTGTATTTCTCGGTGTATTTTGCGCTCTGTCGTTCGCTCAACTTCTCACGACTGGCGGCATCCGGCAGGATGGGGTGTTTCACGACGTTCTGCGAAATGGCCTCCACCAGCGGATAGTCGGATATGGTCTGAACGAAAATCGCGCCGTTGTTGTGCCTGGGGGTGGCCGTCGTGTCCACCTGCATGGAAAGGGCGGCGCCTTTTTGCTTCAGCCGGTTATGGATGTCTTCAATGGCTTTGAACCAGGCCATGCGCGGATCATGAATATGGTGCGCTTCGTCATTCAGCACCATCAGTTCGTCAATATCCCGGACGATCATGCCCAGATCCACCTTGGAATCCGTGGTTGCGCCCGTGGGCCGCTTGCCCAGAAAATAATCCCGCATGTCGTCATCCTCGGGTGACGGCGGAATATCGTCTCCCGAATATACCCGGTGAATGTTGGTCAGGAAGATATTGCCCGTGGGCCGGGTGATGCGCACTTCATCTTGCCGGTGCAGCGTCAGTTGAAAATCGTCGCGCCAGTTGCGTCCGTCAAACCCGTTATCCGGCAATACCGGGTCGGCGAAGAAGATACGCAGTCCCTGGAAATCCCGGTAAATTCGGTCCAAAACGATGATGTTGGGCGTAATGACCAGAAAATTGCGCGCCAGTTCAGATTCCGGTTCGTAAAGCTTGTGATAAAAACTCCACGCCAGCGTCAGGCTCAGCACCTTGGTTTTGCCGCTGCCCGTCGCCATCTTCACCACGAAACGCCGCCAGGTCTCGTCGAACATGCTACCGGATACAAGGCCGCCGGCATCATAGCGCATCAGGTCATGTTTATCCTGAACTCCCGCTACATCATAAAGATAGACAATGGTCTCCAGCGCCTCTCGTTGGGCGAAATAGTATCCAAACTCCGTCATGGTCCCGTCGGATGTGGGGAGCAGATGCGGCGTGTTGAACCACCAATTGAGCAGGCTCCGGCTGGTATCCGCCGCGCCTGCATATCCACTGTCGCGGAACTCCTTCACCTTGCGGCGCAGTTCCGCCACAAGCGGCGGCATGAGTTTTTCCATGCTGGTTTCCCGCAACGCCTCATCGGCCGGAAACCACCGGAGAGCCGGTTCAAGAATCGCGTGAGGAGATTGCGGAAAATCTTTATGCAGAGCCATGTTTGGTTACTCACTTTTCTTTTTTGCGGGTGTCTCGGTCTTGCCAAGTTGCTTGCGCTGTTTGATTTCGATTTTTTTGACACTGTCCGACACCGGCAAATCTTCGGGCATCGTGCCGCCCAATTCCTGGATGGTTTGTCGCACCTTTGCACCGACTTCACGATGCGTCCGGTTCGCCGCATTTTTTCCCTTCACCTCGTCCCGGCGCAGTTTTTCCTCTGTCTGGGTGGCCCGGAACAGATTTGCCGCCAGTTCCTGTCGCCGTGTCTGGATGGCAAAATAGGTTTGGCCATGCGCCACAATCTTTTTTTGGGGATCGGCGTTCTGGATGGCAAGGTAACATGCATAGCGCGAAAGCAACGTGACTTTGATCTCGCGTTTGCCACCTTTCCCGATCTCGATCATTTTGCTGATGTCAGCAAAATGATCCTCAATACGATGGCCGCTGTTGAAACACGCCAGTCTGGCCTTCTCTATAACGGCCTCGAAATTTCGGTACTGCGTGTATTCGAGAACCGCTGCCAAGTCTCGACTCTCCCAATACTCATAGCCCGCTTCATTGACCTTCCGAATTTGCTCGAAAGGAGACGCCTGGGCACCGACTGTCTGCGCAATTTTCTTCGCCATTAATTTCTTCCTTCCGTTCGTTCACACGTTCACATCCACAATCGTCATCGTGTCGTTACCGAAGATGTCCACCACCTTCACTGCAATCTTACACCGCCCCGGCGGGCATTCGTGAAAGATGCTTTTCAGTTCCAGCGAACGGTCTTTCTTGGTGCGGAAGCTCTGCCACTCGTTCTCGAAGATATAATCTCCGGTCCACTGTTCTTCCCATTCGCCGGTTTCTTCGTTTTTCACCCGGATGATCTCCCGTTTGCTCTCGAAGTTGAAATCCACGGCCCAGTAATCAATCCAGTCCGTCCAGTGCCGGGTCAGCACATCGCGGGTAACAATGCCGTCCTTGTCTTTTTTCACCTTTACGATCTGGCCCTTCTCCACCACGATCCGGCTGCCCTTGTTCTTGATGGCCGCTTCCGCATTGGCGATTGAGTCCTGCGAGTAGAACACCGAAAAATCCGTCAGCTCCACCGCCACGCTGTGTTGACGTTTTTTGGTGTTTATCAGCGGTTTGACCTCGATATAGGACACATCGTGGAACACCACCTGGTTTTTTTCCACCGCCCGCTTGTCGAACACTTCGGCAGGAATGTATTTGGACGCAATATCAATGCCCTTGGCCCGCGCTTCGTCCAGCACGTTGGGGAACAGCCCCATCTCGAACTCAAAGCCCAGAATGTCCACCTTGGTGATGTGCTTCTTGCGGCATTCCAGAATGATCTCCTCGACAAAGAGCCGCGTCACCGGTAGGTTCACCGGCCCGACGGCCACCAGCCGCCCGGCTTTTTTTCCATGGAAGCAGGCAAAACCCGTCGTCTTCTCAGCACGATAAGCCCGCAGGATCAGATCGAGAAACGCCGCTTCTTTTTCTTCCAGTTGCTTCTGCTGTTCCGCCTCGCGCAGGTTGGAATTGACGCCGATGTAGTGCTGGCGCTCGTATTTGCCCAGGTTGAGGATTTCAAAGGCGCGGTAGTTCTTGCTATCGGCCTTGAGCGCGCGCTGTATGCCGATCAGCCGCTTGCGGGTGGTGTGGATGGCGAATTTGCCGAGATCGGTGCAAATCCATCTGCGGCCAAGTTTCTCCGCTACGGCTGCGGTTGTACCGGAGCCGCAGAAGAAGTCGGCGACCAAATCGCCTTCATTGGAAGAGGCTTTTATAATGCGTTCGAGCAGGGCTTCGGGTTTTTGGGTTGGATAAGCAAGCCCTTCACTACTACCGTGTATTCCACGGATCATCTTGATATCGTCCCACAAGTCCTGTGTGGGAACGCCCTTGCTCTCGTCAAGATAGCGTTTGAGATAGGGCATCCCTGTGTTGGAATAAACGATGAGACCTTTCCTGTCAAGCTGCTCCATTCGCTCTTTGCTATATCGCCAAGCGCGGGTGACACCCTTCCAGTCATAAACAGGGTTACCTTTCTTGGCGCCACCTGGGCCGGTAATATCGGCTTTATTAAATCGCCTACCCGTCCCTTCTTCCACATGTCGATACCACTTTGATGCTGTAGCTTCGGGTAATGGTGTGAACTGCATGTTGAGTATCTGCTGTCCTACAGATTTGACGCAATAGAAGATCGTGTCACATATCTTTCCAAATTGTTTTGCCCCTTGGCCACCGTCGCTATGCGCATCGGAACGCTTCCATGTGATTTCGTTGACGTAGTTGTTTATTCCAAATATCTCGTTCATCACTATTCGTATAAAAGCGTTCACCCTCCAATCACAATGCACATAAATACTCCCATCCTCAGCCAGCAAATCCCGCATGAGAACCAGCCGTTCGTAGATCATGGCGATAAAAGAATCCGCCCCCTTACCCCAAGTATCGCGGTAGGCGATTTCTTCAAGGATGTTGGGCTTCTTGGTAAAGGTGTCACCGCCGATCTCGATGTCCATCGAGAAATCAGCGCCGACATCAAACGGCGGGTCAATGTAAATGAGTTTCAGCCCCCCCTGCTTCTCGATCTCTTCGCGCATCGGGCCGTTTTTGAGACTGGAGAGGATGAGCTTGTTGTCGCCCCAGATCAGCTTGTTCGTCCAGCCCTTGAGCTGGCGGCCTCGAGCGTCCAGAGGGAACAGTTTCATTTGTCTGGCGGTGTCCGACGACTTTTCAGAGCGCGGCTCGTCCACCTGCTCGATGACCTGAAACGGCAGCACGATATTGCAGACTTCACTCGTTTTGCCATTCCAGACCAATTCCACTTCCCGCTTGTCCTCAAACAGCAGAAAGCGGTACTTCTCCGGCAACGGTCTGTCCGCCTCGATAAAACGGACAACCTCCTGCTTTTCTTGCTCAGTCAGTCGCGGCATAAAATTTCTCTTTTTGTCAGTGTTCTACCCAGTTTCAGGCTGATGAGTACAATAGAAAATCACGCTAAAACCGTATAGGCGGCGGTTGTGGACCTTCGGGAACACATTTCGTATACCAAATATTTGACGACTTCGTAAAATGTTCGCAGGCAAGGCGCGCAAATCCTTCGTCATTGCAGCGTGCGGACTTTTTACGAAGCCGTCAGAATTAATCGCTATGGTGTATCGATTTCCCCTCTCATTACTTCAATATATTATAGGAAAATGCTTGACAAGATATTTCGGGTACAGAATTTACACTCCAACCATGCAGCACTGTGAGCGATTCCGCCGGAATTTAAAATGTCTTCTTGAACATTTCTTTTCGTTCTGTTACGTCATTCCATGATATCTTTGGTAGCCTCGCAAAAATCCGGATGCTGCGTTGCGCTGCATCCTTCGATGACGCATGCAATGTACAGCTCACAGGCAAAATTTGCGCACAGTGATCTTTCTTTAGCTTTTCGGCCTGATTGGATTTCTCCGAGTTTATCAGGTCACAGACACTGTTTTTATATCAGAATATGTCAATACAGTTTTCCCTGGGGTAAAGAGAGTTTTAATGGAGAAATTCGAAAAGATGCCTTTGAATACAGGTATTACATTGCGGCGGCTCCCCCTCTTTCTGGTCATGATAGCCGCCGGTCTGGCAGGCAACTATTTCAATTTCTTACTCTTCATGAATATCAATGTTCTCTTCGGCAGCATCTTTTCCATGCTGGCGTTACAGTGTCTTGGATTTGTTCCGGGCATTCTGGCGGCAGGCGTTATCTCCGGCTATACATATGTTCTCTGGAATAACCCTTATGGCATCATTATCGTGATGGCGGAGGCAGCCACGGTCGGCTGGCTCATGAGCCGCCACCGGACGAAAATGGTGGTGACGGATATGCTTTACTGGCTTCTCATAGGCATACCTCTGGTGTATTTCTTCTTTCATATCGTAATGCATATGTCTCTTGCCATCACCGCTGTTCTCGCAATCAAGGTGACTGTAAACGGCATTGCCAATGTGCTGATCGCCAGATTGATATATACCGGTTTTTCACTCCGGTCTCGTTCATTGCGATTGCGGGTGTCATTGAGCGAGACTATTTATAACATGCTGGCTTTCTTCGTATTATGTCCTGCACTGATCATGCTGGCGGTCGGCAGCAGAAGCGATTTTGCCAAGACGGACGCATATATTCGCAGTATTTTGGTTCAGGATAGCCGGAATATCGAGCAATATCTGAAGACCTGGATCAACAAAAGAGAAATCGCTGTCGCCAATCTGGCGGCGATGGCTGCGTCAATATCTCCGCAGCAGACACAACCCTATCTGGAACTGATCGCTAAATCCGACCCGGATTTTTTGCGTATTGGGCTGCTGAATAAAGATGCCACCGTCACTGCTTATTATCCCCTGTCAGATGAACTGGGACAGCAGAATATCGGCAAAAACTTTGCCGGTCGCCCTTTTATTTCAAAACTCAAACAGGCGCTCAAGCCGATGCTTTCGGAAGTGGTCATGGGAAAGGTCGGCATTCCAAGGCCAATGGTCACGATGCTTGCACCGGTAGTCATTGATGGAGCATACGGCGGCTATGTCTCCGGAATTCTTTCCCTGGAACAGATACGGGCGTATCTCGACACAATCCTGCATTACAATCACACACTTTATACGCTGATTGATAGAAATCGCAATGTCATCATGACCAACCGCACAGATCAGAAAGTGATGGCGCGTTTTGAGCGCGGCAGCGGAACGGTTCACCCTCTCGATGCCCAGATTAATCAGTGGGAGCCGCTTTTACCCGCCAATACCTCCGCGACGGAACGCTCGGCGAAATCGTTATATGTTACGGAGATCACCCTTGGGGATACGGCGGCATGGAAAATGATATTGGAGCAGCCGGTGGCGCCTTTCCAGCAAAAGCTCTACAACACCTATACCGGCAAACTGTCCCTGATGTTCCTGATTTTGATTGCGGCGCTGCTGCTGTCCGAATGGTTGAGCAGACAGTTGCTTGCAACGCTTGAAAAACTGTCCATAATGACGCGCGACCTTCCGAGCAGGCTTTTGATGGATGGCAAAGATACCGTCTGGTTTGAAAGCGGCATCCTGGAAGTAAATCGTTTGATTCACAATTTCAGACAAATGGCGGATACCCTGACAGGGCAGTTTCATGATCTTCGGCAGACGCAGAATGCGCTGAAGCAGGCTTACAGCGATGTAGAGATGCAGGTGCGCGACCGGACATCTGAACTGAAAGCAGTCAATACAGCCTTAATGACGGAAATCACCGAACGCAAGCGGGCGGAAGAAGCGCTTTGGGAAAAGCAGCGGCTGCTCGAGGAATTGAATCAATCTCTGGAAGAACGCATCGAAAAAGCCGTGAAAGAGCTACGCCAAAAAGACCAGGTGCTGATTCAGCAAAGCCGGATGGCGGCCATGGGCGAGATGATCGGCAACATTGCACACCAGTGGCGACAGCCGTTGAATTCGCTGAGTCTGGTCATTGCCAACATCCAGGACGCCTATCGGTTCAATGACCTGAATGCCGAATATATGGATCAAGCTACCGCCGACTGCTACCGTCTGATTCAGAAAATGTCCACCACCATCAGCGATTTTTTCAATTTTTTCCGTCCCAACAAGAAAATCTCAGCCTTTTCAGCCCGTAAACAGGTTCAGGAGGCGATTTTTCTGGTACAGGCAAGCTTTACGCACCACAATATCGCCATCCATCTTGAAACAGCACATGATGCAGAATTGATGGGGCTTCCCAATGAGTATTCCCAGGTGCTGCTCAACCTGCTGTCCAATGCCAGAGACGCCATACTGGCGCATAAGAATGGCGGCGGCAGCGTGGATATCCGCATCGAAAATACCGGCGACACAGGATGTGTCATGGTGCGGGACAGCGGAGGCGGCATTTCGGAAGATATTCTGGAAAAGATATTTGATCCCTATTTTACCACCCGGCCCCAGGGAAGCGGCATCGGTCTGTACATGTCCAAAATGATCATCGAAGGCAACATGAATGGCCGCATCACGGCGCATAACATTGATGACGGTGCGGAATTTATCGTCAGTGTCCCGCTCGCTCCTTCTGGCGCTGATGTGGAGGGTGTCTCTGTATGAACGCCAATGCCGACGGTTTCGTAAAAAGTCCGGATGCTGCGTTGCGCTGCACCCTTCGTCGTTGCAGCGTACCCGAAAGTACCCTTCGCTCCTCGCTGTTTTTGCTTTTTTTCAGGTGATATTATGAAATGGACGACTGAGGCTGAAGAAGCCATCCGAAAAATTCCTTTTTTTGTCCGGAAGCGGGTGCGTATCCGTGTGGAAAACGAGGCGGAAGCCGAAGGGAAACCCATTGTGACGCTTGCAGAGGTTAAGGCCACGCAGGCCCGATTTCTTTCCCGGATGGAAACCGATATCAAGGGATATCAAATCGAGACATGTTTCGGTGCGGGCGGATGCCCCCATCGGGCGAACGCCGGAGATCAGCTTGTTCAGAAACTGGAATCCCTTCTGGCCGAAGAAGATCTTCTGAAATTTCTGAAAGAACACGTCAACGGCCAGCTCAAGTATCATCATGAATTCCGGATCACTTTGGCTGATTGCCCGAACGCTTGCTCCCAGCCTCAGATCAGGGATATCGGTATTATCGGAGCGTGTGTTCCGGAAATCACATCAAGCCCATGTTCGCAGTGCGAAGCCTGCGTGAACGAGTGCCGGGAGCAGGCAGTCTCACTGGAAGCCGGGCATTTGGGGGCGCAGACGGCTGTCCGGCCATTCATTCGAACGGACCGCTGTCTGTTCTGCGGAGCATGCGTTCAGATCTGTCCCACCGGGGCTATCAAAGAAAAGAGCAGGGGATATCGGGTGCTGCTGGGGGGAAAGCTGGGCAGGCGCCCCAGGCTGGCTCGCGAGCTTTCTGGTGTTTTCAGCGAGGAGCAAGTAGTATCCATCGTCAGGGATTGCATTGCGCTTTATCGCCGGCGCAGCAAAGGCGGCGAACGATTCGCCGAGATTTTTACAGACGGCGATTTTGAGAATTTTCAGAGGCGGTATGATACAGGGAGCGATTCTTTATGACAAAGTATAACCGATTCGTTACGATGTTTGTGGTTATTGGATTGCTGTTTACCTTCATTTTCCAGGTTCCGGCTTTTGCCGGTGATACCGTGCAGAGTGCTTACACGGTCAGTGATCTCAACGAACAGGCGCTGATGGGGCTGGTATGGATGCAGACTTCCGCGGAGTATCGCGAGCTTTGTTATCAGGCGTTCAATCTGGCGGACATGGCGGTTGAAAAGGCGGTAAGCGCCGTCAAAAAGGGAGATAAACCTCTTGCCGTTATTTCCGATCTGGATGAGACCCTCATCGATAACGGCGCTTATGACGGCGGTTTGATCCAAAAGAAGGTATCATTCTCCGGCAAGACCTGGCAGGAATGGATGCAGGCGGCGCAGGCGACGGCGATTCCGGGCGCCGTCGATTTTCTGAATGCTGCGGCCCAAAAGGGCGTTGTGATATTTTATGTAACGAACCGGGATATGGCGGGTCTTTCTGGCACGGTCAAGAACCTGTCGGCATTGGGATTTCCCTTTGCTGATACGAAACACGTCATGGTGAGAATCGATGCCAGCGATAAGCAGCCCCGTTTCGATGCGGTCGGGAAGGATTTCAATGTGATTCTCTATATGGGCGACAATGCAAACGATCTGCCGATAGGCACTTATGGCAAAGATATGAAAGAAAGAAACGCCATTGTTGACCAGAACAAAGATCAGTTCGGCATTCGGTTTATTGTGATTCCGAATCCTGTCTATGGAGACTGGGAACGCGCCCTTGCTCCGGATTATCAAAGTCTTACTCCGCGGGGCAAGAGCGAAGCCCGCAAGGCTCAGTTACGCACCTGGATGCCCGTACAATAACAATAATTCCATTGTAATCTGATTTACCGGGACTGTGTCACCGTAAAGGCGATGACATTTACCACATTTTCCATATCCGTGTCGCGCTGCAAGACATTGAACGGCTTGCTGATCCCCATCAGAAAAGGGCCGACGGCTTTGGCGCCGCCCAGGTGGTTCAGAAGCTTGTAAGCGGCGTTTCCGGCATCCAGATTGGGGAATATCAGTACATTGGCCGGCGATCCCAGACGGTTGAACGGATACAGGCGATTCAATATTTCCTCCGAAACGGCGGTATCCGCCTGCATTTCACCATCAATGGTCAAGTCCGGATTGCGACTGCGGGCGATTTCAACAGCTTTTTCCACGCGTGCGGCGTCCGGATGACGGGTGGAGCCGAAATTGGAAAAAGACAGCATGGCAATCACGGGTTTGATATCGAAAAACCGGACCATTTCTGCAGAAAGGATTGCAATTTCGGCCAAATCCTCGGAACTGGGATTGATATTCACCGTGGTGTCAGCCATAAACAGGGTCTGATCTCTGAAAATCATCATGTAGATGCCAGCGACTTTCGAAACCCCGGGGCGCTTGGGAATCACCTGAAGCATCGGACGAATGGAATCCGGATAGGAGCGGCTGATGCCATGCACCTGGCCATGCACCAGGCCTTCACGAACCATCATGGCTCCAAATACGAGGCGATTTCTCAACTGTAACCGTGTTTCTGCGGTGGACCAGCCTTTTCGGGATCGCATCTCAAAGAGTTTATCTGAGAATTTTTCAAACAGCGGGCTTTTCAGGTGATCCAGGATTTCGATGCCGTCCAGGGGAATGTTCAAATCTTTGGCCATGAAACCGATTTCATCTTCGTTGCCGAGCAGAAGCGGAATGGCGATGCCTTCCCGCGCCACCTGATGCGCAGCCCGAAGAATGGTGGGATGATTGCCTTCAGGGAGTACGATCCGTTTGGGATGCTGCTGAGCGCTGAAAATGATTTTGCGCATGACTTCCCGTTCAGGCCCCAGCCGGGTTTCAAGCGCCTGCAAGTAGGTGTGAGGACTTGGGATTTTTATTCGGGCAACGCCGCTGGAAACCGCCGCGTTGGCGACTGCAGGCGCTACTTTGAGCAAAATCCGGGAGTCCAGAGGTTTGGGAATGATGTAATCGGCCCCGAAACGGATGGGTTTGCCGCCATAGGCGCGAATTACGGAATCCGGCACATCTTCTCTGGCCAGTTCCGCCAGCGTGCGAACCGCCGCCAGTTTCATTTCCGTGTTGATTGCCTTCGCCCGTACATCCAGAGCGCCTCTGAAAATAAACGGAAATCCCAGTACATTGTTGACCTGATTGGGATAATCGGAGCGCCCGGTCGCCACAATGGCGTCCGGTCTTACCGATTTGGCGACATCGTAATCGATTTCGGCATCCGGGTTGGCCAGTGCGAAAATGATGGGTTTTTCACTCATCTGTTTAAGCATTTCAGGTGTAAAAGCATCTTTGACGGACAGTCCGACAAGAACGTCAGCCCCGCGGACGGCTTCTTCAAGGGTCCTGAGTTCCGTGTCAGCCGCAAGCGCCGCTTTATAAGGATTCATTCCCGTCTCGCGGCCTTTGTATATGACGCCTTTGGAATCCAGAAGCACAATGTTCTCCCGTTTGCATCCTATCTGGATATAGAGTTCCGCGCTGGCAATGGCTGCTGCGCCTGCGCCGTTGACCACGATGCGCAAATCCTCCAGTTTCCGGTCCGTCAGAGCACAGGCATTCAATAAACCAGCGCTGGAAATGATCGCGGTGCCATGCTGGTCATCGTGAAACACCGGAATGCTCATTTGCTTCCGGAGCTGTTCCTCGATGTAAAAACAGTCCGGCGCCTTGATGTCTTCTAGATTAATGCCGCCGAAAGTCGGTTCCAGAAGCTTAACCATGCGGATAAATTCATCCGGATCCGTTGTATTGAGTTCAATGTCAAACACATCGATATCGGCAAAGCGCTTGAACAGCACGGCCTTTCCTTCCATGACCGGCTTGCCGGCAAGAGCGCCGATGTTGCCCAGTCCCAGAACCGCCGTACCATTGGTAATGACGCCGACCAGGTTCCCGCGGGAAGTATAATCAAAAGAAAAATTGGGATTTTTTTGAATTTCCAGACACGGAACCGCGACACCAGGGGTATAGGCCAGACCGAGATCATGCTGTGACAGACAGGGTTTGCTGGGGACGACAGCGATCTTTCCAGGTCTGGGGTTCATATGATACTGAAGCACTTCTTTCTCGAACGGGTTCATTGGCGTGCGTTCCTCCTTCTTACATGATGTTCAATTTTTCGCATTATTATCTGGATTTACTGTTGCAAAAAGTTACAGTAAATTTTAAATACTCTAATGGATAAAGCTTAAAAAAGCAAATGATGGTGATTTTTTGCGGCTTCATTCAATGGCCATTCCTTTACCAGATGCTTTTATTTAACCAAGGACAGGAGGAACGACAATGAAAAGAGTACTGGCGTTGATGTTGGTGTTGACTGTGGCGGTGATGATTCCGGCTGTCGCCATGGCAAAGACCATTAAGATCGGTTTTATCAATTCGATCACCGGATCCGAGGCGCCCATCGGAGAGAATCTGACAAACGGCGTCATCCTTGCCATCGAAGACCTGAAGGGTAAGGGCGTTGATGTGGATATGATCAAGGAAGACGATATGGGAAAACCCGAAAAATCCATGGCGGCTCTTGAAAAACTGGCGACGCGTGATAAGGTTGTCGGAATTGTGGGTCCTTACACATCTGCGACATCCAATGCAGATGCCAAGATGGCTGAACGTTATAAGGTTCCCCTGCTCATACCGGCTGCCTCGAAGGAGGAAATTACCCGTCAGAATCTTAAATGGACATACCGTGTGTCTGCTACGACGGGTGATTACGGCACGATTCTTCTGGATTTGGCAACCAAGCTTGGCAAACCCAAAACCATGGCGATCTTAAATGAAAACACGGATTTTGGTGTTTCAGCAGCCAAAAGCGCCGAGGCTATCGCCAAAGAGAAAGGCATTAAGATCGTATTCGCTCAGGCTTACTCCAAAGGATCGCCGGATTACCGCTCCACGCTGGCGGAAGTCAAGGCGGCAAATCCTGATCTCGTTTTTATGGTATCTTATGCGGCGGATGCTATTTTGCTGATGCGGCAGTCTCAGGAAATCGGATTGTCCCCAATGGCTTTTCTGGGAGCGGGTGCTGGTTTTTCGGTAGCGCAGTTTGCTGCTGAAAAGGAAATCAGCAATGGTGTTTTCTCTTCAACCCAGTGGACAAAGGACGCTCCCTGGGGTGATTCGAAAGCATGGTTTCAGCGGTATCAGTCCAAATTTGGCAAGGCGCCCACGTATCATGCAGCATGCGCCTATGAATCCATGATGATTATGGGACAGGCGGCCGCCGCTGCGGGCGATAACCGGGAAAAGCTGCGTGAGCAGTTGCATACCGGAAAATGGAATGGCATTCTTGGGGAAGTTTCTTTTCAGGATTATGACGGGTACCAGAACCAGCGTAAGGCGCAGATGCTTGTCGAGCAGATACAAGACGGCAAGTTCGAGACCGTATGGCCGGCTCAGTTTGCTGTCAAGAAACCCATCTGGCCTTTCCCCGGATGGAAGAAGTAAGGAAACACAGGCGGTTTTCCGAAAGCTGTTATCGCTTTTGATGAACCGCCTTTCAATGTGAAGTATCCGCGGTGAACCATCACTCACATCAAGATACCGAGGGATTATGGCTGTATTTTTTCAATCATTGATCAGCGGCATCCTGATCGGCGGCGTTTACGCCCTGATCGGTATTGGTCTGACTATTATTTTTGGAGTGATGCGGATCATCAACTTCGCCCACGGCGATTTGCTGATGGTCGGCATGTATTTGACATATTTTCTGTTTACACTGCTTCACATCGATCCCTTTGTATCGATTATCGTGACGATTCCGCTGATGTTCCTGTATGGCGCATTTTTGCAAAAGTTTTTTATCAATCGTGTTCTTGACGCTTTGCCGCAGAACCAGATATTACTGACGATCGGTTTGGGATTGGTCATGAGCAATACTGTCATGCTGGCCTTCACATCAGATTACAGAATTCTGACCACGACCTATTCATCCAGCAGTTTTAATGTGTTTGGATTGTCTATTTCCACCCCTTTGCTCATTTCTTTCGCCATTACCATTGTCATTACCGCTATCCTGTACTGGTTTTTATACAGGACAGACACAGGTCAGGCCATTCGCGCTACGGCCCAGGACAGGGGAGCCGCTCAACTGATGGGAATCAATGTCAAGCGAATGTCCATCATTGCCTTTGGGTTGGGCGCATCGCTCGCCGGCACTGCCGGAGCGCTTATTGCGCCTACTTATTACATTTTTCCACAGGTTGGCAGTGTTTTTACACTCAAGGCGTTTGTAATTACCGTGCTTGGCGGCATGGGCAGCATTGTCGGCGCTACCCTTGGAGGGGTGCTGATCGGTATTGTGGAATCCGTCGGCGGCGTTTATATCGGTTCCGGATGGAAAGATGTTATCGTATTCGTCGTATTCCTGCTGGTGCTTCTGTTCAAGCCATCCGGCTTGCTGGGTACTTCAAAAGACTGACGGAGGCTTATACAGTATGAGATTATTCATGCACAACATGCGGGGGATGAGCGTTTTTCCGGTCTTGCTGACCGTGGCGGCTGCGGCCGGGCTTTTTCTGCTTCCGAATTTCGTGGAAAGTACCTACGCGCTTCACATCATGATACTTATCTTCATCAGCGTGATCATGGGCACCGGCTGGAACATCCTCGGCGGATATACCGGCCAGTACTCTGTAGGGCATGCTGCCTACTTTGGTATCGGTGCCTATACGACCCTTATCCTGATGCAGTATCATCATATCGCGCCGTGGTATGGTGCGTGGGTAGGCGTTGTGGTCGCTGTAGCGATCGCTCTGGTTGTCGGCTCCATCTGCTTTCGACTGCGTGGTCCATATTTTACTCTGGCGTCCATTGCCGTGGCTGAGATTTTTCGCGCGACAGCTCTGAATCTGAGATTGACGAACGGCGCCGAGGGCATTCTGATTACCGACATTCCGCCTTTTAAAATCGGAAATACCGTCATCACCGACTTCATGTCCAAAGTACCGTTTTATTACATGGGGCTGGTGACGCTGATCATTGCCATCATCGTGACACGGATGGTGCAGAATTCCAAACTCGGTTATTATTTCCAGGCAATTCGCGAGGATCAGGATGCGGCGCACTCACTGGGCATCAACCCCACCGCATATAAGAATGCAGCGCTTGCTATTTCTGTGGTATTCACATCCCTGGCCGGAAGCCTCTATGCGCTCTATGTCGGTTTTATCGATCCATCAACAGTACTGGCGCTTGATCTGTCGGTTCATATCGTCATGATCTGTATTATCGGAGGTATTGGCACTATCTGGGGGCCGGCGATCGGCGCTGTAATCCTGGTGCCGTTTTCAGAAGCCCTGCGCAGCAACATGATTGCTCAGGCGCTGATTGACTCCGGGCTGATCAGCGAAAATTCCAGAATTGGGTCATTTCTCAAGGATCAGTTATCTCATGCCCATGTGCTGATCTATGGCATCCTTCTGGTCATTGTCATTTTGTACATGCCGGACGGTATTCTGGGATTCGCTCGGAAGCTTCTGACCAAACGGCGAAAGGAGACGATCTGATGGCTATTCTCGAGATCAAAAACGTCAGTAAATTTTTTGGCGGACTGGCGGCCAATTCCAATGTTTCCTTTGAAATGACTCAGGGTATGATTATGGGGCTTATCGGTCCGAACGGTGCGGGAAAAACCACGCTGTTCAACTGTATTACCGGCTTTTATCCACCTTCCCAGGGGGATATCCTCTTTGATGGACATCGTATGAACGGGCTCAAACCCGATGCCGTGTGCAAGCTCGGTATGGCGCGAACCTGGCAGAAGGTGCGTCCTCTCACCAAGATGAATGTGGTGGACAATGTCATGGTAGGCGCTTTGTGCCGTACGAACTCGCTTCATGTTGCGCGCGAGATCGCTATGGAAAAGATCAAAGTTGTGGGTCTTGGAAGTCGTGTAAAATCCCTTGCCGGGAGCTTACCCATCGGCGAACGCAAAAAGCTGGAGGTGGCCCGTGTGCTGGCTACGCAGCCTAAACTGCTCCTGCTTGATGAGGTAATGGGGGGGCTCAACCCTGCTGAGAGTGAGGAGATTATCCGGTTGATTCTGGATATCAAGGAGATTGGAATCACTCAGATGGTCATAGAACACGACATGAAGGCAATCATGCGCATTTCAGACAAAATTGTGGTTCTGAATTCCGGTGAAAAACTGGCCGAAGGCAATCCTCAGGAAATCGTTTCCAACAAGGCCGTGGTGGATGCCTATCTCGGAGGAGAGTGATGTTAAAGATCGAGAACCTGAACTTCAGTTATGGAGACCTCAAGGTATTGTGGGATGTGAGCCTGGAGGTGATGGAAGGCGAAGTTGTCACGGTTGTTGGCGCCAACGGGGCCGGAAAGTCAACGATTCTTAAAAATATTTCACGGCTGGAAAAACCCGGAACCGGCAGCATCATCTTCAACGGGGTTGACCTCATGAAGCTTGAAGCGCATGAGGTGGTTGAACTGGGGGTCGTTCAGATTCCCGAAGGCCGGAAAATTTTCCCGCAGATGACGGTGATCGAGAATCTGAGAATGGGATCTTATACCCGCAAAGCCCGTCAGAATCGCAGTGCGAATCTGGATCGCGTCTTTGCGATGCTTCCTCGTCTCAAAGAACGGGAAAAACAGTTCGGCGGCACGATGTCGGGCGGGGAACAGCAAATGCTCGCCATTGCGAGAGGCCTTATGGCTGATCCCAAATTGCTGCTTTTGGACGAGCCGTCCCTCGGGCTTTCGCCTCTTCTGGTGAAATCCGTTTTCAATATCATTTCCGAAATCAGCAGACAGGGTGTGACGATTATGCTGGTCGAGCAGAATGTTTCCCAGTCTCTCAGAATCGCAACCCGTGGTTATGTTCTTGAAACCGGCAGAATTGTACTCAAGGATAAAGGGGAAGTATTACTGAACAACGAACATATCAAGAAAGCATATCTGGGAATTTAGGCCGGATGGCTTCGCAGAAAATCACATCTCTGCTGCATGGTGCTGCATGGACAAAATTGATGCATCTTGATCTTGTACTGAAGGAGTCATCATGAAAAATAAAATACTGAGCGGCGTCTTTGTCTTCCTGGCTTTCGCCGCCATTACGATTATCCTGCCTGGTAATGTCATCGCCGGATCCAAGTCGGCATCCGTTGACAAGGTGCGAGATGACTTCAACACTGCTTTCAATGCAGGTAATGCGACATCCATCGCCAGATTGATAGACCGAGACGGCGTCTGGCTGCCACCCGGAAAGCCGGCGATGACGGGTAAGGATAATATCGCCGCCTATTACACTGCGTATTTTCAAAAAATGAATTCAACGATCGAGCTGAAACCTGGCGACATCTGGGTGTGCGAAAAATGGGCGTTTCTGAGCGGCGATTTCATCAGGATGGATACTCCCAAGGCGGGCGGAGGCACGAGTCAGATCGCCGGACATTATTTGTTCGCTCTCAAGAAACAAATCAATGGCGCCTGGAAGATCGCACGGGATATCTGGAATGAATCAGGCGCGCCTTCCAAGCCATGACAGCGGTTACTTTCCCAGAATCATCCGCAGCAGCGTCCTGTCTTTTTCGATAAAGTGGTGTTTGAGAGCGGCCGCAGCATGAAGCGTCACAGCAACCGCCAGAACGCCGCCGGTTGCCGAATGCAGGTTCAGCAGTATTTTCCCCCAATGGGCGTTTTCTCCGATGATTGTCGGCAGTGTCGCCATGTTAAAAGGACTTACCGGATATCCGAGAGACTGCGACATCAGGATGCCGATAACAGGCTGCTCCAGTATCAGTACATATAAAAATATGTGCATGGCATGCCCCAGCCTGTTCTCTAAAGGGCTTTTACCCAGATCCTGCGGACGTTCGTTAGCAAGACGCCAGATCAGGCGACACACCGCCAGAAACAAGATGACAACCCCGAATGACTTGTGCATTCCCAGGAGTGTGGTTTTGTCCGGGCCTGCCGGCATATCGGAAATGATGTTTCCGCCGATGACAAGTCCTGCAATGATCAAAAACATCGTCCAGTGAAAAAGACGGGCGCCCCAGCCGTAGCTGTCTGATGTATTTTTTAACATTTTCCTCCGCAGTTGCATTCTGTTCCGCTGGCCTTTTCAAAAGCTTCCCTGCCTTCCCTGTAGGAGAGCCAGGCAATAATGACGGAACCCAGTGAATCAATGCCTCCAAGTCCAGTTATTTCATAGCAGAGGCTGGCCGCCAGCAGAATCACGGAAAGTGTCAGGCACGTCCGGCTGCATGCGGCATCGGACAGAATAGACCGTGAATTCAAGGCAGAGCCAACCTTGATCTTAAAGTGTATAAGCATCCACATGAATCCGATGGAAATAAGAGAAATAATAATTCCCCAGAAGGTGGTTTTCGGATGATGACCCGTATAAAAATTGTATAGAGCCGTGGCGGTCAGCCCCACCGCCAGAAGATAAAACGATGTTCCTGTAATTTTCAGCGCCTGCTGTTCGAAAGGATCTATCTTGCCATCTGTCGATTGTCGAATCCTGCGAATCATGTGCCAGATTCCAATTCCTGACATTACCTCGACAAAAGAATCCAGTCCGAATCCGAAGAGAGAAAGGGTTTGATCCTGAAAACCGAAAAATATCGAAACAGCGCCTTCGAGCAGGTTGTAGTAGATGGTAATCAAAGCCAGCAGATTTGCGCTACGGTACAGATGGCCTTTTGGTATCTCATTGATATTCATATATGTTCCGTGATATCGTATCGTATTTAAAAATGATGCATTGCTGAAACCGTTTGACATATGACGTCAACTTTCATAGAGGATACAAAAACTTTTCAGAACTATCATAGCAACATCTGAAACATACTGAAACATGAAATTAACCTTATCATTCATCATGGTGTATTTCTTTATCTCTTATGCCGATACAAACTGATATTTCCTGGTGGTATTGGGCGGCTTTCATAGCGATCATCGTTGTCTTTCTGTCATTGGATTTGGGCGTTTTTCACCGAAAGGCCCACTCTGTCCGGTTCAAGGAAGCGTTGATATGGACAGCTATATGGTTTTTTGTCGCCATGCTGTTCGCCTGGGGGCTCCATTATCTGCGTGGCCAGGAAGAATCTCTGGAGTTTCTGACGGGATATATCGTCGAGTTGTCGTTGTCAATGGACAATGTGTTTGTGATGGCGCTCATTTTTGGATACTTCCGTGTGCCGTCGGCGTATCAGCACCGGGTTTTATTCTGGGGAATTCTGGGTGCGCTCATCATGCGCGGTATCATGATTGGCGCCGGGGCTGTGCTGGTAAGAAAATTTGAATGGACACTGCTGATATTCGGCGCATTTCTGGTGTTCAGCGGCGTTAAAATGCTTTTTTCCAGAGATGAAGGCGTCGATCCTGAAAAAAATATCATGATTCGGCTTGCCCGTAAATTTTTGCCGGTATCCGCAGATTTCGACGCGTATCATTTTGTTACCACGTTGAATCATCGCAAGGTGTTAACGCCGCTGGCGCTGGTGCTGGTCATGGTGGAAACCACGGATGTCGTGTTCGCATTCGATTCCATTCCCGCTATTTTCGGTATCACGACAAAGGAATTCATTGTCTTTACATCCAATGTGTTCGCCATTCTGGGGCTGCGCTCCCTTTATTTTGTTCTGGCGGGCGCCATCTCGTATTTTCAGTACCTCAAGTTTGGATTATCTCTGGTGCTGGTATTTATCGGCGTTAAAATGCTCATTCCCGCCTATGTGCATATTTCGGTGGCATGGTCATTAGGGGTGGTGGCAGGGATCATTCTGATCTCTGTGCTGGCGTCTTTGGCTGGAACCTGGTTTCAGCAGAAGCACAAGAGGAAGTGAAGAGGTGTTCAGACATTTCGATACAGATCAATCCCGTGTGGTCCTGGTACTGACCGTTGTAATCCTGTGCCTTGCGATGTACCGAATGTGTCAGCCGTAATAGAGGATGCGAACTTTTTACGAAGGCATCAAAGTTATCAGGGCTTGTTTTTATGATATTGGATCCGAACCCCATATACCGAAAAGTCATTATTGTCTGGTATGATTCTGAAGCGGCTTGTTTTCTGACGTTGATTTTTCTCCTGGCGGTCTTTATATTTGCTTATCTTGGAATTCAAGTGGCGCTCGATACGCTGGACTATCGAAAATATGTATGGATACCAGGGGTTGTGGCAGGGTTGAGTGTCGGGGTGATGGTTTCCATCACCGTTCGTCTGGTGAGACGTTTTTTACAGCAGATCGGAAGATGACGGCTTCTTCAGATTTGATGCCTTCGTAAAAAGTCGAATTTCTGACGGCTTCGTAAAAAGTTCGCAGGCAAGGCGCGCAAATCCTGAGGAATGAAGCGTACTTTTCGTACGCTGCAATGACGAAGGATGCGGCGCAACGCAGCATGCGGACTTTTTA
>LKPX01000051.1 GCA_001443525.1 Desulfobacteraceae bacterium RAAP-1 | reverse complement strand
CGTAAAAAGTCCGCATGCTGCGTTGCGCCGCATCCTTCGTCATTGCAGCGTACCACAAGTACGCTTCATTCCTCAGGATTTGCGCGCCTTGCCTGCGAACTTTTTACGAAGCCGTCTGGAACCTGCGAAGCCGTTCGAGTTCGCGGCAGTATTTTTCAGCCTTGTACCAATGCCCGGGTAAGTGCAATGATCATTAATATCAGCGGATAATAGCTGGCTTTGTTGAAGAGGTTCATGGCCTCCTGGCAGGATTGAAAGTTCCAGAGTCGAAGGGCCGGTATGAGCAGCAGAAATATTCCTGCCGATACCGCAGCGAATGGATACGCCGCTGCATAGGGTGCTGACGAGCATCTGAATACCGCCACGATTAGCAACAATGCCATCAAGATACTGCCGATGATCAGCAGGGCGGATCGCTGCGGGCCTAGAAGTACCGGGATCGTTTTCGCCCCGAACCGTGCATCCGGGCCAATATCTGTCCAGTCGTTCGGAATGTTCTGACCACCGATTTCCCAGAAAAACAAACATAAAAACAGAACGGTAACAAAAGCCAGGGACGGCGATCTGTCAACGGCAAACACGGCGGCAACCGCTCCCAGTGTTTTGACGGCGCCACTGACAAGGACGCGGTAATGACTAACCCGCCACATCAGGCAGTATGCAGTTTCCAGAAGACATCCAGCGGCAAAAATCCACAGACAGACAGGATTCAGCAGATACGCGCAGATGATGGCGACCGTCGCCCATATTGCTGTCCACATCAGTCCCTGTCTGAATGTCAGAAATCCGCAGGCCATAGGATGACGCACTAATACGGCATCCAGATCACCGGCTGTGACGCAAATGCCCTCTTTTTGCAGTTTTTCCCGATCGTGTCGGAAGTCCACGACATCATTGAGAGCATATACCGCTGTATAGCCCGCAAAAGTCACCAGAATGCCCAGAAACGTCACAAAAATCGAAGGTGGGTGTCCCAGCCACACCAGTGCTGCGAACGCTGGAGTCGCCATGTCAATCATTCCATGGGGGGTTCTGGAAAGCGCTAAAAAAAGCTTAAGACGCGATAAGATACGGGGCAGCCGGTTCGATGATATCAATGTCATGAATATAATGAAGGGGAAAAACCGGAACTAAGGATGGAACTTTGACGACTTCATAAAAAATCCGCATGCTGCGTTGTGCTGCATCCCTCGTCATTGCAGCGTACGATAAGTACGCTTCATTCCTCAGGATGTGTACGCCTTGCCTGCAAACATTTTACGAAGTCGTCCGAAATTCGGCTTTAGTGTGAAAACATCATTTGTACACGAAAGGGATCAGACGCAGCCTGTCGGTTTGGGAAGTCCGGCCATTTTGCAGGCTCCTTTGCCCGGTCCTGATGGGAAAAGCTCATAGATATGTTTCAGTTTGAAGCCGGTAACTTTTGAAAGCACCCGCACCATGGGCGCAATGCCGTTCTTTTCATAGTATTCTCTGAGCATGGTAATCACCTTGCGGTGTTCCTCATTCAACTCATCGATACCTTCTTCTTTTTTGACGTACTGTACCCATGCTTCTGACCAGTTGGTATATGTATCAATAAATCCGTCTTCATCCACTACAAACTTGGTTCCCTGAAATTCGATTTCTGGCATTTAATTCCTCCTTGGTTTGTTATAATTATCCTGTTGGCATCTTGCCTGTGATCTTAACGTATAAGCAGTTTTCTCTATAGCATCGCTCTAACATTGTCAATATTTAAAATATTAAATTCAGTATACTTTTATCATATCCAATCCAGGATATCAATACTCCTTGGGCATGGTATTGAGCTGTGCCAACGTAAATACGGGACCATCCTTACACACGAATTCTTTGCCGACATTACACCTGCCGCACATGCCAATGCCGCATTTCATCCGGTTTTCCAGAGACATGATAATATGATCATGCGCATATCCCATCTTGTCCAGAACCGGCTGCGTGAACTTAATCATGATCGGTGGCCCGCAGATAATAGCATACGTATCGTTATCAGCCTGAGGCGCTTTCTGCTCGGTTATGGCGGGAACAAAACCGACGTTGTACTTCCAGTCGGGATCGCTGGTTGCATCCACAGTGATGTGCATCTTGATATCATCGCGACGTTCCCACGATGCCAGCTCATCCCGGTACAGGAGCATTCCGGGCGATCTGGCGCCGTAAATTACGTTGATGTCCTTGAATTTCGAGCGATTTGCCGGATCCAGCATGTAAACGATGGATGAACGCAGGGTGGTAAATGCAAACCCGCCGCCGATGATCACCACGTTTTTGCCTTCCAGGACGTTCCAGGGATAGGAATTACCCAGCGGCCCCCGGATACCCATGACATCACCGACTTTCATGTTATGGAGAAACGTGGACACCAGTCCCACCTTGTTGACCGTAAATTTTATAAACCCCTTTTCTGTCGGCGAAGAAGCGATTCCGATGGGAATCTCTCCTTTTCCGGCAACCGATAGTTCCGCGAACTGACCGGCTCTGTAAGCGAATTTTTCTTCATCCGCCGGATTTACAAAAACGAATTTGAAAGTTTTCAGATTCTTGTCTTCGGTTTCAGTGATGATTTCATCAATGCGAACCGGATAAGGTAAATATGGATTCTGCACAGTACACCCCCTTTTCTGGCTAAGCCGGGCAGACGCAGGCTGCGGGATCATAATCGTTCATCTGATTGCAGACCTTGCGAATATCAATGTTAACCGGACAGAGACGGATGCACCGACCGCAGCCCACACACTGGATTCCGTTATCGTATTTTTCCACATAATATTTCAGTTTGTGCATGAACCGCTGTCGTACACGCTGTACCTTGGCGCCCCTGGGATTGTGCCCCGTGCCGTGTATGGTGAACATTGGAAACATGCAACTGTCCCAGTTCCGCATGCGTATTCCGGACGTTCCCCTGGCTTCATCCTGAATGTCAAAACACCAGCAGGTCGGGCAGGAATAAGTGCAGGTGCCGCAGTTGATGCAGGAAAACGCTACATCATCCCAGAACGGAGCTTCATATATCTGCGTGGTCGGCCTGGTTTTCAGCTTGTCCGTTGACACATTTGAAGTGATTTTTGCTTCAGCAGCCTGCATCAGGGCTTCAATCTTCCCGGATGCATCTGCGGCCGATGTCCAGCCGCCGGCTTTCAGCCATGTATCACCTTTGTCTGTCAGCGATTTGGCGACAAAACTGTCTCCGACATCTACCAGCAGAACATCCAGTCCGGCTTCATTGAAAGGGCCATATCCTGCGGATGTGCAAAAACACGTGCTGCAGGGGGTGTTACAGGCAAACCCGATAAACGTCATGGCATTATAGGCATTGAGCCAGTAAGGATCCTGATACTGAGGTGCGTCAAAATTGCGTTTCACGATAAGAAACGCTGCCGCATCACAGGGACGAATGCCGACAACCGCCTTGGGCGCCGTATCTTTCCGGACTTCTTTCAGAATATGATGATCTTCTACGGCTTCATCCAGAGAATAGGTAAACATGGGCTCGCTTTGCGGCTGTACCAGGAATTTGGGTGAAATCCGGGTATTGCTGTATGCCATATCCGGCTGCTCCCCAGGCCCCAGAGCTTTGAAGCTGTGCCACTCTTTTTCCTTTACAGGGCCGAACACCTGAAAAGCCGATTTCGTCTTTTCGATGCCAGATGCCCAACCTTTTTTGTCAATAGTGATGACTTTCATAATAACAGACCTTATTTATTTAATAAAATCATTTGGGTCATTCGGTTTGTACGTGTCTAACGGCGGTCGCTGCTCAAGGGTCATTCCAGCTTCCCATCCAAACATTTCCAGAACATCCTTGTTGAGTTTGCTGGTAAACTGCCGGACCTTGATGCCCATGGGACAAGCCCGTTCACATGCGCCGCAATCCGTACACCGGCCGGCGCAGTGATATGCCCTCAGGAAATGAAATGTTCGGATATCAATGGGGTTCTGGCTTTTGCCAACCCATTGAGGCTTGGATTCATCCACAAAGCAGGTGGGACAATAGCACAGAGGACAGGCATTACGGCAGGCATAACAGCGAACACACGGTGCCAGCAGATCTTCAAAATACTGCCACTTTTCCTGAGACTCCATGGCTTCTATCCGCCGGACTTCAGCAAACCGGTCAATTCCTGTCTGCTCCGCTACCGGCTCTCCCACCAGCTCATCGAAAAGTACTGGGTTGCGATGAATACAGAGGGTACAGTTTTCCTGAAGCATTTCTTTCCGGCTCAGTTTCTTTTCGGCTCCCTGGCAGGTGACGGTGAGAACATCACCGTCTTCTGTCACGTTCTCTATATCACCGGCGCACAGGGCGGCAACTTTTCGCTTATCCACCATGCCCTGGCAGGGAACGCCAATGATATGCAGTTTTTCCCGTTTGATTTTATTTTCGATGATATGGGTTACGATGTTTCGGGAGTCGCATCCTTTGGCTACAATCGCAATTTTTTCTTTCCGGTCGGTCAGATAATTGGCCAGATTGATGCCGCAGTTGCTGTCCCACACCAATTGATGGACATCTTCGGGCCGACGAATGAAACAGGGTTCATTCATCATCGGCAGGGTTCCCTTCCGGAAACCGATGACCATCTCGACGCTGCCTTCCTTCAAAAGCCGCTTGGCGGTTTCTTTGATTTTATCTTGGTATCCAGACATGTTAAGCTACCTTAACTGCTTGTTTTTTATAAGTTGTATTCGGCCCCAGGGCTTTTACGGATGAGGTAACATCCTTGACCACCTCGACAAATTTGGTGGATTCCGCAGAGCTGATCCAGGAAAACTGGAGCCGTCCCGGCTCGATTCCCATATGTTCCATTAAATTCATAAAAAGTCCAAATTTGCGCCGGGCATAATAATTACCTTCCAGGTAATGACATTCCCCGGGGTGTCACCCGGATACCCACACGGCATCCGCTCCTTCGGCCAGTGCCGACAGAAAAAATTTGGGGCTCATCCGGCCCGTACAGGGAATGCGGATCACCCGGATGTTGGGCGGATATTCCATTCTGCCCACTCCGGCCAGATCGGCAGCGCCGTAACTGCACCAGTTGCATAAAAAACTGACGATTTTAGGTTCAAACTCAGCCATTGTTTCTGACTCCTTATGGATATCGGTGAACGCAAGGGGCGCAATCTGGAAAACAGAACCGCGTCCCTTACGTTTGTTACGCATTCAACGCATATATCTGCGCAAATATCTGATCGTTGTCAAAGCCTTTGAGTCGGATGGCGCCGGAACGGCAGGATGCCACACAAAGCCCGCATCCTTTGCACAGCACCGGATTGATCTGGGCCTTGCCCGGATTGAAACGAGCCGTTTCTTCAATAAACGACGGCGCGGAATAAGGGCAAACCGAGACGCATATGCCGCATGAGCTGCAATTTGCCGGAACCACCTCGGCAATCGTCCCGCTGGTATGGATATTTTCCCTTGCCAGCAGGGTCACGGCGCGGGATGCCGCCGCTTTTCCCTGAACGATGGATTCGTCAATGGGTTTGGGATAATGGGCCATGCCGCAGAGAAAGACACCGTCTGTGGCAAATTCGGACGGACCCAGTTTGGCATGACGTTCTACGAAAAAGCCGTCAGCGTTTAATGGGACCTTAAAAAAATTGGCCAGTTTTTCATCCCGGTTCGGAACAATCGCTGTGGCAAGGGAAACCAGATCGGTCTCCAGCTCCAGCGGACGGCCCAGAATGTGATCGGTGATCCGGACCGTCAACCGTCCGTTGTCCACCGACACCCGGGGTTTGTCATCCACAGAAAAACGGATAAAAATAACGCCTTTTTCCCGCGCTTCTTTGTAAAGATATTCCCGTTCGCCATAAGACCGGATGTCGCGGTACAATATATAAATATTCATATCCGGATTCCGGCGTTTGAGCTCCAGCGCATTCTCGATGGAATGGGTGCAGCAGACGCGAGAGCAATAAGGACGCTCCGGCTCTCTGGATCCCACACACTGGATAAATACGGCGGATTGCAGTGTTTTCAGAGACGGATCGTCATTCATGAACCTGCGATCCAGCTCCAGACTGGTCAATATTCGGGCATCTTTGCCATAGGCATATTCGGAAGGCGCCAGAGGCGCAGCGCCGGTAGCGATCACCGCAACGCCGTGTTCCAGGACTTCTTCTTTTCCATGGGCATTCAGGGTGCTTTTAAAGCTTCCCACAAATCCATCGACCTGAATCAGGTCCGCTTCAAGATGAACATGTATCCGTTCATTTTTCTGGATATCCTGAATCATCTCAGATAGTTTTTCCTGAACATCCTCACCTTTGGCCGTATGGTACAGATTTCGGGCCTGACCTCCCAACTGGCTGCTTTTTTCGATGATATGGGTTTCATAGCCCTGCTGGGCCAGACTCTGGGCTGCCGCCATGCCGGAGATACCGCCGCCGACAACCAGCGCCGATGGTTTGATCTGGAGTTCGGCTTCAGACAGGGGCTGGGTCAACGCCACTTTAGCCACGGCGGATCGCACCAGGTCTTTGGCTTTTTGAGTGGCCATTTCCGGGTTGTTTTTATGCACCCAGGAGTCATGGTTCCGTATATTGGCCATTTCAAACAGATACTTGTTCAGACCGGCGTTGGTGATCGTTTCCTGAAACAAAGGCTCATGAGTCTTGGGCGTACAGGCCGCTACAACAATACGGTTCAGGTTCTTCTGTTTGATGATGCTGACCAGATTTTCCTGTGTATCCTGAGAACAGGTATAGAGATTGTCGGTGGCATACTCCACATAGGGAAGGGTTGCCGCATATTCCGCAACCGATGGCACATTGACGACACCGGCGATGTTGATGCCGCATCGGCAGACAAAAACGCCGATGCGGGGACGCTCGCCATTGACATTGATTTCAGGAATCTCTTCCCTGGCTTTGGTAAGCGTATTTCTGGCGCTGGACAGAATCTCACCCGCTGCCGCTGCCGCCGCACTGGAATCTATGACGGATTGGGGGATGTCCTTGGGCCCCTGAAATGCGCCGCAGACATAAATGCCCGGACGGGACGTTGTGACGGGTTCAAATGAGGTGGTCTGGCAAAAATTTCCCGGAGTCAGCTCAATATTCAGATTTTTAGCCATCTCAAGCACTTCCGGAGATATTTCCATCCCGACAGACAATACGATCTGATCAAATGTCTCGGTAACGCTCTCGCCGCTTTCCGTAATATACCGGATACTCAGGTCATCGGTACCTGGAACCGGTTCGATGGTATGCACCCGGCTGCGGATAAAGCGCACGCCGTGTTTGTCTTTGGCGGTATTGTAAAACCGCTCGAAGTCTTTGCCATGGGTTCGCATGTCCATGTAAAACACGGCGCAGTCCAGATCACTTCCGGAATGCTCCTTGGCGATAACCGCTTCCTTGATGGCATACATGCAGCAGACCGATGAACAGTAGGCATGGTCGCATTTGTTCATATCCCGGGAGCCGACACATTGAAACCATGCGATTTTCTTGGGTTCTTTGTGGTCTGATAACCGTACCAGGTGGCCTTGTGTGGGGCCGGATGCGGACAGTATCCGCTCCATTTCCATGGCGGTAATCACGTTGGGGTGTTTGGCGTAACCGTATGAATCGAATTTTGAAGGATCAAACGGCTGATATCCGGGAGACAGAATGATGGAGCCGACATTGAGCTCCACAACCTCATCCTGCATGGTATGATCAATCGCATTGACCCCGCAGAATTCCGTACACACCTGGCAGCCGCCGGTTTTAAAATGCATACAGACAGATCGGTCAATGGCCGGCGTGTTGGGAACAGCCTGGGCATACGGCACATAAACGGGTTTACGGCTTTTCAGTCCCATATCATATTCGGAAGGAATGGGCTTGAAATTTTTGGTGGTAACGCTGTTCCGAATTTTTTCAAGCGTGATATGCCCCGTCGGACACACCGAAGCGCACGCGCCGCAGGCCATGCAGACATCCGTCTGGATGTGAAACGGCGTATCCACTTTCATATCGACGCCGCGTCCGGTCAGGCTGATGGCGCTGTTTCCCATTTTCGCGCAGATCCGCGTACACAGGCCGCAAAGAATACAGTCGTCATCTTCTTTCCTGAACCTGGTTTCCGGGATATCATATTTCTTAGCCAGATCTTTTATAATGGGAACATCCGGGCATCTTGCCATCAGAAGTTCCACGATCAGTTTCCGTCCCTGATGAACGGCGTCCGAGTCGGTTTTGACATCCATGCCCTCCCAGATGGGATAATTGCATGAGGTGACGAACCGGCTTCGACGGCCGTCAAACACTTCCACCGTACACAGACGGCACATACCGGCCGGTTCCAGAGCCTTGTGATGGCAAAGGGTAGGAATATCGACTCCGTATTTCTGGGCAACCTGAAGAATATACTGGCCTTCTTCGCCCTGAACGGTTTTACCATTGAGTTTGAATGTAATCATAAATCATACCCCTTATAATTATCGAATCACAATTGCATCAAATTTACAGGTATCATAGCAGATACCGCATTTGATGCACTTGGTCTGGTCGAGTTGATGCGGCTTCTTTTTATCGCCGGTAATCGCTTCCTGCGGACATTTTTTGGCGCAACTGTGACAGCCCGTACAGGTTTCCGGATCGATTTCATAATGAAACAGCGGTTTACAAACACCTGCCGGACACTTTTTGTCCCGAATATGGGCTTCATATTCATCCCGAAAATACAAAATAGTGGTCAGAACGGGATTCGGAGCGGATGTGCCCAGACCGCAGAGTGAAAAGCGCTGAATCATGACGCCCAGCTCTTCCAGAAGTTCGATATCGCCTTCCTTGCCGTTGCCCTGACAGATGTTGGTCAGAATGTCGAGCATCTGCTTGATGCCTTCCCGGCAGGGATTGCACTGGCCGCAAGACTCTTCTTTCAGAAAATCCAGAAAATACCGGGCCAGATCCACCATGCAGGTATCTCTGTCCATGACAATCATGCCGCCAGAACCCATGATGGAACCCACTTCAGCCAGTTTCTGGTAATCCACAGGCAAATCCATCAACCGGGCCGGGATACATCCACCCGATGGGCCGCCTGTCTGAACCGCCTTGAATTCTTTTTTCCGGGGAATTCCGCCGCCGATGTCAAAAACGATATCCTTCAGGTTGATGCCCATAGGCACTTCCACTAGGCCGGTATTGATGACTTTACCTACCAGGCTGAAGACTTTGGTTCCCTTGCTGTTGGCGGTTCCCATGGACGCATACCAGTTGCCGCCTTTCAATATAATGGGCGGAACGTTGGCATAGGTTTCCACATTGTTGAGATTGGACGGGCCGTCACGAAGGCCTTTTTCAACCGTGTGCACATATTTGGCGCGGGGTCTGCCCACTTTGCCTTCAAGCGATGACATCAATGCCGTCGATTCACCGCAGACAAATGCGCCGGCGCCTCTGGATATTTTGATATGAAAGGAGAATTCAGTTCCCGCAATGTTATCTCCCAGAAGCCCGGCTTTTTCCGCATCCTTAATCGCGGTAATCAAGCGTTTGACGGCCAGGGGATATTCGTTTCGCACATAGATGAACCCATAGTTGGCGCCAATGGCCAGAGCAGCGATCAACATCCCCTCCAGAACACTGTGGGGGTCGCCTTCCAGAATGCTGCGATCCATGTAGGCCCCTGGATCGCCTTCATCCGCGTTACAGATGATATAGCGCTCTCCTGGATGTTTGGCGCAGGTTTCCCACTTGATGCCGGTAGGAAAACCGCCGCCGCCACGGCCTCTCAGCCCTGAGACTTTGATGGTTTTGATAATATCGGCGGGTTTCATTGTCAGCGCCTGCATAAAGGCATAATAGCCTTTGCGGGCAATATATTCCTCAATGGAATCCGGGTCCATATATCCGCAATTGCGCAGTGCGACTTTGGTCTGTTTGGCGTAAAACGGAATGTCCTCCAAAAACGGGAATCCCTCAATCGGCTGAACCTTGGCCTGAGGATTGGCAATATCATCCTCAAGCAGATTACGCGGATCCCGCATCTGTCCCAGTATCCACTTTTTATGATAATCGGCCGCCAGATAGCCGTTGATGGCTTCAACGATTTTATCTTCGGTCAGATGATGATACATCATTCTGGGTTTGCCTTGGGCAACGATCTCAACCAGCGGTTCCATTTCGCAGAAGCCGATACATCCGGTCTGTGAAATGCTGACGCCAGATTTTGTTGAAAATTCCTTTAATGCCAGATTATATGACGCCTGGGCGCCGGCAGCGATGCCACAGGATGCCATTCCCACATTGACCTTTACCCCATTCGGGGCGTACAGCCGGGAGAAACTGGCCTGCCGTATGGCATCTAAATCCTTAATGGACGTTATTTTCATGATGAAATGCCTCGTATTGGAAATTATTCGTAGCGGCCCAGGATGGTTTTGATTTCATCCGTTTTTACATGGCCATGCATGTCTTCATTGACCTTGATAACCGGCCCCAGACTGCAGCAGCCGATGCATCGCACTGATTCAAGCGTAAAGCGGTTATCGGATGTGGTTTGACCGTCATGAACCTGCAACTGATCCACAAGGGTTTCATGAATTCTGTCGCCGCCTCTGACATGGCAGGCGGTTCCCAGACAGATCGATATGATATTTCTTCCTCTGGGTTCAAGACTGAATGTGCTGTAAAATGTTGCGACACCATAGATCTGGCTGACAGGAACGCCTATTTTTACGGCAAGATAGGAAATGGCTGGTTTGGGGAGGTAGTTGTAAGTCTTCTGGATTGCCTGAAGAATCATGATCAGGTTTTCCTTATCATTCTGGTAATCCTCCTCAATGATCCTGTCCAGCTCTCTGTAATCCAGCTCCAGGGACGCTTCGGATACTGACGAATTCATTGTGATATGTCTCCAAAAAAAAGCACGGGGTTATTCCAGGTGCAATCCGCACCTAAATTCAGCAGGTTGCACATTTATTGTGTAAAGACCAGTTGCTGAGTAACCGGACAATTTTCCACGCAGGCCCCGCACCCGGTGCACAAATCCATTTTAATACTTCGGGCGCGCTTACGGACTTTGACTTTAAAATTCCCGGGTTTTCCTTCAACCGATTCCAAATCTGCATACGTAATCAATTCGATGTTCAAATGCCGGCCGACCTCGACCAGTACAGGTGAGATAATTCACATGGCGCAGTCATTGGTCGGAAATGTCTTGTCCAACTGCGACATGACCCCGCCAATGGACGGCGATTTTTCAAGAAGATATACATAATAGCCTGAATTAGCCAAATCCAGGGCGGATCGCATTCCGGCGATGCCACCGCCGACCACCAACACAGACCCGATAACAGAATTTCCGTTCGACATGATTTGTTTCTCCTATACGTTTCATTATTAAACGTCTGCGACGTTTGGATTCATAATGATGGGCTTACGAAAACGTCAGCCCTCAGGCAGAAAAACAAAAGGCTGGAAATCGGAACGCGCGAACCTCGTCTAAAACACGCACAGCCTGTACATCGCAAAGACGACGGATACAGCGCGACACAAGGATACCGGCCTTTTTAAAAAACCCTCTATAATTGCAACAAAGTGTTTCTCTAACCTTTGAATTTTTTCTTGTCAACAGATTTTCCGAAAAGAATCATCCGGAAAAGGAATAGGACATCATCGGGAAATGATAGAGGATTTTGATATGTTTGGAAATTATTGTGAAATGGCAGACAGGTAGAGGACGAATCGCTGAATATTGTTCATAAGACATATCTTGAATAAGTCTCATGTTATCACTATAATACATGAATTATACACAACAACTGAATTAAAAATATAACCGGCTGCGACGGATGTCGCAGCCGGTTGTCATTCCGGTTCGCATTCAAGCTGATACCCTTTGAAAGCGAACTGGAATCGAAAGAAATTTACGCGGCCAGCCGAACCGCCTTGTCTGCCGCGCCCCGGATTTCATCCGGAGTAAATGGTTTGGCCAGATACCCGATAGCGCCCATTCTGGCCGTTTCCACAGCCGTTTCAACGCTGGCGTAACCCGTAATGATCACCACCATTGCTTCGGGTCTGCGCTCGCGAATGCGTTGCAGCAGTTCCAGGCCCTTTACTCCGGGCATTTTCAAATCCAGCATGATTACCGGATAACCGCTGTTATTGATTTTTTCGAGGGCTTCGTCACGACTGACAGCCTGATCGACATGATAGCCCTTTTTCTCAAGGATTTTGCGAATATTGTTGTTTACAGCCACCTCATCATCAATCACCAGAGCACTGCGCCTGCCGCTGGATGATTGCCCGGTTTTCAGCGCTTGTGCCGGCATCATGTCCGCAACATGCCGTTTGACTTCGTCATATGAATAGACCATGTGTTCTCCGGTCTCCAGGTGCATGGCATATTCCGATCCGACAGCCGCCGCCACTTCATCGAATACGAACGGCAAATCCACCCCTACCAGACGGGAAACATCCGGAACACTCCGCTGACCGCCTTCTGCTTTCCTGCTTTTTTTCTGAGGGCAGAGACGGGTTTTGGTTCCGGCCTTACAGGTAGCCCCCAGTTTTTTGAAAATATCGCAGACCATCCCGCCGACTTCACAGTAGTTTTCCAGTTTTTCAGATACATTTACCCCAATAACCGGCATATCCGATGTTCCCAGCGTATCGGCATAAGCATCTCCGGCGGCTTTGGCCACTTCAGCGCGATTAAAAGGCATATCCACATCGATATCCCCGAACGGTTTGCCCATCATTCGGGCTACATTTTTCTTCAATTCATCATAGGAGACGAAGGATATTCCTTCGGATCCCAGGTGTGCGACATATTCCGGCCCGGTGACAGAAACCACTTCATCATAATTGAACGGCATGTCGATACCAATCCATTTGGACCTGTCCGGCGTTCCAGCAGCCTTTGAAGTTTTAGCCGTTTTTTTGCCTGTTTTCTGAGGACAAAGATGGGTTTTGGTTCCAACTTTGCAGGTTCCGCCCAGTTTTTTGAAAATATCACAGACCATTTCCCCCACCGAGCAGAAGTTTTCCAGCTTGTCCGGAATTTTCACCTCGATTACCGGCATGTCCGAAGGTCCCAGGGTCTTCACATAATCTTCTCCGGTGTATTTGGCGACCTCATCTCCGTCAAACGGCATGTCCATATCAATAACGTTAATGACCTCGATTTCCTTTTGAGAGGCTTTGGCTTCAACCAGATCGCCGCTCATGGCTTTTTGAACAACGGTTCGCAGTTCATCCGGGGTAAATGGTTTGGACACATAGTCCAGCGCGCCCAGACGGATGGCTTTCAGAGCGGTATCTGTGGATGCATAGGCGGTCATCATCAGCGCCCGGGTTTTCGGCCATTCGGCTTTGACCTGCTTGAGAAGTTCCAATCCGTTCATTCCAGGCATGACAATATCCGAAATCATCAGGTCAACGGGTTCAGTCTTCATCCGTTCCAGCGCTTCGGCGGCGCTGAGCGCACAGATAACTTCATAATGATTTTTGGACAGAATTTTTTCAACATTCTGGCAGATTCCCTTCTCATCATCGACGACCATGATTCTCTCTTGCGTATTCATATTGTTTCCTCCGATTCATAAGGTGGTTGGCGATTTGTTGATGACACCAAGCTGAAGCATATTTCATGCCATATTGTCAATATATTGATATCGTAGTTGTTTATTGAAAATGATGGCATCGCTGTGTTTGCTGCCTGTATAATTTTTATAGTCGTTTTTTGCGGACAGTTGTCCGGAATGATGATGGCATACATCTGAATCATAAATAAAAACAAAATAGTATGCTTGGATGTGTATTGCGGAAAATCTATCGAAATGAATGTATTAAAAATCTATACAGTGTATGGATTTGATAGAGCAGCTGGCATCAAGGGGCAGAGGGTGTTCGAAAACGCTGCGGGAGGGATATCCCATGTTTTTTCATCAGGCTCTGAAAGTTGGTGCGTTGCAGTCCGGTTTGACGAGCGGCCCGGGTCACATTCCAGTTATTCTGTGTCAGCGCGTTCACCAGGAAATTTTTTTCCAGCTCGCTGACAGCCGCAATCCGGACGGTTTTTTTAGCTTCTTTCAGCGCTTCATTGGTTTGCGGAATCAATTCCGGCAAGAGCGGCTTGCCGAATGCGTTGTCATCTATAAATAAATCCGCAGTGGTAATCTGTTCTTTCTCACAGTGAATCACGGCTCGCTCGATCATATTTCTGAGCTGACGGACGTTGCCCGGCCAGTCAAAGGCCATCAGACGCCTGTTCGCGTCATCGTCGAGGCCGGCAATGGATTTATTCATCTTGCGAGAGAACTGCTCCAGAAAATGAGAGGCGATCGGCAGAATATCAGGTTTTCTGCTCCGAAGCGGTGGAATCAAAATGGGATAGACAAAAATCCGGTAATAAAAATCCGGTCTGAATGTCCCGGCTTCGGCCATGCGCTGAAGATCCTGATTAGTAGCAAAGATCAGACGGACATTGACTTTTTCAAGGGTTGTCCCTCCCAGCGGATAAAACTCCTGACTTTCCAGAAATCGCAGAAGCATTCCCTGAACGTCGAGACTGATATTGCTGATTTCATCCAGAAAAACCGTTCCCTGATGGGCAAGCCTGAAAATGCCTTTTTTTTCTCGGTGAGCTCCGGTGAACGCGCCTTTGACATGGCCAAAGAGTTCGGACGCCAAAAGATTGCCGGCAAGTGTTCCACAATCCACAGCAAAGAAGGCATTGTTCTTGCGGTTGCTGTTGGCATGAACCGCCCGTGCAACCAGTTCCTTTCCGGTGCCGCTTTCACCGCACACCAGCACGGTGGCATCCGTCGGCGCCACTTTCTGAATCATGGAAATCACTTTCTGAATCTGGGGGCTGGTTCCCACGAGTTGATGGGCAACGGACGGACTGGGTTTCCCGGCATTTTCCGTCCGTCGATTCTGGTGCGGATGCGCCATACGGTCTGTAACCGCCTGAAGTACGACGGACCTCAGTTCATGAGGGGTAAAAGGTTTGGGAAGGTAATCAAAAGCGCCTATTTTCATGACTTCAACGGCTGAAGATACCGAGGCATAACCGGTCATGACGATCACCCGGATGTCCGGAGCTTTTTCCATGACGCGTCGAAGCACTTCCATTCCGCCCATACGGCTCATCTTCAGGTCTGTCACCACCACATCAAAAGGCCTGGATTCCATCAGGGAGAGTGCTTCCTGACCGTCTCTGGCAATTGATACTTCATAGTCCATCCGGGAGAGAATTTTCTCGCAGTTTCTGCAGATATTGATCTCATCGTCCACGATGAGAATGTGCGGGATATCAGAAGTATCACGCACTGGCGGCATCCTGATGGAAGGGCAATTGAATGATGAACGTACTTCCCTGTCCCAACTGGCTCTCGACGGTTATCGTTCCGCTGTGCTGGGCGATGATACCGCTTGTAATCGCAAGTCCCAAACCCGTACCGCTTTCCTTGGTGGTGTAAAACGGGTCAAATATCTTCTCCAGCTCTTCCTGGGGAATGCCTTTGCCGGTATCCTGAACCTGGATTTCAGCCTTGCCGGTATCATGGTCTATCTTTGCTGAAACCGTTACTTTGCCGCCGGAATCGGTCGATTCGATAGCATTCAGAACCAGATTGATCAGTGCCTGCTGAAGCAGGCTTTTATCCATCTGCATAGGTTCCATATCTACGGTGCAGACGCTTTCAACCAGAACATCCTTGAACGCCGCCTGTTTTCGGGTCAGCAGTACGACTTCCCCAATCAATTCGCGGAGGTCATATTCTTTTTTCTGCGGTTTGCTCTGTTTGGCGAAATCCAGCAGCGCCGTGACGATTTTCCGGCATCGCAGGGTTTCGCTGGCAATGATTCCCAGTTCTTTATAAATTGGATTCTCCGGCTCGATATCTTCCTGAAGCAGCATCGCTGTCGTCAAAATGGTGGTCAGGGGATTGTTGATTTCATGAGCTACACCGGCTGCCAGTCGTCCGATAGATGCCAGTTTGCTTTGTTGGAGCAGATTTTTCTGATCATCGATCTCATGAGTAATATCCCGGGAAAGCTCGATGGCGCCTGTTACCCGGTCATTCTCCAGTATCGGATAACAGGAAATGGCGTAGTAAATTTCGCGTTTCTGGTTATCCAGGTGAATATGGGTGGTCTGAGAAGGTTTTTGGGTGTTGAAAGACTGTTCGAGGGGACAGGGATGCTCTTCTCCGGAACACGGTCTGTCGAGATGATGCGTGATTTCATAACAGTATCGGCCGATAACCGTTTCGCGGGAAACGCCCAGTTTGCTGAGCATGGGGGCATTGATATCCATGATGCGGTAGTCGGCGCCGATCACCAGAACATCTTCGTTGACCAGCTCGTTGACGACGATTTCCCGTAAGGCTTTATTGTCGGCGCGTTCCTGCAGGCGACGTCTGAGAAAGATTTTTTTGGCGGCCCGTTCCAAAGCCTGCTCCAGAGCGTTTCGCTTAAGCGGCTTTGTGATAAAATCCGTGGCGTCATACTGAAAACTCTTCACCGCCAGTTCCATGTTTCCATGTCCGGTGACAATAATCACTTCAGTATCCGGAATTTCGCCCTTCATCTGTTTTAATAAATCCAGGCCGTCGATATCGGGCAGCATCAAATCCATCAGTACAACCATGGGATTGATGTCCCGAAAAACGGTCATGGCGTCCTTACCGCACGTTGCCGTGTGGACGATATAGCTCATGTCTTTCAGACGCTTTTCCAAAAACTGGCAGAAATCTTTATCGCTGCCCACCAGCAGCAGCATTGAATTTTTCATAGACAGGAACCTCTATTGATGATTTCGTAAAAAGTCGGAATTCAGACGGCTTCGTAAAAAGTTCGCAGGCAAAGCGCGCAAATCCGCAAGGAATGAAGCGTACTTGTGGTACGCTGCAATGACGAAGGATGCAGCGCAACGCAGCATGCGGACTTTTTACGAAGCCGTCAAAGTTGTTCGGCATGCATCAGCATCAGAATGCCGAAACACAGGAAAATAACGTTCGTTGTCCAGGCGGCAATGAACGGCGGTAACATCTCACCATATCCCAAAGACATGCAGAAGCTGTTGATGACCCAATATAAAAACGCCGTGCCGATACCGTAAGCAATGCCAGCCGGAAGGCCGTCCTTCATCTGCTTTTTGCAGGCAATTCCCATCCCTACCAGCACTAAAATGACACATACAAACGGGAAAGCGATTTTGGCATGAAAATCCACCCAGAGCCGTGTCGCCGGATACCCCTCGCTTTCAATGGTGTGAATGTAGTCGAACAGTTCATTGATATTCATTTCAGATGATTTTTTGACGACCTGTTTCAGTTTGTCAGGCGTAATATCCAGCTTCACCGGCATGGTATCGTGATATGTGACCACATAGCTGGAGCCTGCGGCATCCAGCGTCTGTTCGAGGATTTTGGACAGTATCCATTGTCCGTTTTTGAAAACGCCATGATCGGCGTCGATACGCCGGACCAGCCGGAACCGATCGTCAAAAATATTTTCTGTAACCTTGTAAACCGTATTGTTCACCGGATTGAAATGCTGGATATGAATGATACTGTGCGTCGTTCGCATCCATATATTGTTTTCCCGTGTGGTGACAAGTTTTTCTTTGCGGGCCTCGTTCAGCCATATCCGGTTTGCGGTGGTCATCGTAACGGGAACAATGGCTTCCGCAAGAAAAAACAGAATGATTGTAAATATGAAGCCAAGCGCCAGAACCGGTTTTATGAGTTTGTAAATACTGATGCCGCAGCTCTTGACGGCCAGCAGTTCATTGTGCTTGTTCATCATTCCGAAACTGATGAGAACTGAAAGCAGTATGGCGGCCGGCATGATTTGCCACAGTATAAATGGAATGGTGTTCAAATAAAAAACGACGACGCTGGAAAACGGAAGTCCCGCATCCATGAATGTCCCGATTTTTTCAAAAAAATCAACCAGGACATAGATGATGACAACCAGAATCAACACCATGAAAAAATACCGGAGAACTTCACGAACGATATATTTGTCGAGTACGGTCATAAACAGTTATGTATGAAACAGACGGGTTGAAAAAGTGTTTTTTCGAAAGCGGCGCAGTCTTCGTATAATGGCGCCATACAGAATCGAAAGCGGCGACGGTTTTTCGTTGTTGGCGCGAAAAAGCAGTATCATACCAAAGCCTGCGGTAACGATATTGGGCGCCCACATGCCAATCACCGGCGGATATTTCCCTGCTTCTCCAAAAACCCAACCTGCAGACAGCATAATATAATAGATGAGGAAGAAAAAGATACCCAGGCTGATGCCAAAAGACCGTCTGCTGGATCTGGATTGGATACCCAGGGGAACCGCCAAAAGCCCTAATGCGATACAGGCCGCCGGAAGAGAGAATTTTTTATGAAATTCCAGCAGGGTCAGATAATACCGGGAATCTTTTTGTGTTGCAGTGTTCAGTGTTTCCCGAATCTCAGACAGTGACATTTCTTCAGGATGCTTGAGGCCGGCGTGAACCGCCGCCATTGCCCGGCGTAAATCCAGATGAATATCATATGTGGTGAATTTCACGGTGTTGACAGCGCGGCTGTTGATATCCACCTGGTTAATGACACCGTCATACAGCCTGAGCAAAAACTGGCGGGTCTCGGGATCGCTTTCCATCTGGCCTCTGGGTGCTACCACCGTAATGATGGCGTTCTGACCTCGCTGGTCTTCAATAAATATATCGGAAAGGGTTTTGGTCCTGGAATCCACCTTGTTGATATAGAGGATCACGTCCTTGAATCTGTCAATAAACGTTCGTTCCTTGATACCGATATCGACGTTGCCGGACGCTACCTGAACGGTCAGGTTTTTGATGGCCATGCGCCCCCAGGGCAGCCCGTACAGGGCCATAAACGCGGTCAGAAAACTGCCGATAATGCAAAACACCATTACCGGGGGCAGCAGTTGATAAATACTTACCCCTCCGGATTTTAATGCCAGAATTTCGTTATCGCTGGAAAGCCTTAAAAAAGTGAGCAGTACAGACATCATCACCGACATCGGTATGATGAATTCCAGAAAAAACGGCATCATATAAAGCATCATCCAGCCGACGGCCGAGAGGCTGACCCCGTGGTTGACAACCAGATTCATGATTTCAATGATTCGGGTCATCAGAAAAATGAACGTGAAAAATACCAGGTTAATACCAAAGGGAGGTATCATTTCTCTGAAGATATAACGATATATGACGGTGTTGAATTTCATCCCGCGTCTGGGGCTCCCTGCGCCGGTTTGATTTTTACCGGAATGCCCGCCACCATCCAGATAACCTCGTCCGCGCAAGCGGCGATTTTCTGATTGACGAGTCCGACTGCGTCCCGGAATTGTCTGGCCAGAAAGTTGTCGGGAACGATACCCCCGCCGACCTCGTTGGACACCAGAAATACCGGACATGCTGCATTTCGTAAACTTTCTGTCAGACGTTCGGCTTGCAGAGCGATGCTGTCCGGATCAGCATGCTCCAGCATGAGGTTGCTGACCCACAGCGTCAAACAGTCCACCAGCAGCACATGCGCTTTGGGACTGATATCCCTGATGGTTTCGGAAAGATGTACCGGCGTTTCTACCGCCACCCATCCGTTGCCGCGTTCCGCCTGATGACGGACGACCCGCTGCCGCATTTCATCATCCTGGGGCATGCAGGTGGCGATAAAATATTTATGGATACCGGATATGCGGTCTGCCAGAGAAAGCGCATGACGGCTCTTGCCGCTTCGGCATCCGCCAATGACAAGGGTGATTTTAGGTTTCATGTGTTAAGAGGGCATCGTTTTATGATAAAGGGTTATCAATCGCGGGCATCCATTTCATTCCAGTTCGCATTCAAACTGATACCTTTGTCAGCTTCGCTGTGCCGCGATTCGACGTACTGAATGTACGGTCTCATCGCTGCTCGCTTGCTTTCGCGGTCTCAGTTCGAATGCTTGCTGGAATATCATTTTGAAAGCAAAATGGAATCAGAATGGCAGGCATATTCACATGCGCTTCAAAATGCGCCGCCAGCCGGTTATAGGCGGCATCCCGTTCTGCAGGGCCATTTTCTCCGGATATATGGATATTCACAAGCCCGATGCTGTTCAGCCACAGACGGATAATATCCGGAGTGTCAAACAGTCCGTGCAGATAGGTTCCCATAACCGAATGCCGGGCGGATATCGCTCCATCGGCTTCCTTACAGGCGCAGCCGTTTCTCCGGGTGATGGTGAGCAGCGGTCTGTCATCCAGAAGGCGGGTTTGCCCCATATGGATTTCATATCCGGCGCCGGAAATTCCCTGCCACTCGAACGTACTCAACGTGGTGGTTTTGGGCGCCTTCAATACCGTTTCAATCGACAAAAGTCCCAGTCCTGGTGTTTCTCCCGGCGAACCTTCAAGCCCTTCCGGATCCTGCACCTGCATCCCCAGCATCTGATAACCGCCGCAGATTCCTAAAACATGGCCGCCACCGGCTGCATATGAACGGATGAGGCGGGCCCATCCGCTGTCATGAAGCCATCTGAGGTCAAAGCACGTATTTTTGGAGCCCGGAATGATGACGGCGTGATAACCGGTCATATCCTGGGGATGTTCGATGAAGCATACTGCAATCTCCGATATTCGGGCAAGGGGATCAAAATCCGTAAAATTTGAAATATGAGGAATCCGGATGACCGCGATAGCAGGACGGACGTCTTTTCCGGAGATCGGCGCTTTGAGGTTTTCAATCACCACGGAATCCTCGGCCTCCACTTCCAGGTTGTTCAGCCAGGGCAGCACACCGAATACGGTTTTGTCTGTCCGGGATTCAATCCATCGGGCGCCGTCCTGAAACAGGGAAATATCTCCGCGGAACCGATTGATGATAAATCCCGCAATCCGTTCCTGGGCGTCGGCGGGCAGACAGGCCAGAGTGCCGACAAGCTGCGCGAAGATGCCGCCCCGGTGAATGTCTCCTACCAGGATGACCGGCGCATCGGCATAGGCTGCTATCCGGAAATTGACAATGTCATGAGCCATGAGATTAACTTCCGCGCAGGATCCGGCGCCTTCGATAATCACCAGGTCAAAGGAATTCCGAAGCCTGTCGAGCGCCTGACATGCAGCTGAAAAGAGCAGTTCTTTCTGCTGGTGATATTCCCGAGCCGTCTGATTGGCCAGTGCTTCTCCCAGCAGCACCACCTGAGCGCCGACATCGCTGGTGGGTTTGAGCAGAATCGGATTCATATCCACATGCGGGGGGATCCGGCACGCTTCCGCCTGTACGATCTGGGCGCGTCCCATTTCCTGCCCTTCCGGGGTGACGCCGGAATTGTTCGACATGTTCTGGGCTTTAAACGGCGCTACCCGGATACCATTATTCGCCAGGCAGCGGCACATGGCCGTTACCACGATGCTTTTACCCACATCAGAGCCGGTTCCCAGCACTGCCAGGCAGGGCGCAGGAGATTTTGAATGCATACGTTTAATCCATTTTTATAAGACGTTTTTCGATGTTACCTGAAAGCTGTATTTCCGGCGGTATCCCCGAGGCGTAATCATGATGTCCTGATACGCAAACGATGTGCTGTTGCCGATAAAGACCGTACTGAGCATGGTCACAGGCGCAAGATGCAGATTCTCCAGGGTGGTCAGGCGGACATCCTGCTCGTTCCGCATGGCGCTGGTAACAACGCCGACCGGCGTCGCGCCGTTTCTGTACTGAAGCACGATCTGCTGAGCCTGTTCTAATTGAGTCGCGCGGCGTTTGCTTTTGGGGTTGTACAGCGCAATGACAAAATCGGCGGATGCCGCCGCATGAAGCCGTTTCTCAATAAGTTCCCAAGGGGTCAAGAGGTCGCTGAGGCTGATGCAGGCAAAATCATGGGTCAGGGGCGCGCCCAGAAGGGATGCGCCGGCGCAGACCGCAGGAATTCCCGGCACGACTTCGATTTCAAGGGCATCCGGCGTCCGGACGTTCTCATCCGTGTTGGCTTTCCCGCCGCGCCGATATGCCATCGGAATATGCCGGGCCGCGCATATTTCCAATGCCAGCCCGGCCATGGCGTAGATACCTGCGTCTCCGCTGGAGACAATGGCACAGGACTTTCCGGAAAGTGCGGCATCCAGAGCGGCTTCCACGCGATCTACTTCCTGGGTCATGGTGGAGCTGATGATCTGTTTGCCTTCGATCATCGGACGAATCAACTGGATATAGACGGTATAACCGACGACGGTATCCACGGATTGCAGCACATCGCAGGCCCGTTTTGAGAGATAATCGGGCTGTCCGGGGCCTAATCCGATGATATAAAGACGGTTCTGGCAATGGCCAGGGTGACATTGGGGCTGATCTGTTTGGGGACGATGATCTTTCCCCGGTTGGATGCCAGAATTGCCGCTGCTTCGCATACGCTGGATACTCCTATGTATTTTTTGACGATTTCCGATGGGCTGGGTATGGATTCCACAGCATCCAGTTCTTCCCGCGTAAAAAACCGCAAAGGAATATGAAGTCTGTCGGCGGCTTCCAGAAGCCCGGATTCGTCGGATTTGATGTCGATAGTGGCGATACATTTCAGACTGTGCAGGGAGAGTCTGAATTCCTGAAGCCTGGCAATCAAAAACGCCTGGATTTCATCCGCCGGCGTATTGCGGTTGCATCCCATTCCGGCAATCAGGGTGGCCGGCCGCAGCATCAGGCATCGGGGACCTGCCTGCATGAGACGGTCATCCACCGCGACCATCGGTGACATCGCAGATATGGGCGGCGTTTGACCGGAAATATCCACCGGAATCATGTCCTGAAGTTCCGGCAGGTGATCCAGCAGATGATACGGGTCGTGGAGACCCACCGGTGTATGGTTCAAAAACGCCATACTGACGATTTTAATGAGGCCGGGATTTTCGATAACCAGATCATGATCTACGGCAATCACGTCGATGGCCGGGGCCTGATGCAGGTCCGTTGCGGTCGTGATGACCGAAGTCGCCTGAAGCTTCCGGGCGATGGCATCGGTCAAACGGTTGCCGCCTCCGATATGGCCGGAAAGAAGGCTGATCACATAACGGCCGCTGTCATCCAAGACCACGACAGCGGGGTCTCGGGTTTTGGTCGTCAGACAGGGCGCAATAACGCGCACCACAATGCCGACGGCCATAATAAAGACATGCCCCCTGAAAAGGGAAAACCGCTCGGCGACGCTGTCGGCCAGACGCCGGAACGAAACGCACGGGGCGGAACAGGGCAGAAGGTTCTGCGACACATGCAGTGTCATTCCCGGAAAAGCCGCTACCAGTTTCAACGCCTGGGTCAGACCGTCGGCAGTGACAACCCATACCGCCAGATTTTCAGAATCCGGCGTCATCAGACCACTTCCTGCATTGGGCGGAACCCATGCGCAAAAGTCTTGTCATACAGCTTCGACCGATGGGAAAGCGCCTTCAGCGTGATTCCCAGCACCTTGCCGGCAATGACGAGGGCCTGCCGGGTGATGTTTTCCTGACGCACCGTGTCGGCTAGATTCCGGACGGTGGTGGTGATAATCCGTTCTTCGGGGTGGCTGACCTTGAAAGCGATCGCGCAAAGCGCATCCGGTCCGTAGGTTTCAGATAAAACGGTCTGCACCTCATCTATCAGGGAGATGCTCAGATAAATGGCAATGGATGCCTGGTGGCTGGCCAGCGCTCTGAGATGCTCGGATTCCGGAACCGGCGTCCTGCCGGACATGCGGGTTAAAATCAGGGTCTGGGAGATTTCCGGAAGCGTATATTCCAGCCCCATGGCGGCAGCCGCGGCAAATGCCGCCGTGACGCCTGGAACGACTGTAAATGGAATATCCTGAGCGTCGAGAGCGGCCATTTGTTCAAAAATAGCGCCGTAAAGACTGGGATCTCCGGTGTGAAGGCGCACCACACGTTTTCCGGCTTTCCAGGCGTCTGCCATGATATCGGTAATTTCTTCGAGATTCATGGGCGCACTATTCATACACCGGGTTTGGGGCAATGTCCATTTCAAAAGGGTTTCCGGAACCAGCGATCCGGCATAAATGACCACATCGGCCTGCATAAGCGCTTTCTGGCCCTTGACGGTGATCAGATCGGGGTCTCCGGGACCGGCGCCTACAAACTGAACGGGATACCGTATTTCCGGAGCCGGCGGCGTAACAACCGCATTCGCTGGAAGCTCCATGATCATGGAAGATCGGGATTCCGGAAGCGGCGGCGCTGCTGCGTCCTGAATTTGAGACTGCGTACACCGGCCTTCGGCGGTGATGATCCACACCGGATTCTGGGCGTCAAACCGCTGGCTCCAGGGCATATCCTTACCGCGGCAGACCTGAATCTGTGTAATATCCACAGAAAATCCCATGTCTGACAGTACGCTTCGGGTGGTGATCAGATTGTCCATCAGAACCGTGTTGATAACCATGACACCATCCGGTTTCAGATATGAAGCCGCAGATCGAAGGATGGTTTCAAGCTGTCTGCCGCCGCCACCGATAAAAATGCGGTCCGGCTGTGGCAGCGCCGCCAGACCGTCCGGAAGCACGGCCTGGTGGATTTCCAGATTCCGGACATCATAACGCCGCTGGTTTTCTTCGAGATGGCGGATGCGGTCAGGATTTTTTTCAACCGCGACGATGGTTCCCTGCGGGACAAGACATGACGCTTCAATGCCGACGGCGCCGCTGCCCGCGCCCAAATCCCACAGAACCTGACCGGGCAGCAGTTTCAGTTTGGAAAGCGTTACCGCCCTTATTTCCGATTTGGTGATCAGACCTTTTTCGTGAACAAATGCCTCATCCGGCATTCCCGGATAAATCTCGTTGCCGTCACGGATAGAAGACGGCGGGGTGAGAATCACCACATTGGGTTCTGAAAAATGCTGCTGAGCCGCTTGTTCCGGCAGATACCAGGATATCTTTTCGTTGGGCGTTCCCAGTTGTTCCAGAACACACATCGGAATCCGGCTGTATGAACGCCGAATCAGCAGGCCGGCAATCCAGGCTGGATTTCTGACCGGATCGGTCAGGACCGCAGTGGTCGCCCCCTGTTCAATGGCGGCAAGCAGGCACTGCTTCGATGTGCTCCCGTGCAGGCTGACGATGCGCGCATCCTGCCAGGGCGTCTTGATGCGGGCAAAGGCAGCGGCTGCCGAAGAAATATTGGGATAAATCTCCACCTGATCCGGCCCCAGCGCGTGGATGAGCGCCGCTCCGATACCAAACAGCAGCGGATCACCGGAAGCCAGCACCACAATTCGGTGCGTGGCGATATGTTCCCGGATATAGGCTGTCAGCGCATCGATATCCCGGGTGATTTCCTTTAGAATACCCGGATGATCGCTAAAGTGCGCCAGATGGCGTTTGCCGGCAATCAGAATGTCCGCCCGGCGGATAATATCCAAATGCCTTGCAGTCAGATCGTCCGGGGAAAGCCCCATGCCGATGATGATGATTTTGGCGTTTTCAGATGATGCTGGTTGTATCATAATTCCATTTTGCTTTCAAAATGATATTCCAGCAAGCATTCGGACTGAGACCGCGAAAGCAAGCGAGCAGCGATGAGACTGTACATTCAGTAC
>LKPX01000006.1 GCA_001443525.1 Desulfobacteraceae bacterium RAAP-1 | reverse complement strand
GCTATTTGTCCACATGCCGGAAACAAGGGGTTGCCGTATCCGAAGCATTGCGTTTACTGTTTGAGGGCAAACTCCCCAGTTTTATGAACCGTGCTGAATAGTTACCATAATTTTTCCGTGGTGGAGTGTCATCCGGGTGTTTTCAAGCACAGTGATCCTCTTGTGAAAGAATGCCATGCAGGTGTTTGTAGAGGCAAGATCGTACCATTACTGCTCGAAATGGGGAGATATTTATCGGAACAAAACGATCTTTCTGCAGCGCTTCAGACCTTCCTTGATTTCATGCGCGAAGATATGGCCGTGGAACGGGCGATGATCAATTTACATCATCGGGAGACAGGTCGAATATTTATTCATAAGTGTATGGGACTGACCGAAGAGGAACAAGCCAGAGGGGTTTATTTTTCAGGGGAGGGCATTACCGGACAAGTCGTTGAATTGGCGAAACCCATTATCGTGCCGCGTATTGGTGATGAGCCAGCTTTTCTCAATCGTACAGGAAGTCTTTCGCGGCCAGAAGACCGTGATCATGCCTTTTTGTGCGTACCGATTTTACGTGGAGAAAAAGTCCTCGGCAGTATCAGTGCCATACGCTACTACGATAATAAGGAGATTATAGATAAGCACCTGGATACATTGATGGTTGTTGCCTGTATGCTGGCGCAGGCGGTGGAACTGTACCTGGTGGAAAATGTAGATAAAGTTCTTTGGGAAAAGCGCCATCAGAAACTCATTGAGGAATTGCAGGCGCGTTTCAAACCGTCGAATATCATTGGATCATCAAAGGTTATGATGGAAGTATTCGCCTTGTTGCATAAGGTCGCAAAAACCAAGCTCACGGTTCTCCTGCTTGGGGAAAGCGGCGTCGGCAAGGAAATGGTTGCCAATGCCATCCACTTCGACGGTACCAATCCCGATGGGCCGATGGTGAAATTCAATTGCGCCGCTCTGCCGGAGAGCATCCTTGAAAGCGAACTTTTCGGTCATGAGAAAGGTGCATTTACCGGGGCGGCGCAACTGCGTAAAGGCCGTTTTGAAGAGGCGGACGGTGGAACAATCTTTCTCGATGAGGTGGGTGAGTTATCACTCAGGGTTCAGGCAAAGTTATTACGCGTGCTTCAGGAAAAAACCTTCGAGCGTGTGGGAGGAAATAAACCCGTAACGGTCAACATACGCATCGTGGCCGCCACCAATAAAAATCTCGCCGAAATGGTGGACAGCGGGACATTCCGGCAGGACCTCTTCTTTCGTCTCAATGTTTTTCCCTTGATGGTTCCGCCCCTGAGAGATCGTGGCAGTGACATCATCACTTTGGCTGAACACTTTACATCCCGTTTTTCAAAAGAAAATGGTAAAAAAATCAAAAGAATATCTACATCGGCACTTAATATGCTCATGAAGTATCACTGGCCGGGCAACGTCCGAGAACTTGAAAATGTGATTCAGCGTGCAGTCATTCTGACCGAGGATGATACCATTCATGGGTATAACCTGCCGCTGTCTTTGCAGTCTCCGGTTTTTCCCTCTGTGGATATCCAAAGCGGGCTGGAGGCCAGACTCGCATCCATCGAATACGAAATGCTGGTGGAAGCCTTGCGGCTGCACCATGGAAATGCTACCGAGGCGGCCGTGGAATTGGGGTTGACCCGCCGGACCATGGGGTTGCGTATGAAAAAGTATAACCTTATCTATAAGGAGTTCCGCAGGATGAAGTCGCCTGTATCGTCGGCGACAGAATCATGAGGGCGATCATTGTTTTTTTTACAGACCTGTCGCTATATCCGTAAATGCGGACTTTTTACGAAACCGTCAAAGATAGTACCAAAACGAACATAAAGGCCAACGAGCCTGCGGCCGCATCTCTCCTCTATCTTTTTCCGTTCCCCAGCAGTTTAACCTCCAGAATATTGGCAAAAAGTGCTTTCTTCGAGCCAGTTATCAAACAAAAATACGGTTGTGAACAATAGCACTGTAAGATGATACCGTTTGGTATGAAAATCTGTCATCCGATTCCGAATGGTATCAGTATTCAAAACGCACCCAATGATGTCGTTTTTTAACTCATTGATAATACAATATTTTAAGTATGTCATTTTTTGTATTTTTCCGAAATGCTGCTTCAATATCATTTGGCACACTTATCGCTGTAGCAATAAAAGAAAGGAGATCCCATCCCGGAATCCCCGATTTTCTTCAAAGGAGTCTGACTATGACACGTAAGATCGCTATTTATGGTAAGGGAGGCATCGGAAAGTCAACAACGACCCAGAACACTGCAGCGGCTCTGGCGCATTTCCATGGCAAAAAAATATTCATTCATGGATGCGACCCCAAGGCCGATTCCACGCGTCTCATCCTCGGAGGCAAACCGCAGGAAACGCTGATGGATGTATTGCGCGAAGAAGGTACCGAAAAGGTCACGAACGACAAGGTTATAAAAGTCGGTTTCAAAGATATTCAATGTGTTGAATCCGGCGGTCCCGAACCGGGCGTGGGGTGCGCCGGCCGCGGCATCATTACCGCGATCAACCTGATGGAAACAAACGGCGCATACACTCCTGATCTCGATTTCGTTTTTTTTGATGTTCTCGGCGACGTGGTCTGTGGCGGATTTGCAATGCCTCTTCGCGAGGGGAAAGCGCAGGAAGTATATATTGTCGCTTCAGGAGAAATGATGGCAGTCTATGCAGCGAACAACATTTGCAAGGGACTGGTCAAATTCGCGAAACAAAGCGGGGTTCGACTTGGCGGTATTATTTGCAACAGTCGTAAAGTCGACCGGGAACGAGAATTCCTCGATGAATTCACCGCGGCTATCGGCACGCATATGATTCACTTCGTACCCCGTGATAACATGGTACAGAGAGCCGAATTTAACAAGAAAACCGTCACTGAATACGATCCCACCGAAAATCAGGCGCTGGAATATAGCGAGCTTGGGCGCAAGATTATTGAGAATAAGAACTTTGTAATCCCTAAACCACTCGTCATGGATGAGCTTGAAGCAATGGTGGTCAAATACGGTCTGGCCGACTGAACCAGGATTTCAAAAGGAGACATGATATGAAAATGATCAGAGCAATCGTACGTCCCGAAGCTGCTGACAATGTTACGGAAGGTCTTGCGGAGGCCGGCTTTATCTCACTGACTAAAATCCCGGTATTCGGTCGGGGAAAACAGAAGGGCATCACTGTGGGGTCTATCCACTACGACGAACTTCCCAAGACGATGATTTTGATAGTGGTCAGGGACGAAGATGTGGAAGAAGTCCTCAAGATCATCAAATACAAGGCATATACGGGGAACTTCGGCGACGGCAAGGTCTTTATAACCTCTGTCGAAGATGCATTTACCGTGCGTACCGGTGTAAAGGGGTTATAGGGGGGATATATGAAAGAAATTATTGCCATCATCCGTCCGAAAAAAATGGGGGCGACAAAAGATGCACTCGAAAAACTCGGATTCCCTGGCCTGACTGCTGTCGCGGTGCTTGGCCGTGGACGACAGAGGGGTATTGCCGGAGAAGTCAACGTTGAAATTCGCCCGGAGCTTCTATCGCAGGTTAAATCAGGCGGGATGAAGTATATCCCCAAACGGTTTTTTTCCTTAGTGGTCCAGGACGATGATGCCGATATCGTCGTTAAAACGATCATCGATATCAATCAGACTGCACAGGTCGGCGACGGAAAGATTTTTATCTGTCCGATTGATGACGCCGTGCGGATACGAACCGGCGAACAGGGTGAAAGCGCTGTCTTATAAGGGAGGAACGAATTATGCCATATCATGAGTTTGAATGCAGCAAGTGCATTCCTGAGAGGAAAAAGCACGCTGTTATAAAAGGGCCGGGCGAGGATTTGACTTCAGCCCTGCCACTGGGATACCTCAACACCATTCCGGGGTCGATTTCTGAACGCGGTTGCGCTTATTGTGGAGCAAAGCATGTTATCGGCACGCCCATGAAGGATGTCATTCATTTGAGTCATGGTCCGATCGGATGCACCTACGATACCTGGCAGACCAAACGATATATCAGTGATAACGATAACTTCCAGATCAAAAATACCTTTGCGACGGATATGAAAGAGAAACACGTCATATTCGGTGCCGAAAAACTGCTTAAACAGACCATTATAGAGGCTTTCAAAGCCTTTCCCAAGATTAAAAGGATGTCCATCTATCAGACTTGCGCTTCGGCCTTGATCGGCGACGATATCAACGCCATTGCCGAAGAAGTGATGGAAGAAATGCCTGAAGTCGATATCTTTGTCTGCAACTCTCCAGGCTTCGGGGGACCGAGTCAGTCGGGAGGCCATCACAAAATCAACATCGCCTGGATCAATCAAAAAGTCGGCACCATCGAGCCGGAAATCATCAGCCCATACGTCATCAATTACGTCGGAGAGTATAATATTCAGGGTGATCAACATGTTATGATGGATTTCTTTAATAGAATGGGAATTCAGGTACTTTCCACGTTTACCGGCAACGGTTCGTACGACAGTCTCAGAGGCATGCACCGGGCGCATCTCAACGTTCTGGAATGTGCCCGTTCCGCCGAATACATCTGCAACGAACTGAAAAAAAGATACGGAATTCCGCGTCTGGATATTGATGCGTTTGGATTCGGCACGCTGGCGGAGGCGCTCAGAAAAATCGGTATGTTCTTCGGTATCGAAGACCGAGCCCAGGCCATCATCGACGAGGAAACCGCACGGTGGAAACCGGAACTCGACTGGTACAAGGAGCGGTTGAGAGGGAAAAAGGTGTGTCTCTGGCCGGGCGGTTCCAAACTCTGGCATTGGGCGCATGTCATTCATGATGAGTTTGGGGTCGATGTTGTTTCCGTATATACGAAGTTCGGTCATCAGGGCGATATGGAAAAAGGCATTTCCCGGTGCGAAGAAGGAGCGCTCGCCATTGATGATCCCAATGAACTTGAGGGCCTCGAAGCCATGGACATGTTGAAGCCCGATATCATCTTCACCGGTAAACGGCCGGGCGAGGTCGCCAAGAAGGTCCGGGTTCCATACCTGAATGCCCATGCGTATCACAACGGTCCCTGGAAAGGATGGGAAGGATGGGTCCGGTTTGCCCGTGACATTTACAACGGCATCTATTCGCCGATTCACCAGCTTGCCTTACTGGACATCAGCAAGGATGATATCCCAACAGATAAAGGTTTTATGACACAAAGGATGCTCTCTGATAAGGATTTGAGCGAGGAGATTACCTCTTCAACCGTTCTGCGCCAGTATACAGGGAAATACGACTGCCTGTCGGAATTGAGCAAGAAAACCTATCCCGGATTCGATCCGGTGCTGGCCGATGCGGCGTAAGGGGGAAAATTATGGATGACCTTATGAAAGACAGGATCGAACAACTCGTGGATTATATCATGAAGAAATGTCTCTGGCAGTTCCATTCCCGCGCCTGGGACAGAAAGGACCAAAACGAGGGCGTTCTGACCAAGACCATGCAATTATTATGTGCGGAACCTGTCGAACTCGAGACTCCTGCAGACCGTTGCTTCTGGGTGGATGCTGTATGTCTGGCCGAGGCCTATAAAAAACGGTATGCCTGGCTGGCTGCGATGAACAAAGAGGAAATTAAACTGCTCATGCAGGGTCTCCATGAACGTATGGATCACCTGACCATTACCGGATCGCTCAATCTTGAGCTCACCGACCGGCATTATTGAAAAGGAGCATTGTCATGCTTTGTGAAGTGAAAGAGAAGACACGAACCGGTATCATCAATCCAATATTCACCTGCCAGCCTTGTGGTGCTCAGTTCGTCAGTATAGGCGTTAAGAATTGCGTCGGGATTGTTCATGGCGGACAGGGATGCGTCATGTTCGTTCGTTTGCTGATTTCGCAGCATTTCAAGGAAAGCTTTGAAATTGCGTCATCTTCCGTCCACGAGGATGGTGCGGTATTCGGCGCTTGCAGCCGCGTTGAGGAAGCGGTTGACGTGCTGTTGATGCGATATCCGCATATAAAAGTCATCCCGATCATCTCGACCTGCTCTACGGAAATCATCGGTGACGATATCGACGGGGTGGTCACCAAACTCAATGCCGGGCTTTTAAAGGAAAAATACGCCGGTCGGGAAGTCCATCTCATTCCGATTCATACACCGAGCTTTGTCGGCAGCATGGTGAGCGGCTACGATATCGCTGTGCGGGATTTTGTCACCTATTTTGCAAAAAAGACCGAGCCCGACAAGAAATTGAACCTGATTACCGGTTGGGTTAATCCAGGGGATGTGACCGCCCTCAAACATCTGCTGGCGGAGATGCAGATTGACGCGACGGTCCTTTTTGAAATAGAAAACTTCGATTCACCCCTGATGCCTTACGGAAACTTTGTCTCCCACGGCGATACGACGATCGAAGATTTGTCCGGGACAGCCAATGCCATTGGTACAATTGCCCTGAACAGGTATGAGGGAGGTAAGGCCGCCTTGTATCTTGAAAAGGAATTCGGCGTACCGGCAATCGTCGGACCCACTCCAATCGGCATCCGCAATACGGATACCTTTCTCCAGAACCTGAAAACGTTGACTGGAAGACCGATTCCCGAATCTCTGGTGCGGGAGCGAGGCATCGCTATCGATGCGTTGACCGATATCACCCATATGTTTCTGGCCGATAAAAAGGTGGCAATCTACGGCAATCCCGATCTGGCCATCGGTATCGCGGAATTTTGTCTCGATCTCGAGATGAGACCTGTGCTTTTGCTCCTCGGCGATGATAACACGAATTACCAGAATGATCTCCGGATCAAGGCGTTTCAGGAAAATGTCGATTTTCCGATGGAGATCATCACAAACGCTGATCTTTGGGAGCTGGAAAACCGGATTAAAAACGATGGACTCGAACTTGATCTCATCCTGGGTCATTCCAAGGGCCGGTTTTCCGCCATTGACAATAACATTCCCATGGTCCGGGTGGGCTTTCCAACCTATGATCGTGCAGGACTGTACCGCCATCCGGTTGTTGGTTATGCGGGGGCAATGTGGCTTGCTGAACAGATGGTGAACACCATTTTCACCGATATGGAATACAAGAAAAACAAAGAGTGGATTCTTAATGTCTGGTAAGGCCCCAGGGGGAACCCAAAAAGAATGTTGGTGTACAACAGAAGCCGTCTAAAAATCGACTTTTTACGAGGCCATCAAAGGTAATGTATGAGAGATTTCTATAGTAGATCATATCAATTATATTTTGTGTATGGTTCCAACATGAATAACGAACAGATTACTTCCCGTTGTCTTAACCCTGAAGTCTTTGCAATAGCGCGGTTGAGTAATTATAAAATTGCATTTTTCGGATATTCAAAAACATGGGATGGCGGTGAAGAAAGTCTGATTCGTGAACCCGGAGAAGATCTCTGGGGTGTGATTTATAAATTGTCTTTTTCTGATGCAGACCGCCTTGATGCCTGGCAGGATGTTCGTTTGGATGGAAATGGTTCGCATTTTCTTTATCCCACGGATGTGGTAGATACGGAAGGGAACAATTACCCTGTGCTGCTTATCAAAAAAGATATGTTAGGCAAGCCGAAAAAACCCACTGAGGAATATCTCAGTTATATTGTTTCAGGTGCCTTATTTCACGTTCTACCTCCAGAGTATATTGAGAAACTAAAAAAAATTGAGACAAAAAAGGCAAGTTTTCCGGTGCCGAAGAAAAGCAAATTTGACCGATCTATTTTAGCTAATCTTTCTTGTGATTGCGACGATTACGGAACTTCAATGGAAAACGGATTGGGTTTAAGAACCGAAATATCAGCCAACAGATAACAACAAGGAGTTTTTATGCAGGAATCAAAGGAAGGACACCCACACGGCCCGATGCGGCGCAAAGATCGAGAGATTACCAACCGTTCGGAGATTGATGCAATCCTGCATTCGGCCAATCTGATGCGTATTGCGCTGGCCGACGGTGATACGCCGTTCCTCGTTCCCGTTTTTTATGCGTTTGACGGCACGGCGATATATTTCCATTCGGCCCAAACGGGTACGAAAATCGAAATCATGAAACGTAACAATAAGGTCTGCTTCGAGGTTAGTTTGGATCACGGCATTATCGAAAACGATATCGCATGCGACTTTGAGGCGAAACATCGCACCGTCATTGGAGTTGGCAGAACCGCTTTTGTTGTCGACGAAGCAGAAAAAATCAAAGCGCTCGATAGGATTGTTAAGCACTTTTCCGAGAAAAAGTTCGAATATCCTAAGGCGAATCTAAACTGTACAACAGTGATTCGTATCGATATTGAATCGATCAAAGGAAAGAAACACGGCGTTTACTGAATATGAGCAAGGAGCACTGATCTTGATTACGCGGTGGAAGCAGGGTCAAGGCAGGTTTTACGACAAACTGATTTTTATAAAAAACGAACGATCGTTCTATTTTTTCTTGACTCTTACGGTGCAATCGCATACGCTTGTCCTGCATGAAATGAGAATCGGACTGTTTCACCCAAACCGGATGCAACCGCAGGAGGCAATTATGGAATTCGAGATATCGGAAAAAATGCAGACCATCACCCGGATGGTCGATGAATTTATAGAAAAAGAAATCGTTCCTCTGGAACCGGCGCTGCTGAGCCGCGGGTTTAAAGCACTGCTGCCGGAAATTGAAAAGAAGCGGCGGATGGTCAAACAAATGGAATTATGGGCGCCGAATCATCCGGTGGAATACGGAGGGATGGGATTGAATCTGAAGGAACACGCCCTGGTTTCCGAATGTCTGGGAAGATCCATTCTCGGCCATTATGTTTTTGGATGTCAGGCGCCGGATGCCGGTAATGTCGAGATTCTGCACATGTTCGGTACGCCGGAACAAAAAGAGAAGTGGCTGCGGCCACTGGTCGAAGGTCTTATCCGGAGCTGCTTTTCCATGACCGAAGTGGAAATGCCGGGCTCCAACCCGATCATGATGGATACGACGGCCGTCAAGGACGGCGATGACTATGTCATCAACGGTCAGAAATGGTACTCATCGTCGTCTGATGGCGCTGCGTTCGCGATTGTCATGGCGGTGACCAATCCGGAAGCGCCGACTTATCAGCGCGCCAGTATGATTATCGTGCCGACGGATGCGCCGGGTTTCAACCAGGTCCGCAATATTCCGGTTATGGGAGAAGCGGGGGAAGATTATTGGGGACATGGCGAAATTTTATATCAAAACTGCCGCGTTCCCCAGTCCAATCTGCTGGGGCCTGAGGGCGGCGCTTTCGCCATTGCGCAGGAACGCCTGGGGCCGGGCAGAATTCATCACTGCATGCGCTGGATCGGCATCTGCAACCGCTGCTTCGATCTGATGTGTTCCCGTGCGCTGACAAGACCCATCGCCCCGGGTCAAACCCTGTCCCAGAAAGAAATCGTTCAGGCGTGGATTGCCGAATGCGCCGCCGATATCCAGGCTGCGCGCCTCATGGTGCTGTATGCGGCGGACAGAATCGACAGGGTCGGCGCCAAATCCGCGCGCACCGAAATATCCATGATCAAGTATGTGGTGGCCAACACCATGATGAAAGTGATTGACCGGGCGCTTCAGGTTCATGGAGGTCTGGGGATGACCGACGATACCATCATCGCTTATTTATATCGTCATGAACGGGCCAGCCGTATTTATGACGGCGCGGATGAAGTGCATAAACTCTCCGTCGCCAAGCAGATACTGAAAAAATATGCTGGGAAAACGATAAAATAAATGAATGGTTCGGGGGGAGTTATGGAAATTACAGATCAGGCGTCGGAAGTTCGCAGTGGTGAAGAGCTGAACATTGCGCGGGTGGAATCCTTTCTTCGGGATACCATTCCCTCGCTGGATGGAAAAATGACTCTCAGGCAGTTCCCTGGAGGTCACTCCAATCTGACCTATCTGGTGACATTCAAGAACCGGGAAATGGTGCTGCGCAGGCCGCCTTTTGGCACCAAAGCCAAGACCGCTCATGATATGAACCGAGAATACCGGATATTGCATGCGCTGAAACCGGTCTATCCGTATTGTCCGGAACCTCTGGCATATTCGGAAGATCCGGAGGTAATGGGCTGCCCGTTTTATGTGATGGAGCGGATTCCCGGGATAATTCTGCGCCGGGAAATCCCCGACGACCTGCACCTGTCGCCATCCCAGGTGGAAGCTTTATTTCACAGGGTTGTCGAAACCCAATATGCGCTGCACGCGCTGGATTACCGGAAGATCGGGCTTGAAAATTTCGGGAAACCCCAGGGATATGTCTGCCGTCAGATCGATGGCTGGAGCAGCCGGTATCGGGCAGCCAGAACGCCGGATGCTCCGGATTTCGAGGCTGTAATGGCATGGCTTCAGGAAAATCAGCCGGAGGATTCTCCTCATCCTGGCGTGATTCACAACGATTTCAAGTTCGACAACATCGTTCTGGACAGCCGTGATCCCTTGAAAATCATCGGTGTCCTGGACTGGGAAATGGCGACGATCGGCGATCCGCTGATGGATTTGGGAAGCTCTCTGGGATATTGGGTGGAACGCAGCGATCCGCCGGAAATGATGGCCCTGCGAACGCTTCCCACGCATGTCGAAGGCGCGTTGACCCGGAAGCAGATGGTGGCTTATTACGAAAGCATTTCCGGCCGGTCTGTCGATCACATGACGTTTTATCACGCGTTCGGGCTGTTTCGTCTGGCGGTTATCGCCCAGCAGATATACTACCGGTTCTACCATGGACAGACCCGGGATCAGCGCTTCAAATCAATGATTCATTTAGTGACGACACTTGAAAAAACCGCCGGGCGGGTGATCGGACGGCCGGGATAAAAACGTATTCTTTCCCAAGAAATGGTGTGTAAACACAATATATGCCTGCCGCCTGACACTTCATGCTTTCATCCGGCAAACGGAGGTGTCACAGGGGCAGGCGTCATCCACCTCATAGGCATAGAGGATGCGGTTTTCGATTTCGGCCCGTTTTTCAGAAACAGGTGTAAAAGCGTATTCCTGAAAGCGTCCACTGAGTTCGGATTTGGAAGGAATGGCGTTTAATCCTTTATTCAGGATATTGCCGGTATTTCCGTCAAGGATATCGGCATCTTCGCCGTTGGTTACGACCACCACCGGAATCTGGTACAATGTCAGCAATCTAGAGGTGGCAATGGCAGACCGGTGCCGGGTAATCAGAGAGCCTGGGGCGAATTTTATGATCATGCAGATTTTATCGTTGATGCGGACAGCCATATCCACGTTCACAATCGCACCGTTATCGCCGACTTGCACGTTCAGCTTGTTTCTGCACTGAATATCGGAACGAGCATATCCTTTATTTTCCAGTAAGATTCTCATCAGCTTCTGCCGGTATCGTTCATCGAGGGTATCCGGCAGCGTTTCGCCGGTAATTATATCCTGCAGGTCTCCAAGAATGAGATGGTGCCCTTCCATATCCAATTTTTCTCCTTTACAATAAATTTCATTTTTGGTATTTTTAGCGATTACAGAATCAGAAGATTTTCTTTTATTTTGCGTTATGCAGTTCAACGACAAAACCAATAGGCCCGATTATGAAAAAAAAAGAAATTGATTTCTTTAAAGAACAGTTGAATCGTTTACTGGAAGAATTACTCAGTCAGGCTGACGAAACTGTAACTGGAATGACCGATCCCAAAGAGAATTTTCCGGACCCCACAGATCGGGCTTCTCTGGAATCCGACCGAAATTTTATGCTACGGATTCGTGATCGGGAAAGCAAGCTTATTGTCAAGGTTAAGAAAGCATTAGCAAGAATTGAAAATGGTACGTTTGGTATCTGTGAGTCCTGCGGTGAAGAAATATCGTTTGAGAGGCTGAAAGCAAGACCTGTTACAACGCATTGTATTGATTGTAAAATGAAAGAGGAAACTCTGGAAAAGGCCCTTGGACTGTAACCTGCCAGGCATTGACCTGCATATCCATTCAACAGCTTCGGATGGCACGCTTTCACCGGATGAAATTCTTCGACTGGCCCTGAAGTCACGTCTTGCGGCCATTGCCATTACAGATCATGACACTCTGAAAGGCTCCCGGGAAATATGCGGCGCCATAACGTCAACACCGATAGGTTTTCTGACGGGCATTGAAGTCAGTGTCACAACGCCGTTTTCGTCGGGGATATCCGGAAGCCTGCATATTCTCGGATATGGTATCCGGCTGGACGATTCTGCATTAAACGCTTCTCTGGAAACCCTTCAGTCGGCCCGAAAAAATCGCAATCCCCATATTATTGACCGCCTGAATGCTTTGGGAATTGATGTTTCCATAGAGGAGGTGTCCCAAATATCCGGTGGCGCTCAGATAGGCAGACCTCATATCGCTCGTTTGATGCTTCAAAAAGGTCTGGTGAAATCCATCAATGAAGCTTTTGATCTGTATCTGGGGTTTCAGAAACCGGCGTATGTCGAAAAGTATCGTCTGGCTTGTGATCAGGCCATTCAAATTATTTCAGAGGCGGGTGGGCTGGCGGTTCTGGCGCATCCATTTCTGCTGAAGATATCTGACAATGACAGACTGGAATCATTGATTGTGACGCTGAAAGAGATGGGGCTTCAAGGTATCGAGGCATATTATCCGGAACATTCTCCCGAATACACGGCGTATTGTTCTTCGCTGGCGCAGAAGCACGATCTCATTATCACCGGTGGAACGGATTTTCATGGTGCTGTCAAACCGGGAATCCAGATGGGATGCGGCAAGGGCAATTTCAAAGTTCCATATGCCGTGTATGAACGTCTTGTCGAACGCCATCAAAAGATGCGCTGAGTGGAATTATGCCGCGTTCTGCACTGTCCGATCTTGAAAAAAAGCTGAATTATACGTTTAATGATAAAACGCTGTTGGAAGAAGCTCTGCGTCACAGCTCTTTTGTCAATGAGCATCCGGGGAAAGGGCTGGCGGATAACGAACGTCTTGAATTTTTAGGAGATGCTGTCGTGAATCTGATCACCGGGCATTTGCTGATGATGCATTACCCGGATTTTAATGAAGGGCATTTATCCCGCATGAGGGCGTATCTGGTGAATGAGCTGCAATTGTCCAACATCGCCAGATTGATCGATCTTGGAGCCTACATTCAACTGGGTAAAGGAGAAAGTCTGACGCATGGGCGCGCCAAACCGTCTATTCTGGCCAATACCTTCGAAGCCCTGATGGCGGCTGTTTATCTGGACGGAGGATATGCCGGCGTATTTCAGCTTGTCTCACGCTACATGATGCCGCTGATTGATGTAAATTCACCATCTGCAGATATCCAGGATTATAAAAGCAAATTTCAGGAACTCATTCAGAGTACCCGCTATCCCCTGCCGCAGTATGTCGTTATGGGTGAAACAGGGCCCGACCACGATAAAGCATTTATTATTCAGTTAACGTGCGGCGACATTCATGCTCAGGGTTTTGGAAAAAGCAAAAAAAATGCAGAACAGGATGCGGCCAGAAAGGCATACGATATCTTCATGCAGCATGCTGTCGAGTAGTTCCCCCTCTCGTCCGTTCATCATCCCGGTGTTTCTGCCGCACGCCGGCTGTCCGCATCAGTGTGTATTCTGCAATCAGAAAGTTATTACACATGCAACAGATTCCCTGCCATCTAATTTGGAAATCATATCGTTCATCCACGCCTGGCTGAAGTATCGGACACCGGGCCGCAGCTCAGTCCAGATTGCTTTTTTCGGCGGCAATTTTTTGGGAATAGAGCTTCCGGAAATTATCCGTTTCCTGTCGATCGCCCGGCAATTTGTGCTGGACGGCAGCGTGGACAGCATCCGGTTTTCCACCCGGCCAGACACCATTACACCCTCGCACCTTGAACTGCTTGCAGGATTTCCTGTAAGCACTATAGAGATAGGCGCGCAATCCATGAACGATACGGTTCTGGAATTGTGCCAGAGGGGGCACACGGTTCTGGATACGATTCAGGCGGTGCATCTGGTGCAAGACAGCGGTTACACCGTCGGGATGCAAATGATGACAGGGCTTCCTGGAAGTGATACCGGTGTCGATATTTCTTCGGGGCTTCGTATTGCCGATCTGCATCCGGACTTTGTCCGTATTTATCCGACAGTGGTTCTTGACCACAGCCTTTTGGCGCGATGGTACCGTGCCGGCAGATATACGCCGATGCCGCTTTCGGAAAGTGTCTCCCTTGTTAAACAGCTTTACCTGATCTTTCATGAAGCCCGAATATCTGTCATTCGGATGGGGCTTCAGGTTTCAACAGATATGGGCAGCGCCGCGATGATTCTGGCAGGACCGCTGCATCCGGCGTTTGGACATCTTGTGATGGCGGAAATATATCGTGACAAAGCTCTGGAAACACTAAAACGCCACCATGAATGTGGCGATCGGATATGGCTTGGGGTTCATCCACGGCGTATTTCTGTCATGAGAGGATTGAAAAATGAAAACATCCGTTACCTATCCGAGCAATTATGCAGCACCCATATCACGGTTGAGGCATGGCCGCAACTTTCGGAGCATCAGATTGCATGGCGGCTTGTTTCTGATATAAGGCAGGCCGAGGGTTATTGCGATGTCTTTGAATGATATATCCCCCTTGTGGCAATCATTGGAGGTGTGACGGGTATCTGCCTGTCCGTCGTAATGACGAAAGGGATGCCGCCAAGCGCCGTTCTGTAGATTCCGGACATCATGAGGGGGTTGCAATCCAATAAAAAAGGCATTCATAAAAAATATGAATGCCTTTAATGATAAGCGTAAAAACGCCTAACGGATGTTTACTGACGAGTTACATTGGCGGCTGCAGGCCCTTTGGGACCTTGAACCACATCAAATGTAACGCGGTCGCCTTCAGAAAGTGATTTGAAACCGGTTGCGTTGATGGCGGAATGATGAACAAACACATCCTTGCCATTTTCTTGTTCAATAAAACCAAAACCTTTGCTATCATTGAACCACTTAACTATTCCATTTGCCATAGTGCTTTCCTCCTTTCATAAAATATCATCAAGGTCCCAGACTTCAGGTCGTCACTGTGACAACATGGAACAATCCTTATGCTCGAACCGATATGCAGTGCTTTGCAATATCTTTACTGATTTAGGCCATATTAAATGCTTTATTCGGGGATGTCAACATAATTAATTCATCAGTTAAAAAAACTTTTAAAAATATCCGGCTGTCGCATTCCTGATTTTACGCGACAAGAGACGGCCCGAATATAAATATTGATTTTGATATTTGATATGCGTATAAAATCATAAGATTGTGGTTGTTTAAAAAATCTGATGGCTTTACATTGACGCCAATATGTGATGTTCCGAACCAATCCAAAAGAAATTCAAGGAAACTTGCTCTATGTCCAAATTCTCAAGTATGAAGCCTGCATATACGCCGGCGTCTCCAGATACCATTACGACAGATGTTCTGGAGCCGATCGATTACCAGTATTGCAATCGTCGTGATATCGAAATCACCATATCCCAGCCGGAATATACATCGCTATGTCCCATGACCGGTTTGCCGGATATCGGTTGTATCACCATCATCTATCATCCGGACATTAAAATTATCGAACTGAAGTCATTGAAATATTATCTGCTTCAGTATCGGAATGTCGGTATTTTCTATGAACATATCGTCAACCGGATACTCGATGATCTGGTGCAGGTATTGAAACCTAAACAGATGTCCGTTACCGGAGATTTTACAGCCCGGGGCGGTATTACAACCCGTGTGACAGCCGTTTATGAGAGAGCCATATGATGATTCAAAAATCATTTTACCGAATGTGGCGGCTTGCCGTGTTTGCAATCGGTTTGTGGGGTGCAATCGGGTGTTTGTACGGATGCAGCGCTTACAGGAGCCTGACTCAGTCTACGGACAAAATGATTCGCTCCACGGATAAAATGATCCGGAATTTCAAGGCGCCGGATACCGATCTGACAAAGTGGATTGGTGTGATTCCTCTGGATAACCAGGTGATAACGGCAAAGCAGGATATGGGGGGCTCGATAGACAAACGCTATCCGGAGGTTTTGGCGGCAGCCTGTCCTGAACTTCATATGGTGCAGCGCGGCGATCCTGGATTTCCTGATATGCTGCAGCATCTTCCCAAAAAAATAACAGGCATCACCGACACACCGACATTGATTAAAATCGGAAAAGAATTGGGATTGTCCGCTATTGTCTGCAGCCGCTTTTATCCCATTGCTATCAATCTTCAGGACAGGGGATTTTTCTGGTTCCGGAAAAAACGTGAAATAGCCTGGGTCAGCGCATCTACAGAAATTTATGATGTTGAAACCGGCGCAAAGTCTCTGGATGAGACCTATACCCGTGAATTCCGTTTGAGCGATGAGCAGGCGGAAGCAATTCGCAAGGGAGATATCAGCTCTGTTCCCGAAATCGAAAATGCAGTGTCGGAAATTCTTCAGAATCTGGCGGATGCCGTATGTGATACGGTTATCCGGCAACCATGGAAGGGATATATCACTGGCATTTCTGAAGATTCTATCACCATTTCGGCTGGAAGCAATTCCGGGCTCAAAACCGGCAGGGTGCTTCAGGTTTTTGGGCAGGGGCAGACCATTCAGGGCGCAGAACGGCAGACTTTTCAGCTTCCAGGAAAAAAGATCGGCAGCATCAGAATTACGGATGTGACTGCAGATCAATCGAAAGCCGTTGCTGTTTCCGGAGAGAAATTCCAGATAGGCGATGTTGTCAAAACCAAATGACAGTTCTGCCGAATAAAAGATTTTGAGCCTGAAAAACCGACGACTTTTTACGAAGCCGTCAAATCTGAAGGCGGGGGAACAGCACAACCTCTTGATAAATGTTGATTTACTGTTGACATCTCATGCAGTGTTCTGTATTTTTTCAGAAATGTCGGGGTTAGGAGTTTAGGTGCACATAACATTATGAACAAAGGGGCATGTGATGACAAAGACAGAATTGGTGGATAAAATGGTTCAGGATGCCGGTATTACCAAAGTAGCGGCAACGGCCGCATTAAATTCCTTCATGGACGGTATTGGTAAAGCACTCAAGAAAAAAGATGGGAAAGTGACGCTGGTAGGGTTCGGAACATTTTTGAAAACCAAACGTAAAGCCAGAAAAGGCAGAAACCCCCGTACCGGAGAGGCCATCAAGATCAAGGCCAGCAGTATTATTAAATTCCGCCCCGGCAAAAAGCTTAAAGAAGGCGTATGACACTGTAACATTTGCTGCGGGTCTTCTACGTAAATATTTCCTGCACCCCCTCAGCGCGCGCCCGCAGCAAATGAAAATGTTTTCCAACTCAATATAGAATATCGAAGCGTCTGAATTCTCCGGTACAGGGTTCCCATTGGATATCCACCTGTTCCACTCTTGAATGTGGCGAGCCTTTCCAGCACCATGTGAGCATGGTGTTGACGGCTGTTTCATCGCCTTCGAATACCGCTTCAACCGTTCCGTCCCTGCGATTTTTGACCCATCCATAAATCCCGCAGCGCAGCGCTTCATGCTGTGTTTCCGCCCTGAAAAACACTCCTTGAACCTTTCCACGGATAACGACTCGGGCTCTGACCTGTTGTGTCAGCATAAAAAATCCTTATTGCAGAGTGCTGCTGTCGTCAGGAGCGGAAACTCCAATCAACTCCAGCAGTCTGGATTCATCAATGATATCAATTCCAAGTTTGCGGGCCGCTTCCAGTTTTGAACCCGGAGCATCTCCAGCAACCAGATATGCCGTACTTCGGCTGATCGATCCGGAAACCTTTCCACCGGCGGATTCGATCAACTTTTTGGCCTGAGTACGGGTAAAATGGTGCAGGGTTCCGGTAAGTACCAGTGATTTTCCGTTGAATATATTTCCGGTTTCGGTTTCAGAAAGAGGCATGGATAGAATCTGCACGCCATCTTCGAGCATCCGCTGAACAACATCCCGATTTCCCGAATTCTGGAAAAAACTGTAAATGCTTTCTGCAATGACAGGGCCGATTCCCGCTATGTCTGCAAGTGCCTCCACGGGCTGATTCATGAGCGTATCCAGGTTTCCCCATTTTCTGGCGAGAATGTCCGCTGTGTTTTCACCCACATGACGAATTCCAAGCCCATACAGGAAGCGGTTAAATGGTATTTGGCGACACTTTGAAATGGCGGCGACCAGGTTCTTCGCAGATTTCTTGCCCATCCGATCCAGTTGTTCCAACTGCTCTGCGGTAAGCTGGAAAATATCCGCATATGATTTTAAAAGTCCTGACTCGACCAGTTGGTCCGCCAGCCTGCTTCCGAGTCCGTCAATGTCAAACGCGGTTTTGGATGCAAAATGCCGAATATTTTCCTTGAGCTGTGCAGGACATCGGGTATTGACGCATCTGACCGCAACTTCGGAAACATCGGATGCTTCCAGCCTTAAACGGTTGACCAATGAACCACAGGCAGGACACGTTGTGGGCATTTGAAATGGTATTTCATTTCCAGTGCGTTTTTCAGTCACGACCTTGACAACTTTCGGGATGACATCTCCGGCCCTTTCCACAAAAACCGTATCACTGATGCGGATATCTTTGCGTTCAACCTCCTCTTCATTGTGAAGTGTAGCCCTGCTGACCGTTACGCCTCCGACAGATACCGGCTCCAGAATGGCGACAGGCGTCAGAACGCCGGTACGCCCCACCTGAACATCGATGGATATGACGCGGGTTGTGGCCTGAATGGCCGGAAACTTCCAGGCAATCGCCCAGCGAGGACTCCGAGATTTGATTCCCAGAGATTCTTGAAGCCGCAAGTCGTCCACCTTGATGACCATTCCGTCGATTTCATAGGGAAGCTGGGACCGATTTTCACCCAGTTCTCTGTAAAAATCCAGCACCTGATGGAGGTTAAGGTGAGGCCGAATCAGGGGATTGATTTTGAATCCCATGGATTTCAGCCGACAAAGCATATCCCAATGTGAATGCGTGATAAATTCAGACAGGTATCCGACACCATAAATATTCATGACCAACGGACGAGAGGCTGTAACCGATGCATCGAGCTGGCGCAGGGAGCCGGCGGCGGCATTACGGGGGTTTGCAAAAAGCGGCTGATTTTCCATCATCCGCATGTGGTTGAGTCTCTGGAAGCCCTTTTTCTCAATAAACACTTCACCGCGAACCTCCAGCCGCGCAGGCGCAGCATCTGCGTGAAGCAGGAGGGGAACCGATCGGATTGTCCGGATGTTGGCGGTAATCACCTCCCCGGTTAGACCATCGCCACGGGTAGAGGCCATCGTCAGTTTACCCTCTTCATATACCAGCTCAACAGCGAGACCATCCAGTTTGGGTTCCGCCGTATATACGATATCACTTTGTATCTGAAGATATTTTTTAACGCGAGAGTCAAATTCGATAATGTCCTGCTCAGAAAACGCATTATCAAGACTGAGCATCGGAAGGGAATGCTGCGTTGATTCAAAGGCGTCCAGCATGGATGATCCCACCCGGGCTGTGGGAGAGTCCGCGCTCTGAAATTGCGGATATGTATTTTCAAGGGACAGGAGCTCCTGCATCATCCGGTCATATTCAGCATCCGAAATTTCCGGATTGTCTAAAACATGATACAGGTGATTGTGGCGGTGGAGTTCTCGGCGAAGCCACAGCGTCCGCTGATATGCAGCATCCATTTCAGAGGTGCTGTCCAAGGGTGAATTTTCCATCAGAGCCCCAGATATGCTTTCTTCACGGCCTCATTGCACAGCAGATTGCGGGAAGAATCTGACATGGTAATAACGCCGTTTTCCATGACATAGCCCCTGTGGGCGATTTTTAATGCCATATTGGCGTTTTGCTCGACCAGAAAAATGGTCGTGTTGTTTTCAGTATTTATTTTCTTAATTATCTCAAATATCTGTTTAACAACTAACGGGGCAAGCCCCAACGAAGGTTCATCAAGCAGCAACAACCTGGGTCTTGCCATAAGCGCTCTGGATATGGCCAGCATCTGCTGCTCACCGCCGCTCAGCGTGCCGCCCGCCTGATGCCGTCTTTGGGAAAGAATCGGAAATAAATCCCATATGTAAGCCATGTCTTTTTTGATATTTTCTGTGTCGGAACGCAGATATGCACCCATATCCAGGTTTTCCGCAACAGTGAGATAAGGGAAAATACGCCGGCCTTCCGGAACCTGGCTGATTCCCAGTGATACAATTTTATCCGGGCTCATGGCATGAATGGGTTTATCTAGAAAAAAAATTTCACCTTGTCGCGAGGAAACAATGCCGGATATCGACATGAGGGTCGTGGTTTTTCCTGCCCCATTGGCGCCGATCAGGGTGATGATTTCGCCTTCGGCGACTTCCATGCTGATGCCTTTCAGCGCCTGAATATTTCCGTAATAGGTTGAAAGGCCGTTAACTTTCAACATCGCATTCTTCCCCCAGATATGCCTTAATCACCATTGGATTGTTTCGGATTTCTTCCGGAGTTCCTTGAGCGATTTTCTTCCCGTAATCCATGACAAAGATGCGATCCGACAGGCTCATTACCAGTTTCATGTCGTGTTCGATCAATAAAATCGAAACCTTTTCTTCGTTGCGTATTCGGGTGATCAATGTATCCAGTTCGAGTGTTTCGTGGGGATTCATCCCCGCGGCGGGTTCATCCAGAAGCAGTAAAAACGGTTCTGTTGCCAGGGCTCTGGCGATTTCAAGCCGTCGCTGGGCGCCGTATGGCAGATTTTTGGCCAGATCATTGACAAATCTGGAAAGCCCGATTTTTTCAAGAATTTGATAGCTGGCATCCACAACCGCCTGTTCCTCTCTCACCATGGTGTGGTTGCGAAGCACGGCGCCGAGAATACCCGAACGGGTGCGGCAATGTCTGCCGATCATGACATTTTCCAATACCGTCATATTAGGAAACAGACGGATATTCTGAAACGTGCGGGCCATTCCTTTTTCCGTTACCTGATTTGGCTTGAGGCCGTTGATACGCTCGGTTTTAGAGGCAGCACCGGAGCGTAGCGGTGCGGTGATAAGGATATCGCCGCCTGTAGGTGTATAAATACCGGTGATGCAATTAAAAAAAGTGGTCTTTCCAGCGCCGTTAGGACCGATTAATGCAATGATCTCGTTTTGCTGGATATCGATGTTCACATGATCCAGCGCCCTGAGACCGCCGAAATCCATGGTCAGGTTTTGTACATTCAGTAGGGGATCTGCCATTCAGTTTTCCGCCTTTTTAAAGTTATAGTTCCGGCGGACAGTGGCGATGATCCCCTGCGGACGAAAGACCATCATAATCACCATGATGGCTCCGAACAGCAGCATCCTGTAATCGGAAAACGCTCTGAGATATTCAGGAAGTAAAATCAAAAACAAAGCAGCGATGATAACTCCCGGAATAGACCCCATGCCTCCCAGAACAACGATGGATAATATCATGGCGGATTCCATAAAGGTAAAACTGGCGGGGTTGATAAACGTGGTTTTGGCGGCGAAAATAACTCCTGCCATGCCTGCCCATGTAGCGCCCAGTGCAAATGCCGTCAATTTCGTCCGGGTTTTATCAATTCCCATGGCCTGACATGCTACTTCATCTTCCCTTAAAGCGATCCAGGCCCGGCCAATTCGGGAGTTCTGAAGGCGGTTGACGACGAAAATGGTGAAGCAGACCATGCCTATCATCAAAAAATACATGTAGGTGATTTCACCGGAAAACGATAGTTTGATTCCAAACAGGGAGGGCTTGGATATATGAGCGATACCGCTGGGGCCATATGAAAATTCGTTCCAGTTTTCAAGAATCAGCCGGATAATTTCACCAAAACCCAATGTAACGATAGCCAGATAATCTCCTCGAAGACGCAGCACCGGAAAACCTAACAATACGCCGAATAGCGCGCCCAAAGCGCCGCCCAGCGGCAGAACCGTCCAGAAACCGATTCCAAAATGGTGGTTCAGTAATCCATATGTGTAGGCGCCTACCGCATAAAAAGCGACATATCCCAGGTCCAGAAGCCCTGCAAGCCCCACGACGATATTCAGGCCAAGTCCAAGCATGACATACATGAGCGCCGTAATCATGATGTTGGTTTGATAGGAATTCATGACAAAGGGAAAAACGGCAACTGTCATGGCAGCGGCGACCATGGCGGGAATTTTATAACGACGGCGTGAAAATATGCGCTGTATTGAGGACGACATATTTGCGATGTGTTCATTGGCGTGATTGTTTCCTCTTTCCTTGCGTCGGAGAAAATAACGCCACACAAAAGACAGCAAAAAACTGCCGATGCCCACATACCACATGTTCTCCCATCGCCAGATCACCTGCTTTTCGATGGTATTGACCCGGATCACCATGATCGGAAATGTCAGAAACATGAACCACAGTGACGTCAGGAATGATTTTTTGATTTCAGTAAAAGTCATCATACGCTTTCACATGCCGTTTAATGCGTTGAGGTCACCTCGACTGCCAGAGGAAAACGCAACGGGTTTAAAATGCTACACCTTTTGCGTGGTGGATTTTCCCAGAAGACCGCCGGGTCTGAATATCAGGATCAGCACCAGAAGTGCAAACGCAAACACGTCTTCATAATCGCTGGACACATATCCGGTGGCAAAGCTTTCTGTCAATCCCAGGATAAAACTTCCGAGGACTGCGCCTGGAATGCTGCCGATGCCACCCAGCACGGCGGCCGTAAAAGCTTTGATTCCGGCAATGAACCCTATAAAGAAATTGATCTGGCCGATATGCGACGCAATCAGCACTCCACCTATTGCGGCCAGTGCGGAACCGATCACAAACGTAGTGGAAATCACCCGGTTGACATTCACGCCAAGCAGCATGGCCATAGTGCGATCCTGAGCGGTTGCACGCATGGCCTTGCCGATTTTGGTGAATTTGATCAGCAGTGTCAGAAAAACCATAACCACTGCGGTGGTTAGCAGAATAACAAGTTCTGTGGGACGCAAGTAATTTGAATAAGGTTCCAGAAACTTGAAGTCCGGTATCAGGCTGGGAAACGGCAGAAAATCCGATGTCTGGGCAAGCAGTACATAATTTTGAAGGAATATAGACATACCGATGGCGCTGATCAGCGGCGAAAGTCGCGGTGCATGGCGCAGGGGTTTGTAGGCAATTTTTTCAACGGTGAATCCGTATGCCGATGAATACACAATGGCCGCCAGCATGGCGATGGCCATAATGGCAAACTGGTGTACCCCCATCACTGCCAGGACACTGGCCGTGATCAGCGCCGTAAATGCACCGATCATGTATATTTCACCATGAGCGAAATTAATCAGTTCGATAATTCCATATACCATGGTGTACCCCAGGGCAATGAGCGCATAGATACTGCCGCGGGTAAGTCCGCCCATGAAAAGTTCGAGGAAATATTCCATTATGCCAAAGTTACTCCCATTCGATATCACCCAAAGCCATGCCCGTTTACGAAGCCGTCAATGTTATTTCAGTTCGACATACTTGCCATTTTTGACTTCATACATAGAAAAACCCACGCCGACAGCATCTCCGCGATCATCAAATTTGATTTTTCCCAGAGGTGTTTCTACGTAATCTGTTCGGAGCGCCTTGACGATAGCGTCATAATTGGTGGAACCGGCTTTCTGAATGGCGTTTAGCAATGCCTGAGCAGCAGCGTATCCGTTGATGGAAAAAACGCCGACATCTTCACCGTAAGCTTTTTTATAAGCTTCCCGCACGGCCTTGTCCATCGGATTGGTGCTGGTGTCTTTGGGGCCCGTAGCATAAACGCCTTCGGCGTATTTGCCGGCGAGTTTGATAAAGGTGTCAATCTTGACGCCGTCATCTGAAATGAATATTGTTTTCATCTTGTCTTTGCGCATCTGGGCAACAAGCTTGGACGCTTCGGGATGGTATCCGCCAAAAATGATGGCCTGCGCTCCGGATCTTTTCAGTTTGTTGACAACAGCCGAATAATCGACGGCTCCGGGGGTGATGCCTTCAAAGAACACCACTTCACCTTTTCCGGATTTTTCGATGAAGCCCTTGGCATATTCGGCAAGCCCTTTCCCATAGTCGCCTTTATCATGAAGGACAGCGATTTTTTTGAGTTTCAGCGTGTTCAGCGCGAAATCGACCTCAAGCTTTGCTTGAGCATCATCAGATGCTATCGTCCTGAAAAAATTTGGATATTTACCACTCTGCGTCAGATCCGGGCTTGTCGCGGATGCAGACATGGTGACAATTTTGGCGTCCTTATAGATGTCCAGTGCAGCCTTGGTGGCGCCGCTGCATACATGACCCAGCACCACAGTTACGCCATCACTTACCAGTTTGGTAGCCGTATTGGTCGCGATTTCGGGTTTGCACATATCGTCTTCAGCAATTATTTCAACCTGCTTTCCCAAAATACCGCCTTTGGCGTTGACATCTTCCACTACTAGTTTGGCTGCCTTAAGAATTGGCAGGCCGTAAGAAGCCAAATCTCCGCTGTGGGCTCCTGCGACTCCCAGCTTTATCGTATCCGCAGCCAGGCCGGTTCCTGAGATACTCAGGGTAATCCATGTACACACCGCAGCGACAACGCTCAATCCCTTCAGGTGAAATTTTTTCATACCCGCATCCTCCCCATTAAATGTTTGTGTGAATACAAGCATAGAGCCTGCCGGACTTCCGGATAAATTTTATGTCGGAACCGGTGCGGCAGAGAATGCGTCTCGTGCCAACTCTCCGATACCCTTAAAATTATCCGGAAAAGCTGTTGTTCTATAATCAAATCCATATAAACGAGTCAAGACAAAAGAATTTGCTTTTTATTCCGAAAATCATTAAAAACGCCAGAGTTGCCATATCAAAGATATGGCTTTGTGATGAGGGGTAATAACGGCAAGTGCTTTTTACGGGGGCATCGATCATGATGAAACGCATCGGACTGGTTGTGAAAAATGATCCACGCGCCATCCAGAAAGCCAATGAACTTGAAAACTGGCTGATGTCTCAGCAGATACATGTTCTTCGAAAAGAAAATATGTCTCAGACGCCGTCGGCTGGTGATCCGGAAACATCCCATGCGCCAGATGACTTGTTCTGCGTGCTGGTCCTGGGAGGTGATGGTACTTTCTTGAGCGCGGTGCGATGGATTGGCAATATCCCCATACCGATTCTGGGTATCAAATTCGGAGAAGTCGGCTTTCTGGCGGAGACATCTGAAGACAACCTCTTCGTTGCAGTCAATGCTATTATCCACAACGAGATAAAGACCCAGCAGCGGATGAGGCTGGTTGCCAGTGTTGTCCGCGGGGAACGGGCTGTTTTTTCCGAAACGGTTTTAAATGATGTCGTCGTCAACAAAAAAGCATTGGCCCGTCTGGCCAACATCACAACATTTCTGGACAATCATTATCTGACAACCTATCGGGCTGATGGCCTGATTATTGCCACGCCTACCGGGTCCACCGCCTATTGTCTGGCTGCCGGTGGCCCCATCGTGCATCCCGCCGTTCCCGGCATTATCCTGACACCGATCTGTCCGTTTACCTTGACCATTCGTCCGCTGATCATACCGGATTCTGTAGAGATCCGTATTGCCCTTGAAAAGAAATCTTCCGACATTCTGGTGACATTCGATGGTCAGTCATGTATGGAACTGCATGATACGGACACGCTGATAATCCAGAAAAGCCAATATCCCGTCCAGATGATCAAAATTCCGGAGCAGCGGTATTTCGATATTGTGAAAGCCAAGCTCAGATGGAGTGGCAGTCGTGTTTAGAGATATTGACATCCCCCTGTCCTTACACTATAAGATGGCAGTGTCGGTACAGGCGTCATACTTTTCATAAGGCAATTTACAAAGCCACTATCCATGTGATACAAATTTGACGGTCATGCGCGATTATCATGTAATTACAGTAACGGCATCCGGGAAATATTGTTCGATTGCCAGACAATCCGTATGTCTTGTTTTTGCCCTGATGCTGGTATCAGCGTGCGGTTCTGTAAGCCTCTATCAAAAAATTGTGCTGGACACGCCTTCCCGCCACGTACAAAATGGTATGCAGTTTCTGAATATGAATAAGATAGATACGGCAATGCTTGAATTCAACCGGGCTATTGATCTGAACTCCGAATATTCTCCCGCCTATATGGGGTTAGGGCTTGCTTATGGCCGGCTGGGCGATTTTAAAACCGCGTATCAATACATGGAAAAATCCCGGATGAAGGCCGCCGGGCATGAACAGCAGGCAGCTGCCGCCGATGGGTGGATGCAATTGGATCGCATGAAAAAAACTCCATGATGTTCCTGTGCTGTTGCGGTGCAGACGCCGTCATGTGGATTTTTTATGAAGCCGTCAATTTAATAAACGTTTTTTAACAGTTGGGAATTCGTTATGAGCTGGGATTGGGAAAAACTGAAAGAGCAGCAGCAGGGCAGGAGCGGTTCCGGTCTGCCGCAACTGGATGAGCTGACCAGTAAACTGAAGTCGGTCAAGCTTCCAGGCGGCCCTGTTTTGGTGATAATACTCCTGTTGGTGCTTTTGGGAACGTCCACTGTCTATACTGTCGGGGTGGATGAAGTGGGAGTGGTTCAACGTTTCGGTAAATATGTGCGTACCACCCAGCCGGGGCTGAATTTTAAATTGCCTGTCGGAATTGAAAAAGTCACCAAGGTCAAGGTCCGGCGTGTTTATAAGGAAGAGTTCGGATTCAGTACCACCCGCGAGACCGATAGCAAGCGTTTTTCTTCCTCCACCAATGAAGACGCCAATGTCGCGATGATGCTTACCGGAGATCTGAATGTTGTGCTGGCGCCGTGGATCGTTCAATACCGCATCAAGGACCCTTATGACTACCTGTTCAAGGTCAAGGATGTCCGACGGCTGCTTACAGACATGTCCGAGGCGGCCATGATTCTGGTTGTCGGCGATCGCAGCGTCAATGAGGTCATCAGCAAGCGGGAGGAAATAGCTGTAGAAGCTAAAAACATTCTTCAGAAAGAACTGGATAATGCGGAGTCCGGCCTGAGTATCGTTACGATCGAGATGAAGAAGACCAACGTTCCGGAGCCCGTTCAGGCATCGTTCAATGAAGTCAATCAGGCGGTTCAGGAAAAAGAAAAGCTGATTTATCAAGCCAAAGAAGAATACAACAAGGCTATTCCGGCCGCACGCGGGGAAGCGGACCGGACGATTAAGACAGCGGAAGGCTACGCGATTGACCGCATCAACCGAGCCAAGGGAGATGCCAGCCGATTTACCGCTCTGTGCAATGAATATGAAAAAGCGAAGGACGTTACCAGACGTCGCCTTTATCTTGAAATGGTCTCGGGTATTTTTCCAAAAATCGGCGAAAAATATGTAGTTGATTCAGACCTGAATAATGTTCTTCCTTTTCTGAATATCGGGAAAAACGCTGGAGCTTCGAAATGAATTATAAAGTCGTGTCACTTGTGATAGGCATCGTTGCCATTTTTCTGCTGTACTCGTCGGCCTATGTCGTTGATGAAACTGAACAGGTCGTCATTACCCAATTCGGTCGCGTAGTGGGTGCGCCTAAACAGTCGCCGGGATTGTATTTCAAGATTCCCCTGATCCAGGATGCCACATATTTTCCTAAAAATCTCCTTCAATGGGATGGAGATCCCGGGCAGATTCCGACGTTGGACAAGACTTATCTGTGGGTGGACGTTTTTGCCCGCTGGAAAATTGTGGATCCCGTCAAGTTTTTCCAGACGGTCAATAACACTGTCAGTGCTCAGGGCCGTCTGGACGATATCATCGATCCGGCTACCCGAAACCTGATCACTTCCTATCGTCTTATCGAATCGGTCAGGCGTTCCAACAGAGCGCTGGATACTTTTGAAATCGGGCTGGAAGATATTAAAAAAGAGCCGATACCGCAGATCACTACCGGTAGAGACAAAATTACGCAAGCGATTCTGGAGCAGGCTCAGCCCAAGCTGTCACCCTTTGGCATTGAACTGGTGGATGTCAAAATCAAGCGCATCAATTATGTCGAACAGGTCAGGGAGTCCGTTTATGGTCGAATGATTGCGGAGCGTAAACAAATTGCCGAGAAATACCGATCTGAAGGTCAGGGGGAAGCTGCACGAATATTGGGTGATAAGGAAAGGGATTTGAAGCGTATCTCTTCAGAAGCATACCGAACCGCCCAGGAAGTCAAGGGCAAGGCCGATGCCGAAGCCACAAAACTGTATGCACAGGCATATGGCGTTGATCCTGAATTTTATTCGTTTACCAAGTCTCTTGAGGTATATGGCGAAACCTTAGGAAAACAAAGTACAGTGATACTGTCAACCGGATCCGAATTCCTGAAATATCTCAAAGGATGCCAGATACCTTCTGTTACGGCTGCGGCGAAATGACATCAGGCCTGCTTTCACGTTCCTCCGGTTTTTGCCGGATCTGAAATGATCCGCACTTCAAATCCTTGTTGGCTTCCATGTCGAACCACATGGCAAAGAGGGTGAACAGGCTGGAACTCATGAAAGAAAACATGGTCGCCAGAGAGCTGGTCGGAGGAAAAAAGCCGCTTACCCATTTACAGCAAATGATCCGTATTGATAAAATCATCGTCGATGCGGCAAACAGCCCTCCGAGTATGTAGAAAAAAATCAGCGGATGAAAATCCCGGATGATATATTTTTCTTTCATGCGCCATAAAAACATGCGCACCAGAAGCCAGCTGATGGTGAATATAACCGATTGAAGCCGGATACCGGAACGTTCGCCGACATGATACACCGGCTCTACGGGCACATCCGCCACCCGGAAATTATAGACATTCAGACGCACCATCAGATCGTTGGGCTGTCCGTAGCGTTTGTACATGCGCCTCCAGTCGATGGTGTGCAGCACCGCAGCGTTCATTGCGGTGTATCCAGACTGGAAATCCGCCACATGCCAGTATCCGGACGCTATTTTTGTCAGCAGTGACAAAAATGCGTTTCCGAAATACCGGATTTTGGGCATCCGGCGATATGCCTCCCCGGTTACCAGACGATTTCCCTTGGCGTAATCCGCGATGCCGTCGGCGATCGGATTCAGAAGTGCCGGCAGATCATCCGGATTCATCTGGCCGTCGCCGTCCATGCGCACGACAATGTCCATCCTGTTTTCCGCCGCCCACAGATATCCGGTCGCAAGGGCTCCCCCGCATCCCTGATTGACGTCATGTCGAAGCGCCACCAGGTGCGGATAGACAGCCTGACAGCGGGAAATCCTGTCTCCGGTATCGTCCGTGCTGGCGTCATCCACCACAACGATTTTGTCCACATAGTCCGGCAGAGATTCAATGACCTTTTCGATCTGTGAGGCTTCATTGAAAACCGGAATTACCACACACAGGGTTCTGCCCTTGTACATGAAGTCCTCCGAATATCTTTCCGGCGATATGAAACATAAGCGTTCGACCTTATTTCTCCGATCGTGTTTCGGAGAGGAAGAACGTGAACAGTTGCGATGGAACGATCAGACGCAAGCCAGCCGGGTGGCGTCCCGTTTTTCGATAAGATCGCGCCATTTGCGATCCGCCTGTTTCTGGATTTTCACCACCATGTCGTCGGTCATCAGCCGGAAGCGCCCCTGGGATTTCAGGTAATCCGAGACAGGAACCTCTTTTTCCGGAATGACGGTAATGTCATATTCCCATGTGTCTTCGCCGGGGACAGCACCTGTCTGTTTTGTCACCTCATAGATCGGAAATACTCGGGACTGGGTTGCCATCCGCATGATCCGCACCGAATCGGCCGGATCGATACGCCAGCCGGAAGGACAGGCGGACAGCAAATGAATGAATTTCATACCGGTAATCTGACGGGCTTTTTGAAATTTCCGGTACAGATCATCCGGATATGCCGGCGATGCGGTCGCCATGTAGGCGATGTGATGGGCCAGCATGATCTGTTCGATGTCTTTTTTAGGTTCCGATTTGAGTGCTCCGGCCGGGGTGGTGGTGGTCCATGCTCCCATGGGGGTGGCGCTGGAACGCTGAATGCCGGTATTCATGTAAGCTTCGTTGTCGTAGCAGACAAACAGGATATTGTCGTTGCGTTCCGCAGCGCCGGAAAGCGCCTGAATGCCGATATCGAAGGTGCCGCCGTCTCCGGCCCAGACCATGACGGTCGTGTCCTTTTCTCCGCGGACATCCAGCGCCGCCGCCGCTCCGGACGCCACCACCGCTGAGGTTTCAAACGGGCAATGAATGACCGGAACCTTCAGATTCGTATAGGGATATCCGCCCTGAAACACGCAGAAACAGCAGGCCGGAAATACAATGACCGTCCGGTTTCCCAGTGCTTTGAGCGCGATTTTCATGGATATGGGCGCAGCGCACCCCTGGCATGAGGTCATTCCCGGCAGCATCAGTTCTTCATCTACCAGCAGTTCACGAGGTATAGCGATTTTTCGTTGCATGTTCAGCCTCTATCGTTTCAGTCCCCAGTACAGGGGAATGTCGGGTGATGGGTCATCGACCTTCATGGAATGCAGAATGCCTTCCACGTCTTCCGGCGTTACATCTCTGCCGCCCAGTCCTGCAATCGCCGAATACACGGGAGGATGGCGATCCGATGCATAGAGCGCGGAGCGGATTTCCGCAGCGAACACGCCGCCGACGCCCACCGACAGGTTGCGGTCAATGACCACAACCCGGGAGGCGTTCCCCAGAACTTTGCGCCAGCATTCAACGGGGATGGGTCTGAACATGCGCAGTTTCATCAGCCCCACCTTTTCGCCCTGACTTCGTAACCGCTCGATGACAATCCGGGAAACGGAGGTGATGGCGCCGGCTGTCACCAGAATGGTATCCGCATCATCCGTAAGCCAGGTTTCGACCAGATCGTAGCTTCGGCCGAAATGGGCGTTGAATTCCCGGCAGACCTCCGGATAGACATTCAGGGCTTCCTGAGACGCCTGCTGCACGGTGTAGCGGTGCTCATAGAAATAATCCGTCGAAAAAAAACCGCCGAACATTCTGGGGTCGTCAAAATTCAGTTGTACCGGAGGCTCATATGGGGGAAGAAAGCGATCTACGACATCTGCATCGGGAATATCCACGATTTCCGTCGTATGGCTCAGAAAAAATGCGTCATACGCGATCATAACCGGCAGCATCACTTTTTCCGCCAGCCGGTAGGCCATCAGAACGCCATCTAAAAGTTCCTGGCTGGATTCGCAGTATATCTGAATCCAGCCTGTGTCCCGCTGGGCCAGCGAATCGGTCTGCTCCGCCCAGATATTCCATACACCGCTGACGGCCCGGTTGACATCCGCCATGACAATGGGAAGGCGGGCGCCGGCGGTCCAGTGCAGCACCTCGTGCATCAGAAGCAGGCCGTTTCCGCTGGACGCCGTAAATGTCCGCGCGCCGGCGGTGGCGGCGCCGATCAGAGACGCCATGGCGGAATGCTCGCTTTCAACCTTGATAAATCGGGCGTCTATCTCTCTGCGGGCGCACATTTCGGACAATTCTTCCACAATGGTGGTTTGCGGCGTGATGGGATAGGCTGATATGACTCCGACCCGGCTCAGCCTTACCCCATGAGAAACCGCATGGTTGCCTTTAATTGCCTTTTTCAATGATTCCTCCTCAGGAATAAATATCCTGTTGGTGTAGAATTTATCACAAATCCGTCACCAAAATCGATTTTAGACAGCTTCGTCAAATGGTTGCAGCGCAACGCAGCATGCAGGCATTTGACGAAGCTGTCACTCTTCGATCATGCTGATGGCATTGCGTGGACATTCCGTAAAGCAGATACCGCATCCCTTGCAGTAGTCGTAATCAATGGCGTATCCGAAGGATTCACGCGTCTGATCGAGAATTGAGACATCCGGGCAGAAAATCAGACAGTTGTCGCATTCCGTACACCGTCCGCAGTGCATGCAGCGTGCGGCTTCGGTCAGTGCTTCATCCGGCGTCAGGGATGGATGGTAGGGCGCAAAGCCGGTTTTTCTCAGTTCGCCGGATTGAATTTCCTTTCGAATTCCAGGCGCCCTGATGAAATAATCATAAACAATCTTCTGACGGTCCACCACGCTTTGATCGTTTCTCGGTACGGGATTGACCGGCGCCCAGTTCATATAACGCGAAAAACTGACCGCATTGCCATCGCCCACCTGAATTTGGCGAAAAATATCGGCGGTGTCGAGGCCCTTTCGATCGCAGTCCATGGCAATAGCCGCCCGTTTACCGGATGCCACGGCATGGACGACCGTTCGCGGCGTCTGGCCTGTGTCTCCGCCGGCAAAAACCTTCGCTTTTCCGGGAATCTGGCAGGCAACGGATAAATCGGTCTGCGTTTCAATGAATCTGCCGGCGGTATCCGGCATAAACGGTTGCAGATAATCCAGTGCCGGAGCTTCTCCGATGGCTGTCACCAGCGTATCGGCGGGAACGTCAAATGTCATTCCCTCTTTTCGGACAGGCGTGCAGCGTCCTGTCGCATCCGGAGGTCCTGGCGTCATTTCACAGCACACCAGTTTTTCAATGGTTGCATCCGGAAGCAGGCAGATATGCTCAGGCGCCGCCAGAAAACGGAATACGACGCCTTCTTCGCATGCTTCCCGGACATCTTCGGGATGAGCCGGCATTTCAGATTCGGAGCGCCGGTACAGGACGGTTACCTGCGACCCCAGGCGGATAGCGGTGCGGGCGGCGTCAACAGCCGTATTGCCGCCGCCGATGACAACAACCCGCTGGCCCAGTTCGGGAGATTCTCCCCGCGCCACCCGCTGGAGCAGGGATAATCCGCTCATGATCCGGCAACAGCCGCTGCTCTCAGCCATATCCAGGGAAAGACTCCGGTGTGCGCCGGTAGCCAGAAACACATAGTCGAAGGTCGAGGCGATGTCTTCCAGAGAGATATCGCGGCCGATTTCCGTATGCAGTTTCATCTCGACACCCATGCGGACAAGCCCGTCAAATTCCGCGGCAACCACTTCACGCGGCAGGCGGTATGCCGGAATGCCCAGCCGGAGAATACCTCCCGGCAGGTCTTCCTTATCGAAAATGGTTACAGCGAATCCGAGATATCTGGCGAAGTAGGCGGCGGACATCCCGGCGGGGCCGGAGCCGATGACCGCCAGGCGTTTTCCGTTATCCGGCAATACATCCGGATAAGACGTGTCGGAAACTGCCTGATCGCCCATAAAGCGCTCCAGTTCACGGATGCCGATGCTGCTGTCCAGACCGGCCCGGTTGCAGGCGGCTTCGCAGAATCTGAAGCAGACCCGGCCGAGGATGGCCGGAAACGGTTCTTCGCGTTTCAAGTGCCAATAGGCTTTTTCAAATTCCCGCTTGCCAAGCAGTTTGAGCCAGCCTTCGATATCGTTTCCTGCGGGACAGGCATTCTGGCAGGCCGGCGTCTTGTCTTCATAAACAGGTTTGATAAAACGCCAGCTTCCGGTCTTGTTGTAAAGCATATTGCCTGTGGAAACGTGCATCGGCGTGATATCCCGGTATGATTTAAACTCATATCGGACCGCCATCTCACTGCGTTTTTTCACTGACATGAATTTTTCCCTTTCAAACTTTTATCACCTGATCATAGGCAGCCTGAGCCGCCTGCTGGTTCTGCGTTTTTTTCACCGGAACATCCGCTTCGATGGCTTTCAGGACAGCGTCAATACCGACCAGCCCTGTGGCTTTCGCAAAAGCGCCGACAATTGCCGTATTCACGATGGGGTTGGCCGCGGATCCCAAATGATGCGCTACCGCGATGGCAGCGGCGTCGATCACGAAAACGCCGAATGCATCTCCGAAAAAATCCCGGTAATATTTCGGATCCCGGGATGCATTGATCACGATGTCGCCTCCCGGTTTCAGGCCATCCACCACATTGACGCTTTCGATCATCAAAGCGTCCAGTACAACCACATGATCCGGGTGGTAAATCTGACTGCGCAGATAGATATTACGGTCATCCATCCTGCAGAATGCTGTTACTGGTGCACCTCGGCGTTCCACCCCGAACGCTGGAAACGCCTGAACGAATTTTCCTTCGTGGAAAAAGGCGTGGGCCAGAACTTCAGAGCCGATGACAGCCCCTTGGCCGCCTCTTCCGTGAAACCGAATTTCCTGCATGTAGTTCCTCCAAAATTTCTCCCCGAGGGGATGATGCGCCGCTGTAAAGTCTGGGCTGCGGCCAGTCGGTGGAAAAGCCCGCTGCCTGAAGCCGTGAAATTCCTTCATCGATGTATCTGCCCACGGTATCCACGCTGTGAGAGTCGTCCCCCGGAACCACGGAAATACCCATATCGCGGGCTTTTTCCAGAATGGGTGCGGAGATGTAAGTCTCTGTCGCGCCTTTGACCCGCGCCCGTACATTCAGATCCAAAATCAGTTTCAGCGAAGCGACGGCTTCCAGATTCCGGCATATGCGCCGCCAGACGGACTGGCATTTGAGATGATCCGGATAATCGGGATCGAATATCCGGATCAGATCGAAATGTCCGACCACCGAGGGTCGAAGCGTCAGAATCATGTCGTACTGGAGATCAAAATAGGCGGCGTAGAGGTTTTCGATGCCGTCACACGCCATCATGGCCTTATGATACGCAGCGATATCCAAATCAATGGGAATATCGGCCACATGATGCACCGAGCCCACCACATAGTCCAGATGAAATTGTTGCTGCAAGTGAGCGGCGTAGCTGACAGCGCCGGTATAGGCCTCGGTTTCCATGCCGACAAAAATGGTCAGACGTTCTGCATAACGGGCCTGCAGCGCCCTGCAGTGCGCTACATAACGGGCGAAACGCTGCTGCATGATGGCCGCAGTAAGGCCGGCAGCCTGCTCATCGGGATAGAGAAAGGCGTCGCAGACAGGCGGCATGTGTTCTGTAACGCCTATCCAGAGAAACTTCTGGTTCAGATATGTCTCGATCATAGCGTCCAGGGAATCGCCGGCATGCTGGCAATAATCGGCGCTGTGTCCGCCATGCACGGATACCCGTTGAGGGCGGATTATTGCAGCAGCTTCCACTGTCCGTCCCTTATTTGAACCAGTACCATGGAATCGGTTCCCAGTCCGTTGTGATCTTCAGGAGTAAGGGTGTAAATGCCGCTGACGCCCACGTAACCTTTGGTATTTTCGATGGCATCCCGCAGTTTTTCATTCTGGATTCCAGCTTTTTTCATGGCGTTGGCGACCATGTAAATGGCGTCCCAGGCATAGCCGGAATGGGTGTTGATGGGAAACTGCCGGTCATAATGAAAAACGTCCTGATACAGATGGATAAATTCGAGGATGACTTTTTTCTGAGGATCGCTGTCCGGCAGTTGGGAGGCCACCATCAGCTTGGTGGAAGGCATGATGTTGCCTTCGGATGCTTTTCCGGCCAATGCGATATAGTTCGGATCCGGAAGTCCGTGACACTGGAAAAGCGAGGCCTGAATGTCCAGTTGCCGGACGTTCTTGGCCACAATGGCGCCGGCCTTGCCGATGGTCCAGCAGACAACAGCATCCGGTGCTGCCGACTTGATATTGATGAGCTGCGTGGTCATGTCGCTGTCCGTAGGCTGAAAAGATTCCGCGGAGATGATGCTGACGCCATATTCGGGCGCCAGATTTTCCAGTGCAGCCTTGCCGTCTTTGCCGAATCCATCGGCGGCTGTAATAATGGCGATTTTCTGAAGGCCTTTCCGTTTCAGATATTCATATATTTTTTTCACTGCAATGGTGGTGCGCTGGGGCGATTTGAATGTCCAGTGAAATGGCCCGAATTTGCCGCCGGCAATGACCACATCGCCACCGACCGTCATGAAGTCGGGTACTTTCATCTGTTCGACAATCGGTTTGGCCGCCATGCCGGTGTCAGTTCGGGTAGGGCCTATAATGGCGGCTACTTTATCGGATTCCGTAAATTTTTTGGCGATAAGCGCCGCCTTGGTGGGATCTCCTTCGTCATCCGCCACCACCAGTTGCAGCGGCCTTCCATTGATGCCGCCTTCATCGTTTATTTTTTTTACCACCATTTCCGCCACCAGTTTGGTAGGCGTTCCGATGGCGGACGACGGACCGGTGAGATCGAAAAAAGCGCCGATCTTGATCGGTTCTGCGGCGGCGGGCGCCATACCGGAAAATATCCATAAACACGCCAAAAACACAGCTGTTGCCACATGGTTTTTCATAAAGCTTCTCCTCGGTATGAATTGGTGAGTCCGTAAAAAATCATGGCGCCATAGACTTTTGGAAAAATAATTTCGCTGCGTTATCGGCCGGAGATATACTACCGTATTATCTTTTCTCTGCTGCCTTGCGAAACGAATTTTCTGAAAGCCTGTCTCCGCCCAGATAGGCATCAATCACCTGCGGGTTTTTCTGAATTTCTTCCGGGGTTCCTTCTCCGATTTTAGACCCGTGGTGGAGGACAATGACTGTATCGGATATTTTCATGACCAGCCGCATGTGATGCTCCACAAGAATGATGGTCTGGCCTCTTTCCCTGAGCTTCAGAATCACATCTCCCAGTTCCGTGATTTCCTGCATCGTCAGGCCTGCTGCAGGCTCGTCCAGCAGCAGGATTTCGGGCGCCGCAGCCATGGCCCGCGCCATTTCCAGACGCCGCTGATCGAGCATGCAGATGTTTTCGGCCATAAGCCCGGCTTTTGAGTGGAGTCCGAAATCATCGAGAAGAGCGTCGGATTTTTCACGGATCAATGCTTCTTCTCGACGCTCGGATACCAGCCGTAACATGCCTGCCATGAAACCGGATGCTGTTCTGGAATGCATGCCGACCATGACATTTTCCCGCACCGTCATGTTCATGAAAAGCTGCGCGTGCTGAAATGTCCGGCTGATCCCCATCGCAGCGATCTGAAAGGGTTTCATGCCGCTGATCCGCTTTTCCCTGAAAAAAATATCTCCGGCGTACAACGGATAGACACCTGTAACGGCATTCAGCAATGTGGTTTTCCCGGCGCCATTGGGGCCAATGACAGACAAAATCTCCCGCGGATTGACGGAAAAAGACAGATGCGCCAGCGCCATCAGCCCACCAAAACAAACGCTGATGCCTTTTGCCGATAAAACGGCGGTGTCTTCGCTTTCTGTCTCTTGAGTCACGATTGCTTCCTGAAAGCCGCCGCAATTTCTGGAAACAACCCTTTGGGAAAAAACATCAGAACACACAGCAGAATGCCGCCATATACCAGCGCGTTGTATTCCTTGATTCCATGAAGGCATTCCGGCAGCAAAGTCAAAAAAACAGCACCCAGCGCAGATCCCCAGAGCGACCCCATACCGCCAACCATCACCATGGTCAACATCTGTATTGAAAAAAAGATGCTGAATGTGCCGGGGCTGATGAAGGAAATATAGCTGGCATACAGACTTCCGGATAGAGACGCCGTTATAGCGCTGATAACAAAAATCCGGATTTTATAAAATTCTGTATCAATACCCGCGCATCTGGCTGCGATTTCGTTGTGACTCAGCGCCGCCATGGCTCTTCCGGTTCTGGAATGTACCAGATTCAGGGACAGTGTCAGGGTTCCGATGGTAATGCACCAGAAAAGATAATAGGTTTTAATATCCGAGTCAAAGACAAATCCGGGGATACACAGGTGAGGAATGCCCGCCAGGCCGGACGGGCCCCCGGTGACGGCGCTGAACTGCATCATGATGATATAGACGATGACGTTAAAGCCCAGTGTTGCCATCACCAGATAGTGGCCTTCCAGTCTCAGGGCAGGGATGCCGATTGCGGCGGCGATGCCGGCCGTTGCGATCATGGCTGTCAGCATTGCCAACCAGACCGGTACATGGAATGTCATGGTCAGAATTGCGGACAGGTATGCGCCGATACCAAAAAACGCCGCATGGCCCAGGGATATCTGCCCGGTATATCCCATCAGCAGATTCAGACCGGTAACGATCAACACGTTCAGGGCGGCGATGTTCATGGTCATGAGCAGATAATTATTAGAGAGCGCCAGCGGGAGCAGGAATACGGTCAGTGAAAACAGCGGCAGACGAAATTTTTTCATGGCGCCGAACACGTTCTAAACCCGTTTGAGCATACCGGCGCCCAGCAGGCCGGACGGCTTGATAAAAAGAACCATCAACAGGATCATAAAAGCCAGGACATCTTTATATTCAGAGGAGATAAAACCAGCACCCAGCGATTCCATGACGCCCAGAAGAATACCTCCGATCACAGCTCCCGTCATGGAACCATAGCCGCCGAGGATGGCCGCGGAAAATCCTTTCAACCCCAGCATTACGCCGGCATCATAGGAAATGGTGGTCATCGGGGTGAGAAGAATGCCCGCAACGGCTCCCAGTGCAGCGCTCAGACAGAAAGAAAACGCCAGCATCCGATTTACCGGGATGCCGGCCAGCACCGCATATCGGCGGTTGGCGGAAACCGCTCGTATCGCCTTGCCTGTCCGGGTACATCGAAAAAAGACATTGAGCATCGCTACGGCGCCAAGAGTAACGCCGAATATCCACAGGCTCTGAGGCATAATGGCGGCCTTCCATATCAAAAGGGGCGATTCACCCGAAATGGCGGGAATCGTCATGGAATTTTTGCCCCAGAGTATCATGGTCAGGCCCTTGATGACGATGGATGCAGCAACGGTGATCATGACCAGATTGAGGATTTCTTTGGATCTGGCCTGCTCCAACGGGCCTTTTTCCAGTATCAGTCCGACGATGGCAACACTGATTACTGTCAGACAAAAAGCAGACGCCATGGGAATCTTCAGAACAGTGAAAAATGTGATCATGAACATACCGCCCAGCATGACGAATTCTCCCTGAGCGAAATTGACGATTCCGGTGGCATTGTGGATGATGGAGAATCCTATGGCGATCAGTGCATAGGTACTTCCGGTGGTCAACCCGGAGATCAGGAACTGAAATAATTTTAAAAAGATTGGCATGAGGAAAAACCGGCCTCAACGGCCGCCAGAAATTTTTCAAGTGTCTCCGGGGCGTTTGAAAACTGTTCGTTTAACACCATCTGAATATCTGAGAGGCTGCAGAACAGAAGCGGAACACCTTCCGATGTAAGTGACAGCGCTGCTCCCATCAGGACGAGGTTGACGGACTTGGAATTTCCGATAGCTCCGGCCTTGGCGTCTGCATCCACGGCTGTAACGGAAAGGCCGCTAAATCCGGAAAGTGCTGCCGGGCTGTTGACGACCGCCCATCCGCCGGGCTTTATAAAGTTGCTGTACTGCGCCAGGCTTTCGGGTTTCAGCGCCAGAAGCCCATCGGCCGCCTGTGGGCGGATCAGAGGGCTGGAGAATTCGCCGACCTTAAGATGAGACACGACGGTGCCGCCCCGCTGGGCCATGCCGTGTGTTTCGGATGTCAGCACGCGGCATCCTTTCATCATGGCTGCTTCCGCCAGAAGCCGGGAGATCAGCAGAACGCCCTGGCCTCCGATGCCGCTGATGATGATCTGCTGGTGTATAGTGGTTGTTATCGATGACTCCATGATGTCTCGCTTGCTTATACTTTTATGAGAGAAATATGGGTAATTTAACACTGCAACAACACTTAAAAAATTAATAAAAATAAATTCGATATAACTTCATTTTCGAGTAATCGGTTCCTAACTGCCGTCAGGGTTAATAAACTTCTTTCCTATGTCCGATTTTCAAAACAAAAATAATCTGCTCATCCCAGCAGACGTCAAATAAAACTCTGTAGTCACCTGTTTTTAATCTGTAATCAGCCAGAGGATGTGCTGACAGTTTTTTGATATTTGAAATATCAGGAAATTTTTTTAAAACTTCTATCGACTTTTTGATGCTTTCAAGATGTTTTTTATCAATTTTGTTAAGGTCTTTTTTTACACTTTTGGCATACCTTATATCAAACATCTTTTTAAATTCCCCGCCATATTTCTTCATGAGACAGGAATTGCCCGTTTTTTATTTCAGTTCTTCTGCTTTCTATTTCTTTTCGCAGTTTATTGTATTTATTCTGATTGATAAGGATATTTGCGAACTCCGACAGTTTTTTTCTGTCTTTATCGTCCAATAAAGATATTATATCTATAACTTCTTCCATAATCATTCATTCCTTCAAATCACATATCCACAGAAATCGCTTTTCTGGGGCAGACATGAATGCAGACGCCGCACCCGCTGCATCCGGCCGGATCGATGCGGACAGGCGCGTTATCGCCATCTGTCAGTAGCGCCGGACATTCGAAATGCTGAATGCAGTAATGGCATCCGTCACAATCTTCCGTTACATGCACCCGGATAACAGGAGGGCGGGTTTCCGGGGGTTGGGTGCGATCGAGCAGACAGGGGCGGCGGGAGATAACCACTGCCGGCCCGGTTTCCCGACTGAATTTTATTGCTGTTTTGATGAGAGAGATGAACGTCGGGACATCGTAAGGGTCTCCGGTCTGACAGAATTTGACTCCGCAGCCCCGCACCAGACCTTCGATATCTACGGCAATGGTCGATTCTCCGGCAATGCCTCTGCCGCTGGAAGGGGGGGGCTGATTTCCGGTCATGGCGGTGGTGCGGTTGTCGAGAATGACCAGCACAAACCGGACATTTTGCACCACAGCATCAATCAGGGCAGGAATTCCGGCGTGAAAAAACGTGGAGTCTCCCAGGGTGGCAATAATATCCGGATGCTTGGCGTCATGTTTGAGCGCCTGATAGAACCCTTCCGCCTGGCTGATCGCTGCGCCCATGCAGATAAATGTGTCCACCGCGCCCAGATTCATGCCCAGAGTGTAGCAGCCGATGTCGCTGGTGTAAATGCCTCTGGGAGCGGCTTTTTTGATGGCGAAAAAACTGGCCCGGTGGGGGCATCCTGCGCACAGGGTGGGACGTCTTCCCGGCGCTGCTCCCGTCGGCGGTGTGGAAACGGCGCGTGAAATGCCTCCAAATTCGCTGATCATTTTTTCAATGACTTCCGGAAGCAGTTCTCCTGCCGCCGGCGTCTGTCCGTGGATTCTTCCCCGAACATTGCGGCGGTTTCCTATCTGCATTTCGATAATTGCCGCGGTTTCTTCAATGACCAGGATTTCAGAACAGTTCTGTTCCAGATGCTCTATAAACGATGGGTGCAAAGGATAGGGTTGCAACACCTGATACAGCGGCATCTGATCCCACAGCCCGAGGTCTTTCAGAATTTCGCGTGTATGAGCCGCCGCTACTCCGGAAGCCACAACGGCTCTATCACCGGTGGCCTCCGGATTACAGCGGACAGGGGTTGTCGGCGCATATCGGGAAATGTCATCGAGCTTTTTCTCCAGCAAGTGATGCAGTTGAAGCCGGAATTTGGGAGTGGCCGCCCATCGGGGCGGATCTTTCTGAAACGCCGGATTCCGGTTCTGCGGCAGGACAGGGTCGAGTGTTACATCCTGACGTGCGTGACAGACCCGGGTGGTCGGGCGCAACATGACCGGAATCTGAAACGCTTCCGACACGGCATACCCCAGAGCGATCATATCTTTGGCCTGTTCCGGAGAATCGGGATCCAGGACTGGAATTCTGGCCATCATGGCCATCATGCGGCTGTCTTGCTCAGTTTGGGATGAATGCGGGCCGGGGTCATCCGCGCTGATGACCAGAAAACCGCCGATTGTTCCCATGTAGGCAGCGCTCATCAGTGGATCCGACGCAACGTTAAGGCCCACCTGTTTCATGCTGACCATGGTGCGAAGGCCGGTCAGGCTGGCGGTGTAAGCGATTTCAAACGCCACTTTTTCGTTGACGGCCCATTGGGCATGAATCCGAATACCGTCATTTTGGCCCCATTTGACCAGTTCCGGCAGGATTTCGGAAGCCGGAGTTCCCGGATAAGATGTCGCCAGCGTACACCCGTTTTCGATCAGCCCTCTGGCGATTGCCTGGTTGCCCAGCATTAAATAACGCTTGTTCATAGAACCATCACCTTTTTACAGGTTCATTCAGTATTAAGGGAGTTGTCCGGCTTGATTTTTCTTCGAAATCCAAATGCCAGATATATCAGAAAGCCGATAAACGGTATGGCGGCAATGACGATCCAGATGACTTTCTCCCGCAGGCTGCCGAAATCTTTTTGCGCCGCATGGATAACAGCCCAGAGCGTCATCAGCAGAAACGGTACGCAGATTCCCAGTATCACTTTAATTGTGTGAAGGTCCATTCTGGCCTTTCAATATATCCGTGATTTTCAGCACGGTGTTTACATAATATTGGCTGTGATTGTAGTTATAGATGACATCATAGGACTTTTCCGGAGAAATTCCCGGTTTCCAGCCGAAATGCTTGAGGTAATTGGCAATGCTCATAATGGCGTCGCTGGGATCGAAAAGATCGATTCTGCCGTCATGATTTCCATCCAGGGCATACGTCAGGATGTTGCTGGGCATGAACTGGGAAATTCCCATGGCGCCGGCGTAGGAACCATACATGGAGGTTGGATCCAGATTCTCTCTGGCGGTGTAGGTCAAAAACGCTTTGAGTTCCTGAAACGCCCAGGCGGATTTGGCTTTTGCCCGTTCTTCAAAGGCAGCCTTTTCGGGTCTGCGGTCCGGACGGATGGTGTCCCACACAACCTGCCGGAGTTCCGGGTCTTTTAAAGCCGCCAGCGACGACAGGGTGTTCAGAATAGAGGTGTTGCCCAGATACGTCCCCAGACGGGTTTCAACCAGCATGATGGCGACAACAACTTCTTTGCAAACGCCCAACGACTGTTCGGCGGCGTTCAGGTCTGAGAGGTGATTCTGCATGTATTCCCGGGCGTTCTGGATAGATTCGGGAGACAGAAACTGGTCGTAATTGACCCTGGCCTCGCTGTGGATAAAAAAAAGCGACACGGTGCGGGGTTCAAAATGCACCGATGGTTTCTGGAACAGGGATTGCATTTTGTCGGCATTGAATCCGTTTTCGGCCAGTCTGGTCTGAAGCGCCCTGAATGTTTCAGAGCTGTCTTCAGCCCTGGCAGTGATTTTCTGAAACATCCATACGCCAAATGTCAGCAACACAACATATCCACAGCAAAAAACAAAGCGTAAAAAATGATGGCGGTCTGTCAACATTATGGCTCCTTAATGGTGGTACTGTAGCTGCAAATTGAATCCTATATCAAAACAGGAAACAATAATCCAGAAAGATTTCTCTACGCTTCATGGAACCCCGCCGGCATTTTACGAAGCCGTCAGCATTACCGACAAGGATGCGTTAGCGCTGTATGTCAAATCCCTGACAGAATTTTCGATAGCCGGATATTATCCAACTGATTTTATAAGTAGTTGCTTTTGGCACTCATGTTGCTTTAGCAAATAGCGGAGAATGAGTTTCCCTCCGGCAGTCGATATGTTGCTGCAAAAAAGAAAAATGCTGAATCAGAAGAAAGATGAGGTGGACGATGGAGCTGGCAGCCAAAACAAATATTGTGGGTCTGATCCATGAAGACAGTTGTGAATCGCTATGGATGAAAGGTATTCCCATATCGGTATCGGATATCCGCGGATATCCGATGGAAGCTGAAACCGTGTGTGACGCGTCATGGCCCCAGGAAGCGCATTTCCTTCAGCATGTCTTTGAGATGGATGATAATGATGCCGCTGAACCTGCATACAATGGCTTTCCGGATAAAGATGATGACCGGCCGGGTACTGGCGCTGATATGCGGGAGCTGTCCGGTTCAATCATTGATTTCATGAAAATTGATGCCGGCAGCCAGCCGTTTCCGGTTTCCGAGGAAGGCATGTCCCTCTTGAGACGGAATTCACCGCTGGTCATGTACAACACCTGCCAGGAGCAGCATTTTCATCTTGAAATGATGCAGGCATTTCAAACTCTCGGCTATGAAGCCTATCGTCTGGTTCCCGGAATCGGGTGTCTGGCTCCGATTCAGACAGATAATTCAGACACATGTGATCTGAATCTTTATTTCTGTAAATCCGATCGGGCAAGCAGGCTTTCGGCCAACGCATTTTTAATTCGTCAGAATATTGACATAACCGTCGGTGTCAGAACAGATCCTCATCTGTGGGTTGAGAGCCTTCAGCGCTATCCCTATGTGATTCAGATGGCAAGACTCTGGGCCCAATTCATCGTCATGAACGGTAACGATATCCTCTGGCGGATGCACCAGGAGGCTCTGAGTAGTTACGCCGTTTCGCGCATGACGCAGCTACCCCCTGAAGACAGGTTTCAGGCGTTGTACTGGGCATATTTGCTGTTAGAGGATATCCTTCGGGAAAAGGCGACATTTTCACGCCTGATGAGTCTGGCGAGGGTGTCTTCAGACCTGGGGTATCGGGAAAGAACGTTCAGTGTTGTAAAACGCCTCCTCCGGATGCTGGACAGCCATGAGGAGGTATCCGTGAATGAACCTTTTCTGGCGATTTCCGAACACTTCGAAGCTTTGGATCCTGGTCTGGAAATCGGGGGCTGGTGTCTCCACTCTTTTATGGAAGCCCACGAACGGTGCAGAACTCATTCATGGGGGGGTGCGGGCGTTGCAACGGCTTCCGCCGATTTCCAGCCGCCGCCCATCGCTTTGTAGAGCGTAACATAGGAATTCAGCTCCTGTGCGTGATACTGAACCTGGTTGAGTTCCGCAGGAAAAAGCTGCTGTTCCGCGCTTAAAACCGTCAGATAGGTTGCATAACCGCCATCGTACTGGATCTGCGCAAGATGTGCATATTCCTTGCTGGCTTTGACCAGACGTTCTTGCGCCGTAAGCTGTTCAGTGATTTTCCGGCGAGCGATCAGCGCATTTTCGACATCCGAGAATGCGCTCTGAATGGCGGATTCATACTTCAGAAGCGCCGCTTTTCGACCGGCTTCGGCCTGCTGCACCTGCCCTGCAACTTCTCCCGCCTTGAAGATCGGACCGGCGATCGATCCTGAATAATTCCAAGTATGCGCCGGCCCATTGAACAGGTTGGACAGATCCGCGCTGGCGTATCCGAAATCCCCCGTCAGGGATAATGTCGGGAAGTACAACGCCCTGGCGGCGCCGATCTGTGCGTTGGCGGCAATCAGGTTTTGTTCCGCCTCGCCAATATCCGGGCGATTTGCCAGCACTGAAGACGGCAATTCGGCGGGAACGGTCGGCAGCATCAGATCGTCGATGCTTCGGCTGCGGGCTATCGGGCCGGGGTTTTTACCCAAGAGGATCGAAAGCGCATTTTCCGTCTGACCGATCTGTGTTTCTATCTGCGGAATCATGCCTGCCGCGGTTTCATACTGGGTGCGCGCCTGCTCCACATTCATCCGGGATAGCTGACCATAAGCGAACTGGAGTTCAAAGAGCTTGACGGACTCCGCATAGGCGGCCAGCGTCCGCCGGGCGATCTGAAGCTGCTGGTCATAGGCCAGAAGCTGGATATAACTGCTGGCAACCGAGGCTGTCAGGGAAAGAATAACCCCGCGCTGCGCCTCCTGACTTGCCAGCAGATTGGCCCGGGCTGCTTCGCTCAATCGCTGGATCCGTCCCCAGAGATCGATTTCCCAAGAAGCGTTTGCCGTTGTCTGCAATGAAACCTGCGGATTGGACAGGGTCGGCGACAGGGGCGTCGCTCCGAGTTCAGAGAGACGCTGCCTGGCGGCGTTTCCGGTATAAGAAAGCTGCGGGAAAAGCGGCGCCCGGGTCTGCATGAGAACCCCTTGTGCCTTTTCGATATTGGCGGCGGCGATGGCGACGTTCTTGTTGTTGGCGATAGCTTCCGCAATCAGCGCGTTTAATGTCGGATCCTGAAATTGCTCCCACCAGGCCGTATTGGCCGTTGCTGTGGCGTCCGCATCACTGAAACGGAACGCAGCGGGCGTATCCACATGGGGCCGTACATAATCGGGGCCGACCGTGCAGCCGGCAAACAGCATGATGAATGAAACGAGAATAATCTGACGCATCTATTTGTCTCTCTGCTTCTCTGAAGATTCTTCACTCTGTCCGTCGCCGATGGCGGGGGGCGCGTCTCCGTCGGGTAATGACAGATGCGGCGGTGGCGCGGGTTGCTTGCTCAGTCGATCAAAAACATAGAAGAACAGCGGTACATACAACATGGCCAGCGTTGCTTCGCCAATCATGCCGCCGATAATGCCGGTGCCGATGGAATGGCGTGCATTGGCTCCGGCGCCCATTGCGGTGGCCAGCGGCAGCACGCCGAAAATAAACGCCAGTGATGTCATGATAATCGGCCTCAGCCGCAGCTCTCCGGCCTCGATCGTGGCCTCCATCGCCGATTTTCCCTGTTTGCGCAGGTCCACCGCAAATGTAACGCGCAGCAGCGCATTTTTAGCTCCTAAGCCGACAAGCACCAGAAGCCCTATCTGAAAATAGACGTCGTTTTCAAGTCCCCGCAGCCAGTTGAATACAAGCGCTCCCAGAATACCGAACGGCACCGCCGTCATGACCGAACCCGGCAGCGTCCAGGATTCATACTGAGCCGCCAGAATGAGGAAAACGAAAATCAGGCCGAACACAAAAGCGGTTGCGGATGTGCCGCCGGAATTTTTTTCCTCGAACGCCAGCCCTGACCATGCAAAAGTATATCCCTGAGGCAGCACTTCGCGCGCGATGGCTTCCATGGTATGAATTGCCTGACCTGAACTGTAGCCTGCGGCGGCGCTGCCATTGACAAGCGCTGCAGGAAAACCGTTGAAGTGCGTGAGCAGATCCGGGCCGGTCACCCATTGGGTCGAAACCACGGATGACAGCGGCACCATCTGTCCCTGATTCGACCGCGTGTAAAGGCGGGTGAGATCTTCAGGTTTTTCACGAAATTTGGGATCTGACTGTAAAATAACCCACCATACCCGGCTGGATTCGTTGTACTGGCTGACGGTCAGTGAGCCGAACTGCGCCTGGATGGCGCTGTAGATATCCTGAATCGGCACACCGAGCAGGCTGGCCTTGTCGCGGTTGACCTCCACCTTGAGTTGCTGTGAAGAGGCCTGAAAGCGTGAACTCAACCCGGTAAGCTCTGGACTCTTGCGGGCTTTATCGAGAAAATTCCGGGTGATTTCCTCCAGCCGGGTGGGGTTTCCGGAACCCATATCCTGGATCCAGAATTCAAATCCGCCGGTTGTGCCGATGCCTGGAATGGCCGGCGGCTCTATGGGGATCACAATTCCCTGATCGATGGTGGCTACGCCCTTATGAAGCGCCGCCAATACCGCATCAGAGCTTTCCCTGCGCGCAGTTGCGGCTGTCGCGTAGCGCTCTTCAAAGGGTTTCAGCATGACGAAAAAGGTGCCTTCATTGGTTTTCATCCCGTTGTCCAGCAGGCTATAGCCTGTAAACTGGTCACGGTATTCGACGCCGGGAATTTTCGATAAAACCGCATCCACCTTCTCTGCCACTTTTTCGGTGCGATCGAGACTGGTGGCGTCCGGCATCAAAATGGCGGCCATGATATATCCCTGGTCTTCATTGGGGACAAAACTGGTCGGCAGTGTTTTAAACAGATGGAAAATGCCCCAGATCATGATCCCCAGTAATATAAATGCGATGACCATGCGTTTGATGACAAATGTCACAGCCCGGCCAAACGCCTGGGTGAAGCGGTCGAACAGGCGGTTGAACCACGCGAAAGGCCCTTTCTGCGGCGGAGAGGAATGCTTCAGCATAACGCTGCACATGGCCGGCGTCAACGTCAGAGCGACAAACCCGGAAATTGCCACCGATATGGCGATGGTGATGGCGAACTGTTTGTAAAGCTGACCGGTTGTGCCCGGAAGAAATGCGGCGGATACAAAGACCGCAGCCATGACCAGCACGGTGGCGATGACGGGGCTGGTGACCTCGCTCATGGCCCGAAGCGTCGCCTCCCTGGGCGGGAGATGAAACTGGCTCATGTTGCGCTCGACGTTTTCGACCACAACGATGGCGTCGTCCACCACGATACCGATGGCCAGCACCAGCCCGAAAAGCGTCAACTGGTTGATGGAAAATTTCAGCAGGAGCATTCCGGGAAACGTGCCGATCAGTGCGACGAAAATAGCCAGAGAGCAGATAATGGTAGCCCTGAAATTCTGCAGGAAGAGAAACACCACCAGAATCACCAGAATCACCGCCTCGATCAGGGTGTGCTGAACTTCTGTGATCGATACGCGTACGAAGTCCGTGCTGTCGAGGGCGACGATGTATTCTATGCCGTCCGGGAAACGGGGTTTCATCTCTTTCAGCGTGTTGCGGATATCTTCCGACACTTTCAGCCCGTTGGCGCCAGCCTGCTGATATACGGCGATGAAGGTGGTCGGGATGTTGTTCAGCCGGCTGTCTATGATGTATTGCCGGAGGCCGACTTTTGTTTGGGCCACGTCTTTGAGCCGTACGATGGCGCCGCCGCTCTGGCTGGCGCGCAGGATGATGCCGTCATACCGGGATGGGTCGGTAAACGGCCCCTGAGCCACCACGGGAAATGTCATCTGAACCGGACGTGATGTGGGTTCCTGACCGATCTGGCCAGCGCCAAACTGGGCGTTCTGAGCGGAAACGGCCTGCTGGATATCGCTGGTCGTGATGCCCAGCGACGCCATTCTGTCCGGATTCATCCAGATGCGCATCGCCTGATCGGGAGCCCCCAGAATGGAGGCTTCTCCGGCGCCCGGAACGCGTTTTATGGCGTCTAACACATAGACGTTGGCGTAATTGGCGATGTAGTCCGAGCTGTAGCGTTTATCTTTTGACGTGATGCCGATCAGCATCAGAATGGATGAGGATTTTTTCTGTACCGAAACTCCCTGTTGCGATACGGCCGCCGGTAATTGGGGCAGTGCGAGGTTCACGCGGTTCTGCACCTGTACCTGGGCAATATCCGGGTTGGTGTTGAGCGCAAAATATATGGTAATTGTCAGAAGTCCGCTCGAAGAACTCGAGGATGTCATGTAGAGCATGTTGTCCACCCCGTTGATCTGGGCCTCGATAGGCGCAGCAACGGAGTCGGCAAGTGTTTTGGAATCCGCGCCGGGATAGGTGGCGGATACCGTGACCTGCACCGGCGTGATGGGCGGGTATTGTTCGACAGGCAGCGCCTTGAGCGCCACAAATCCGGCGATGGCGATGATGATGGATACGACGGCTGCGAAAATCGGCCTTTTGATAAAGAAGGACGAAAACATGGTGGCCTCCTTTATTTCTTGCCGTTGGCTGAAGATGGGTCAGAGGGCTTGTCGCCTTTTTCCGGAGGTGTTTTCGGAGCGTCACCCGATTTGATCGCTACCGTCATACCGGGCCTGAGCATCATCGTACCGTCGGTGGCCACCATCTCACCGGCGTGAAGCCCCTCTGATATGAACCAGTCGTCACCGAACCAGTCTCCTACCACTACCGGCCGCGCTTCTGCCTTGTTGTTGCGGATAACCCAGACGAAATGCCCTTTGGCCCCCTGCTGCACCGCACGCTGGGGCAGCAAAATGGCCTTCGGGCGAATAGCGCCCTTGAGGCGCACCCGTACGAACTGATTGGGCCGAAGGTGATATTGGGGATTGTTGACGCTGACCCGTAACAGAAAAGTTCCGGTCTGGGAGTTGTAGGACGGCTCAGCGAATGTGATGCGGCCGGTATATGGGAAAGTGGAGCCGTCCACCAGAATGATGTCAACGAGATAATCCTGGTGTGGAGGAGGGATGATAAGCCCCTGAGTTATTTGATTATGAAACGTTTGCATTTCATTTTCGGAGATGCTGAAATTGACCCATATCGGAGACAGTACGGATACGGTTGTCAGCTGACTGTTCTGAGCGCTGATATAGGTGCCGTCGGTCTGAATGGCTGCAGCGGCAAGTCCGGTAACCGGGGATGTGATCGTGGTATAGGAGAGATTGAGCCGCGCCGTTTCCACCTGCGCCTTGGCCTGCTCTACAGCTGCGGACGCCGATTCAAACTGCCCTTTGGCGTCGTCCAGATCTTTCTGCGACAAGGCGTTTTGTTCGGTTAGAGGTTTGATTCGGATCAGATTCGAACGCGCGGTTTCCAGATTTGCCTTCTGCATCGATAATGCAGCCTCGGCCTGCGAAAGCTGGGCCTGAAAAGGCTTGGGATCCATCTGAAACAACACCTGGCCTTCCTTGACTAAAGAGCCTTCGGTATATACACGTTTATCCAGAAAACCGCTGACCCGCGCGTTGATGTTGACCATATGAGAACTTTGGGTGTTGGCCACGTATTCGAAAGAAACAGGTACATCGCGCGGTGTGACCGTAACGGCGGATATCATCGGAGGATGTGGTGCGGGGGCTGCTGTCTGCTCATGATCTTTACAGCCGGAAAAAATCACCATTGAAAAAGAGAACAACAGTGGAAAAAGCCAGGTGAAACAGCGCGAAGGATTACGGAATATCCGCGTCATAGGTAACATCTCCGTTGGTTGCCATTAAACTATCACGAATCGTAATCTGTCGGCAATCGAATCTGGAACACAAGCCGGCAGGCGACGGGTTTTTATGGACTGGAAGCAGACGCTGTCTGTATCATGGCTGGCGAGTGATGGATATGAAACCTGCCGTGACGACCGCTGTTTGTTCTCTTATACTGATTTTCCTTTCTCGGCAATATATTTCTGGCGGATTTCCGGATATTTTCCTGATCGGATTTTGCTTGTCCTGGTCAGCCGGTAACCGTTTCTCAGTGATGTACAGCAACCGGATAATGTAATCTCATATGCCTTACGCCGAAATACCATGCGTCATTGCCTCCCGAACCGCCCGGATGACGTCTTCCGGACCGGGCTTGAAGACTTTTTCAAGAGAGGGGGCTACGGGCACGGGGATTTTGGGTGCGCCGACACGCTTGACCGGGCATGTCATATCCGCCGGCCCGCTGGAAAATGTGCCGGGTTGCACAATGCACTTCAAGCGGCTGGGCTCCGGCCTTGCCTCCGTTGACGCCTGTTGCTTTGGCCATGATTTCCGCCATCAGGGCCTTCATGTCCGCGTTTCTGGCCAGCAGATGACCATGGCTGCGATGGTTGCTGACAATGACATCCTCCGGTTCAAGGGCTGAGACAATGCCTGTGGCAACCGCTTCCTGGCCATTGGCCAGAATCTGCATCCCCGGCATCCGGTCGGATTCCTGACAAAGGGCCACGATTTTTTCCTCAAACTTGCGTATCCGCACCATACAGGTATAGAGGTGTGTCCGAAGCTCCGCCGCCATCTGGTTTTCTGTCATAAAGCCTCCTTTGGGATAACCCTTCATAAATGCTGAAATTCACATCGTCTGGTGCGCTCTGTTCAGGCATGGGCTTGTCATATTGAATTTCGGAACCGGGCGATTTGTCTGGATATTGCTGCAAGGGAGCCTCTTTCGGGAATGGCTCGGATGCGGACGCCCGGTGGTCGTCAGACAAAAAAATCCGGATACTGTTCTCATATCGGCCTTTTCAGCCCATATATGGATTTTCGCTTTTCGGCAAGATTTTTTTGTGGTTTCGTAAAGAGTGACGACTTCGTAAAATGTTCGCAGGCAAGGCGCGCAAATCCGCAGGGAATGAAGCGTACTTGTGGTACGCTGCAATGACGAAGGATGCGGCGCAACGCAGCATGCGGACCTTTTACGAAGCCGTCAAGAGTCGATTTTTCAGACGGCTTTTCGGATCAGGCGGCTCCGTGGGAATGCGTTCGGGTCAGTGAGCTATAGATGCTCAAGAGTCTGGAGGGCAGTTCCCGGACATCAGAGAGTACGCTGTGATGGACATTTCCATAAAGATCATCCAGACGCGCGTCATAGGCCATGTTGACGGTGATGGCGTAAGTGTGGATATGGCGGGATAGGGCTTCGGCAATGGCTTTTCGGGTATCTCCGATGGCGTAGCCCTGTTTGTACTCCAGATCATTGGGAAATCCGTCTCCCAGCAGAATCAGGAGTTTGACTTTCGACGTCATGGCGTTAAGACAGGCAGTGGCGTGACGGATGGCGGCGCCCATTCGGGTGCTTCGCTGCGGCGTCAGTCCGCTGATGCGCCGGCGCACCGTTTCGTTCAGAGATTCGTCAAAATCCTTGATGTGATAATAATCCACAGACAGGCGTCCGTTTCCGGAAAAACCCGCCACTGCAAAGTGGTCTCCGAGAATATGGAGGGCTTCACAGAACAGCGTTGCCGCCTCTTTTTCGATACGCAGCACCGTTTCTTCTCCATCCGGCAGCGATCCATCCACAGAATTGCCGGCCACAGAATTGCCGGTGGAACGGGAAACGTCCATGAGAAGCAGGGCGGCCACGTCCCGGTCCTGTTTGAGCCGCTTGATATACAGCCGGTCGGACGGAATATGACCGGATTTACGGTCCAGCACAAAGTCGAGCATCGCCCGGTAGTCCAGTTCGTCGCCTTCGGTCCAATTGCGAAGTATCTTCAGACCCTCCGGCTTCATCAACTCAAAAGCATACCGGATCTGGCTGACCAGCTCTTTGTATTGCTGAAGAACGTTTTCGTAAAAATGGGTGTCTGCGCCTTCCACGCAGCGATCCGCCACCCGTGTATAGTGATCCAGATAATCTCCATGAATACAGTCCCATTCCCGATACCAGGCGGCTGGCGCTGCATCCGGCATGGCGGCGCCTGATGCGGCGGTCACATCCGACAAATCCAGTCCGGACAGATCCACCACGGCGCTTTCCGAAGTTGCGGCGGCATCCGGACGACCTGAATTTCGAATCAGATCGAGGATGTCTTCTTGCCGGATGTCGCCATCATGCTGCTTCAGCAGCTTGCGGACATCAGAGGTATAGACGCGGATTCCTTTTTGGGACAGCTTTTTTTTCAGAGCCATTGTTCTGGACTCAGTCGCTGCGTCCAGCGCCATATCGAACCGGGGACGGATGCCAAAAGGGGTTTTCAGACGGCGATACGTCTGTCCGGAAGCAGTATTCAGAAGCGCGGCGATATCCGCGTACGTTTTCAGGACCAGCACGGCGCTGTCTTCCACACGGGATTGCGGATGTATCGCTCGATCAAATGCCTGTATAACAGCTTCACAGCCGGGAGTCTTTACGGAGGCATCCAGAGCGATTTTCAGATACAGCGATTCGACCGGGCCGGCGCCCCCTGGATACAGGGTTGCCGCTTCTCTCAGGAGCCATGGGAGTACCTGATGAACAATGCCGGGATATTGTTTTTTCAAAATAACCCGCACCCGGCCTTCCTCAAAAAGGGTCCATAAATCCGCAGCGAGTCCGGAATCGGGGAACATTTTGTAAAACCGATCGATATCCGGATCCGTTCCGGATTCCGGAAGTGCGCGGGCGGCCTGCTCAGAATCATTGTCCGTATTTTTCCCGGTGATATCGTTTTGTCGATCTTTCTGAAAAATATCGAACGCTTTTTCAATATCGAAATCATAGCTGCCGAATTCGTGGTGGCAGGCTTCAAACCGGGTCAGGCATTTGTACAGAAAGCGATTTTCGATTTTTGTGCTGAAACGCTCCAGTTCATCGGGCAGGCAGATGCGGTTTCCCCGTGAGTACACCAGAGGCGCCGTGCCGGAAAAAAGGTTGTCCGCAGGCGGCGATTCGGACATGGAGGATACGGAAAGTCCGCCGCCGGTTCTGGCCTGAAGGTAACGGTTCAGTTCCTGACGCATCTGTGAAAAGACAACAGCCGTCTGAAGGCTGTCAGCAGCATCCCGGGCGCGCCTGGATTCCAGCGACAGAAACTGCATTCCCAGAGAATGGTTTTGCTGGTACCGGTTTAACCCGTCGGTTACAAAGGCATTCAGGCCGTTGGCGTTTAAAAAGCCAAGCCCCCGCTCCATGCCGTCCAGGAAGATATCGACCAGCGCCGGATCTGTGACGGCGACCCGCGTCAGTTGTTCAATCTGGAAACACCTTCGGGGTAAAGGAAACGAGGCCGCGGCTTTGGAAAGGATATGACAGAGATGCTTGCACTGATTGTAGGAAAGCGCCGGAGAAAGGGTCTGGGCCAGCAGCTTCATGAACGCTGCAGCCGACGTCGTATCCCCGGTTTCCAGAAATGCGGACAGGGTTTCAAGCGGGCTTTGCAGGGTATATGAGCCGATTTTCAGGAGGGCATTCGTTGTGTCCATGAATTGCCCGATCAGCTTCCGGTCTTCCGTTCGGATAACGGAGACCAGATGGATCGCCATCATCCTGCCCAGAGATGCGCTTTGGGATCCGGCTTCATGGACACGGGCGCGGTATATTTCAAGAAAATCGCCGGATACCTTCCCGGCAAGTTCGATAAGGCCGGCGGCAACGGAATGGCCCAGGGCCGTTTCCTGAGACAATCCCCAGATGGTCTCATCGACAATTACCGCGAGTTCTTTTTCAGAAACCGGAGGGAAATGATTTCTCAATTTTTCCTGCACGATAACCGCCGTCTCCGGATCTGCTGTAAACAGCATGGACATTGGCGCGTCGCGGGGTATCATTGTGAGCAAACAGCGAGTTCCTTCTTGTTTGATACGGCAAACAGTACGATGCCCTGGTGTTGTCAGCGACATCGCGTGATGTCTTATTCCTGATCGGCGGAATCTGTCAATAAAAATATGACCGCTTTCAGGACTCCGCTAAGGTATTAAATTAACGGTTTTTTCAAAAATCAGCTTTTAGACGGCTTTGTAAAATGTTCGCAGGCAAGGCGCGCAAATCCTGAGGAATGAAGCGTACTTGTGGTACGCTGCAATGACGAAGGATGCGGCGCAACGCAGCATGCGGACTTTTTACGAAGCCGTCAAAATTGATTCGATCTGTTTGACAACGCCCATGATGATGGCGGATCTGCAGATCAAAATCGATATTGACCGCGTTATCGCGTGTGGTGTATGCTCTTAGAAACATGAAAATTTTTGCCAGTTCGTTTTCCTCAGCAACATGATCTCTGTCATTATTCCTTCATTCAATCAGGGCCGTTATATCGAGCGGACACTGGCCAGTGTCTTGTCCCAGGAAGGCGTTTCAGTCGAGCTGATGGTTGTGGATGGCGGCAGTTCAGATGACACCATCGATATCCTGGAACGATACCGGCGCAGGTTTCAGTGGATATCCGAAAAGGACCACGGGCAGGCGGATGCGGTCAACAAGGGGATTGCGCGCACTGTCGGCGATATCATCGGCTGGCTCAATTCCGATGACATCTACTGTCCCGGAGCGCTTGCCCGGGTTGAGGATTTTTTTGAGAAAAATCCAGAGGCGGATATCGTGTATGGTGATGCCTGTCTCATTGATCCCCGTAATAAAGTTATCGGCCTTTATCCCACCGAACCATGGAATGTCCGCCGCCTCCGTGACATCTGCTATCTGTGCCAGCCCGCGGTTTTCTTCAGGCGCAGGGTTGTTGAAAAATATGGACTTCTGGATGAAAAGCTGATTTACTGCATGGATTATGAATTCTGGCTGCGGCTGGCGCTGGGTGGGGTCTGTTTTGTCCGTCTGCCCTTCATTCTGGCGGGGTCGCGGGTGCATCCGGAAACCAAGACCGTGGCCATGCGGATGCCGGCGCACCGGGAAATGCTGGTCATGCTGGCGCAGAAACTGGGGCATGTGCCGGACAGATGGGTGGCGGGCTATGCCCGTGTCATGGCCGAAGAAAAAGGGTTTCATCCGGAGCGCTGTCCGCTGGGGCATGTTGTCGCGGTGCTGCCGGTCACCTTGTGGACATCGCTGCGTTTCAATAAAAAAATATCCGGGGGGATCATCCGGCTGTCAGCGGAGTGGGTCATGAACGGGGTGCGGCTGAAGCGCCGAAATGTCATGAATATACGGTAAAACAGGAAGTGGATGTTCATGCTGCTGGGCGAGATCTTGGTGGAATCATACGGCGTAACACCGGTCGATGTTGAAAAGGCATTGAAATTTCAGGATAAATATGGCGGCCTGATCGGTTCGATCCTGATGAACATGGGCATTGTCAGTGAGGAAACACTGGTATCCGCGCTTTCGGTGCAGTTGAAAGTCGGCCTGTTTCCGGATATCGATCGCAGCCGCCTCGATTTTCAACCGTCGCAGCTCATCGAAAAGCTGAATTATCCTTTTTTGGTTCAGCGCAACTGGCTGCCCTTGTACAGGGCTTCCGGTGTCATCGTGTTCGCCGCCGTCAATCCGTTGCAGTATGAAGTGGTTCAGTATCTGCGGGATATCGGGGTTTCCTGGCAGACGATTCTGACCACGGAATCCCAGTTTCGCGAGCTTCAGGGCGAATATGACGCTTCCCGGCAGATGGATGACATGGCGTCTCTGGAACTGTCCGATTTTATGGATGCCGAGGTCGATAAGCTGCGGGAGCTGGCTTCCGAGGCGCCCATCGTCAATCTGGTGAATACGCTGATATCCCGCGCCATCACGCGGGGCGCCTCCGATCTTCATTTCGAGCCGTTCAAAAACATGTACCGGGTGCGGTTTCGTATTGATGGCATGCTGCACGACATCGATTTTCTGCCGCTCAACATGCAGCTTCCCATCGCATCCCGCATCAAGATTTTGTCGGGCATGGATATCGCCGAAAGAAGAAAGCCGCAGGATGGCCAGATATCCATGAAGGTTTCATCCAAAGACATTGACATCCGTGTCTCCACGCTGCCGCTTGCCGAAGGGGAAAGCCTCGTTCTGCGCTTTCTGGTGAAAGAATCCATCAGCTACAATCTGGATTATCTGGGAATCGAGTCGGATTTAAACGGGATGCTCCAGCAGGATATTCTGAAAACAGCAGGCGTTATTCTTCTGACCGGGCCGACGGGCAGCGGCAAAACCACGACGCTCTATTCCTGTCTGAACAGCATCAACAGCGAAGATAAAAAGATCATTACCATCGAAGATCCGGTGGAATACCGGCTGAACGGCATCAACCAGATTCAGGTGCAGCATGATATCGGTTATGATTTTTTGACGGCGCTGCGCAGTATTCTGCGTCAGGACCCGGATGTCATCATGATCGGTGAAATCCGGGATTCCGAAACCGCGCGCGTGGCCATGCAGTCGTCACTGACCGGGCATCTGGTGTTCAGTACGCTCCATACCAACGATGCGCCGACGGCCTACACGCGTCTGATCGATCTGGGCCTTCAGGAATATCTGATCAACTCTTCCATGATATCGGTCATCGCCCAGCGGCTGGTGCGAAAGCTCTGTACGGACTGCGCCGCGCCCGCCGATTCCGACAGCGCGGCCATTGAAACATTCGCGCTGGATGCGATTGCGGAAAAATATCATGTGGATAAAATCGAGATCAAGACGGCGGTCGGGTGCCCTTCCTGCAACCATACCGGTTACAAGGGCCGGGTGGGCATCATGGAATATCTGCGGTGCACGCCGGAAATCAAGATGCTTCCCAAAAATTCCGCGTTTCCCATGGAAGCCAAGCGGTACATGTCTGAGGCCGGGATCCGGAATCTTTCTGAAGATGGATTTTTAAAATGTATCAAAGGGGTTACTACCCTTGATGAGGTTCTGCGGGTAGCGGGCTGATGCAGCAGTACAATTACACGGCATATGACTCGTCGGGCGTCAGGCGTCAGGGCGAAATATCGGCGGTCAACCTCGCGTCCGCGCAGTCAAAAATCAAGGAGCTGGGGCTGGTTCCGATAAAGCTGGAATCCCCGTCCGCTTTGGAGACGCGAATATCGCTTCAGTTCCGGATATTTCAACGTATCAAACCCGGGCTGTCGGATGTCGAGTTTTTTTCATCCCAGATGTCGCTGCTGCTGAAAAACGGCATCCGGGTGGACAAGGCGCTGGGAACCACCGTCAAGACCATCCGCAATTTGAAATTCAAGCGGGCGGCGACGCAGATTCATAATGATATCCGGTCCGGGCTGCCCCTTTCCCGCGCACTGGAAAAATTTCCGGATATTTTCGACCCCATGTATATCAGCATTGCTTCCATCGGCGAGGCGACCGGAAAACTGGCTGATGCGTTCGGGCAGATTGCGCTGAGTCTGGCGTTTCGCAAGAATCTCCGCGCCAAAACGCAGCAGGCTCTGATTTATCCCGCCGTGATTTTCATGGTGTGCGTGATGTCCATCGTGTTTATTTTTAATTTTGTTGTGCCCAAGTTTGAAGTGCTGTTCGCCGGGATGAAGTCATTGCCCGTTTATACCAGCATCCTTCTGACGGCCAGCCGCTATTTTACGCAGTATCAGTGGTGGATACTGGCGCTGGTGGTGGGAATTCCCCTGTGGCTCCGGCAGATGAAACGGATCTATTTCATCAGGGTGGCGGTGGATATGCTCCTGATCAAAATCCCGGTGCTGCGGTATCTGTCCTATGCCCTCGAAAATCTCCGCTTCGTCTCCTCGATGGCGATTTTGCTGAAAAGCGGTGTTCTGCTGGTGGACGCGCTCAATTATGCCATTCGCTCCGTCGGTAATCATCGGCTTCAGAAGCAGCTGCAATCCGCCCGCGATGATGTCCGGCAGGGTAAAAAACTGAGTGAATCCCTTGCCAGAACCGGTTTTCTGCCGGATATTTACATCGGTGTCATTGAGGTGGGCGAGCAGACCGGCAATCTGATGGAAATTTTCACGGATATGGAAAACCGTTTCAAAGACAATTACGAGCAGCGGCTCAACGGCATGATCACCCTGCTGGAACCGGTCATGATTCTGGTCATGGGGCTGATTGTCGGTTCGGTGGTGGTGGTCATGCTGCTCAGTATCGTATCGGTCAATGACATCAACTTCTGATCATGGCTTTACGCTGATAGAGCTCCTGGTGGTGATGGCCATCGCGGCGCTGGGGATTTCACTGGTTACGCCCAACATGATTCGATCGTATGAAAATTTCAAGGTTACGGTGGAAGAACGCAGGCTGTCTGACCTTCTGTCGGATGTCCGGATGAAAGCCTTTTTCCGCGACACCGCCTATACGGTCAAGCTGGACCGCAATGTCTTTCTGGTAAAAGACGGCGGGGGACAGGTTGATTTTGCGTATATCACGTTTCCGCCTCAGGAATACACGGTGAATGGGCACGGCTTTGCAGATTTGCGGCAGATACGGTATCTGGCTGCCGGCAGCTCCGATGCCAAAACGATGGAAAACGGCTCCGATGGCGTGTGGTAAGATGATGCTGTCCGGTGTTTTACGAGATTCGCGCGGCTTTACCCTCATTGAGGTCATCATTGCCGCGGTTATCCTGTTTGCGGCGCTGGTGATCGGGGCTGTGGCGCACAGGGCGTCTGTTCGTGTCATCGACAAGTCTGCGGCGGTTATCGCTGCTTCGGATGCGCTGCCGTCCATCGTTGAAAATATCAAGGCCGATCTGTCGAACCACGAGAACAAGGGAAGCGGGCATTACGGGCCGAACATCACCTATGAATGGTCCGCCGTTGAAACCAAGTCGTCGCCCGACATCCTGAGCGAGTTCAGCGAGACGACAGGCGGCATGGAGTATGGCCGGTTCGATGTGGCGATGAAAACCGTAACGGTGAAACTCACCCGCACATCGAACGGCAAGGAGCACGTATTTCCCTACGAATATCAGGAACTGGCATGTTTTCAGAATACGCAGGCCGTGCAGCTCAACAGGCCGCTGCCGCAGATGATGAACGGGGCTTCACCCTGATCGAAGTCCTGGTGGCGACAACGATCCTGACCCTCATGATTTATCTGGCACTGACCGCATACTCGTTTTTCGGCGAGTCATGGCGCAAGGGCAGGCTGTCGGACACGCGATCGCTGGAGCTGTACCGGAATCATATCCTGTGCCGCGATGCGGTGGAATCCATCTGTGACTATTACGTTACGGATCCGACCAGTGAACTTAACGGTGTTCATTATCCCTATTTTATCGGGACGGACCATTCCGTGGCGTTTGTCACACTGTCATCGGTTTTTGAACAGGGGATTTCCGCGTCGGCCCGGATCCGTCTGGTTGAAACCAAATCCGGCGCCCGGAATCTGGTATATGAGGAGACACCGCTTTTGCACCAGTATATCCGGTATGAAGACAGCGTTCCGGAGTATGCGCACCAGATCGTCTTGTTTGAGAACGTGAAGGCGTTTCATATCCGTTACTACGGGGTGTGGACCTATCATTTCAACGATGCGACCATGGATTTTGAGGCCGAGTACCGCTGGCTGACGGAATATTATGGAAAAGACCGGAAAGCGGTTCCTGAAATCATTGAAATGACCATATCCAGCGACTCCGGCGATACGGTGATGACACTGCCGGTCAAGGCGCTGAACCCGTTCAAGGCGCCTTTTTTTCAGCGAGAGTTCTGATGTCAGCTCAGGGTGCATCCGTTATCATGAATCAGAAAGGATATGCGCTGCCGATGGTGATGGCCATTTCCATGATTATCATGATCATGACGCTCAGCATTGCTTTTTCGATGCGTCATAAAATCGCCGTTATTTCCGAATTAAGAGACCAGGGCCTGGCGCGACTCAAATCGTATTCGGCCATGAACGAGACGATATATAACATCCTGACGTCCAATTTCACATCGACGGGCATCAAGATTTACCTGCCGGACGGCAAGTGGAAAATCTGGAATCTTTACGGAGAGCCGATCGCGCTGGATGATTCGGTGTCGGTCCGGCTTCAGGATGTGGCCGGCATGGTGTCTCCGGTGACGCAGCCCCGATATCTGGCGGCGCTTCTGGCTGGAACCTCCGCAACGACATCGGAAATCAATTCATTCATGGATAAACTGGCGGATTGGCAGGATCGCGATGATTTAAAACATTTAAATGGCGCGGAAGCGTGGGATTACGAGGCGGCCGGGTATCCGTATGCGCCGCGGAATTTTTATATTCAGACGGTTGATGAAATCCGTCTGATCATGGGGTTTGACAGTTCGCTGTTTGATGCTGTCCGGGGTGATCTTACATACTGGGGAAGCGATCACATCAATTATTTGACCATGAGCCCCAGGCTGCTTCAGGGGCTGCTGCAAAACGATAAAACCGTTGCCGCCCTGTTGAAGATGCGCAGTGAACACACATTGACCGGAAGCTATTTTAGGGGGCTGACGGGTATCCAGCGCAGCGACACCGTTATGTTCGGGCCTTCCAGCCTCGTCAAGGTGAATGTGACAGCGCAGCAGAACAAGGCCATCGACAGGATCGAAGCCGTGATCGACAAGCGTGAAACCCGATTGCGGCCGTATATGGTGCTGGAATGGAAGCGATAGGTTTCGGGGGAGATACGGATGCAGGTGCATGAGGATAGAGCGGATTGATTGAAATGGAATCGATACATCTGGGAAAGTATGTGACCCGGTGGCTGGCCGGCCGGATTCTGTATGTGGGCGATCAGATTCTGACGATGGATGGCAGGGGAGCGTGTGAGACTGCATCCGAAAAGGATATCCGTGATGCACGGGTCATGGTGCTGGGAAAGATGCATTATTTTGAAACCATCAGGCATTTTCCTTTCACCCGGGCTAAGGAAATCAAATCAGCCGTGCTGCTGGATAAAAACGACTATACGCCGTTTCCTTCAACACGGTGCTGTGTCCGGAAACTGCATCAAACCGGAGACGGCGCTGCGGCCAATATCTGGCTTATTTCATCTGAAGCCGCACAGATTATGGAAAAACAGCTTGTTTCTCTGGTCATTCCGGAAACAGCCCTCCTGGCCTTTCATGCCTGTCAGACATCTCAGATTTACGAGGTCGCACTGGGGCTTCATTCTTTTCTGGCATGGATCGGAAAAAACGGAGCGGTTCAAAGTGTCCGTTCAGGCGGCGATACCATGGATGTGGAAGCGTTTCGCAGGATTATTGGAAAGGACGCCACCGGCAGTCCGGTGGTCCGGATAACGGGTTTGAAAGACTATGCCGCGTTTTTGTCTGAAACCATTGGCAGTCTGCCCGTTAATGGGCTGTATCCGTTTATCAATGCAAACCCCTATACAATGACGCTGGACTCCCGCGCGCTGAAACGGGGAGGTTATAGCGCGGCCGCTCTTTTTGTGATATATACGCTCCTGACGGTATCTATTCCCTATGCGGTTGAAAAGCATCTTCAAAAAGAAGAAGCCGCTGTTTCGGCGCAAAGCGTTGAATGGATTGAAAAGCAGCGTCAGATAGATATGGCAATCAAAAAGCAGAAAGCTCTTGCGGCTCCGATCAATGCGTATGTGTCTAAATATCTGCTCATGACGCTGCTGCAAAAGGTGATGCCTGCGGAAACCCGCATTACCCAGATGGCCATTTCAGACACACGTGTGGAAATCCATGGCCAGGCGCCCAGCGCAACGGCGTTGTTGACGGTGTTATCCCAGACCCAGGGAATACAGAACGCTCAGTTTATTTCTCCGGTGCGGAAAGAAAACAAGACGGGGCGGGATGTGTTTATATTGAGTTTTGAATTCAATGGTAAAAAATGACACAGTTGTCTCTGAAATATAAACTTGCTGTTGCAGGCTTTCTCCTGCTTTTAGTGGTGCAGTATGGGTTGCTCCCGCTCTATGAGTGGCGGGATGCAGTGGTAGTGCATGTCCAGAAACTGAACCGGTCTGTGGCGCGGAAAAAAGACCTGCTGAGTCATACCGATGAAATCCGGAAGACATGGCAATCGGCTGAATCACAGATTAAAGAAGTTGAGAAATATTATCAGTCGGGATATGCGGATAACCGGGCGCTGCAACTGGGGCTTCAGAAAAAGCTTGAAAAGATTTGTTCGGAAGCGGGAGCCAAAATTATGAATATGGACTGGCTTTCTGTTTCCGAGGGGGATGTAACCCAGGCGCCCCTTAAAGTGCGGATGGAAGTGGTTCCTGACAGGCTCTATAAAATTCTGTATGATATTGAAAATGACCCGTTTTTTTATTCGGTGGATATCATGCGGATAACGGCCAGACCCACTTCTGAGCCATTGATCGTAGAAATGGATATATCTTCGTACGGAATCCCTAAAAAGAAAGCGCTTTCAGCGGTGAAAAAATCATCTCATGTTCAATAAAGCCGTTTACGCCGTCAATGTATTCCTGGTGCTGATCTTGTCGTACAATCTGCATTCCATGTGGCGTCAGGTATCCTCGACGAATTTGGGAACTGTCTCAGAACATACCGTCAAATGGATTTCCGTCTCTAAGGCGACTCAAACCTGGGGGGCTGATGAACGCAATCTGTTTGATTCAAAACCAAAGCCGGTTGTGGTAAAGGCGCCAAGCCCTCCACCGCCGCCATCGCCGGTGAATGAGAAGGGGCTTGATGCTTTTATATTGCGGGTACGGGGTATTTTTATATCGCCTCAGCAGCGGTTTACGGTAATTGACAAGGTATCTAAAAAAACATCCAAAACTGAGGCCGTTAAATTGATTACAGGGGGGATTGTCGCAGGATTTACGGTGCAGCGGATTCAGTCTGACGTGGTGACGCTTGTGGATGCTGTAACCGGTGAGCGGGTCGTGATGAAAATATTCAAACCTGTGCAGGATTATCCGGGGGAAAAGCCCAAAAATTGACCCTGTATCGGCAGCTTCTTTTTCCGAAATAAGGGGGTATTCATGACTCTCAGTGCTGATTTTATTCGACAAGTGGACGAAGTGGATCCAAAACTGAAAAGTCTGTTTCTGTACTTGATGAATGAAGTTGAAGTAAAGACACGGATTATTACTTTGGATCGCAAGGATTTCAATGAGATGAAAGATGTGCTGCGCCGGTCCGTTGAGGTTCAGGATCGGACGGATGCCTGCCTCGAGAAGCTGACCGAGGCGCAAGATCGGACAGAGCAGCGTATGCGTGAACTGACGGAGGCGCAGAAGAAACTGACCGAGGCGCAGGATCGAACAGAGCAGCGTGTGGGTGAACTCACGGAGGCGCAGAAGAAGCTGACCGAAGCGCAGGAGCGTACAGAGCAGCGCGTTGCAGAGCTGACCGAAGCACAGAAGGAGCTGACAGGGGCGCAGAAGCGCACGGATGCCCGTCTTGAAAGGCTGGCGGAGGCGCAGGAGCGGACGGAAAAATCGGTGCGGGCGCTTGCCGGGAATCAGAAAAATATGGCCGTGCAGCTGGGCGGGCTTTCCATGTCGGTGGGATATGGGATTGAGGACAGGATTATGCCGGATCTCCGGAATTTTGTATTGCGGCAATACGGCATCGAAGTGCTCAGCGTGGACAGGCGCAACGTAATGTATCCTGACGGCAAGTACGATGAGGTCAATCTTTATGTGGAAGGCGTCAAAGACAGCCAGCCGGTTTTTTTGATCGGTGAGTGCAAGGCGCAGCCCGGGAAAAAAGATTTTGACAGGTTCGACAAAATGCTCCATCGGCTGCAAGGGGTATTGAAGGGTGACATCGTTCCTTTTATTGTGGGATATCACTATGCGCCGGAGGTGGAGGCGTATGCTGATTTGCGGCATTCCCGGATTTCGCGTTACAAGACGTTTCAGATTTCACATCCCGATTTAAATAAAAAAGTTGATTTTTGAGACGACTTTGTAAAAAGTTCGCAGGCAAGGCGCGCAAAGCCTGAGGAGTGAGGCGTACTTTGGGTGCGCCGCAACGACGAAGGATGCAGCGCAACGCAGCATGCGGGCTTTTTACGAAGTCGTCAAAGTCCGCTGATTAATGCAGGAGGATATGATGCGAAGCTTCTTTCTGGCCGGTGTTGTTTTTTTTATGGCATTTCAGATGCTGGTTCCTGAATATGCTCTGGCATATGAGCACGCCAGGCCGTTGACGGATCGGGAGATTATCGAGCGGTTGACGCGCCTGGAAGAAGGTTTGAAGGCTCTTCGTGAGGAGATTCGGGCCGGCTTTCAGGCAATTGACAAGCGGTTTCAGGACGTAGATCAGCGGTTTCAAAATGTAGATCAGCGGTTTCAGAGCATTGACCAACGGTTTCAGACTCTGGATCAGCGGTTTCAAGCCCTGGATCAGCGGTTTCAGAGTATCGACCAGCGGTTTGACCAGATCATTAATCTGATGATCGGTATTGTGAGCGCATTTGCCGGCATTGTCGCCGTGATGATAGGGTTTGCGATATGGGACCGGCGAACGATGATTCGGCCGTTTGAGGTCAAGGTTCGGGAGATCGAGGTGGAACTGGGCGACAATCGTCAGAAGCTTCATCATCTGATGGAGGCCCTGCGGCAGTTGGCGCAGCAGGATCGTAAACTGGCGGATGTGCTGAAAAGTTTTGCGCTGTTGTGATTCCATTTTTTACCCCGCCGCAGGGTATGGCGAAATAACATATTGATATGGCAATCTGTTGCTAAAATGAGCGATAAATGACAAAAGCGATGTATCGTGCTGTAAGTGCGTTGAAATTGGCATGGGGGGCTGCCCGGCTTCCGATGCTGTTGAGTTTGGTATTGATAACCGTTTCCTGCGCCATACCGCCGAAGGAAAAAATCAAGCTGGATGTCTATAACAAGCCGGTTAAGGCCGAAGAAGAAGTGACCGGGACGCCGTCCGGCCCCCTATCGGGGTTGCAGGGGGCGAATCTCCCGGAGGCGGGAACCCACACGACGCTGATTCCGCCGATTTCCGACAATTCGGGCATCAGAAAGCTGCCGGATTTAAAAAACCGTTTCAGCCCGACCGAAGAAGTGACGGTGTCGGTGGATACTATTCAACTGTCAGATTTCATACATTATGTATTTAATGATCTGCTGAACGTCAATTATGTGCTGGACAGCAAGGTGCCGGGCCAGGAGAAGTTGAGTCTCAATCTGAAAGACCGGGTGACCAAGCAGAAACTCTATGGCATTGTGTCGGATATTCTGGCCGGGTACAATACGGTTATCCGGGAAAAAGGCGGCGTATATTATATTGTACCCGGCACACCGCAGCAAGGTGTTGAAATCGGTATCGGTTCCGCTTATACGGATGTTCCGGATACTTCGGGGCAGATTCGTCAGCTCGTGCCGATTCGATATGCCATGGCCGGCACACTGGTGCAGATGCTCTTGAACACGCCGGGGTTGACGGTGTATGCCATGCAGAACGAAAATGTTCTGGTGGTTCAGGGCGCGCGGGAAAGTGTGCTGCAGGCGCTGCAGCTTATCGGTGCGATGGACCGGCCGGCCATGCGCGGCAAATATGGAGTTATGTTCAAAGTAGCATACTGGGATACCAAAGAGCTGGTGCCAAAGCTTAAAGAAATTCTGACACAGGAAGGCATTCCGGTGGCAGGCGGAGCAGACGGGGGGCTGCGGCTGATTCCGATTGACAGGTGGCGGATCCTTCTGGCGTTTTCCGCCCAGAAAGAATGGCTGAATCGTCTGACATACTGGATTAAAACGCTGGATATTCCGGAAGACAAGGTGGATAATCGGTTTTTTATCTATTTCCCCGAAAACAGCCGGGCGAAGGATTTGTGTGAAACCCTCCAGAACATTATGGGGATTTCTACTCCCAAAACCAAGGCGGACACCTCTTCGGGAAAAAACACAAAGTCAGCCGTCAAAACAGCGCAGGGGCTGCAAATGGGGCAGACCACTGTTTTGCCGTCCACATCTGCTGAAAAGACTTCCGACGCAACGTCCGCCAACTCCGGAACCGGGAGCAGCGCCATTTCGTCCAATATGGCCGGTATTGTGGATCACGTTTCGGTGACGGTGGATGACAATCGCAACGCCCTGGTTATTTACACCACGCCGGTGTATTATAGAATCATCGAGTCGCTGCTCAAACAGATCGATGTGATGCCTGCCCAGGTGCTGCTGGAGGCGACGGTGGCGGAGGTGACGCTGTCGGGCAATCTCAAGTACGGGCTGGAATGGTACATCGAGCACGGGGGAGATCTGACCGGCACATTGAACATACTGAACGGTTCAACCAAAAATTTTGGAGGCGGCCTTGATTATTCGGTGCTGAATTCCTCCAAGTCATTCAGTTTGATGATCAGTGCGCTGGCGACGGACAGCAAGCTTAAAATACTCTCCAGCCCGCGCATCACGGTTCGGGACGGAAAATCCGCCAGCATCGTGGTCGGCACCCAGGTACCGGTGGTGACCGGTGATGTGGCCACCGCCACGACCACCACCACGACGACCGGACTGGTGCGCTCATATCAGTATATGACAACCGGTATCACCCTCAATGTTACACCGACGGTGCATTCCCGGGGGGTTCTGACCCTGCAGTTGACGCAGGGCGTCAGTGACGCCACGCCCAATACCACCTCCGGCATTGATTCCCCGATGATTTCAAACCGCAATCTGACCACGGAAGTGGTGGCCGCCGATGGGCAGACGGTGATGCTGGGAGGATTGATCAAGGAGAACAATACGGACGGTGTCACAAAGATTCCGTGGCTGGGCGATATTCCGATTCTGGGGAATCTCTTCAGAAGCACCGCCAAAACGACAAACCGGACGGAGCTGGTTGTCATGATCACCCCGCGCATTATCCGCAGTCCGGAGCAGATCGAGGATATGCGTTCGGCGATCATGCGGAATTTTGAGGCGATTACGGTGGAGGACGCAAAATGAAAAAACCGCAGCCGCATGTAAATGCTGTTTCCATGCAGCCGCGGTTTTCCGGTGTGACCTTTGACAAGGTGCTTCGATGGATTGCCGTATCCGCAATCTTTGCCACCCTGATAGCACCGTTTATTGTTACAAATTCGTTGCCGTTTCCTTTTGTAACCGGAAAGAATTTTTTTTTCAGAATTGTGATTGAGATCGGATTCGCGGCGTGGCTGTTGCTGACTGTACGCGATGTGTCGGCAAGGCCGAGGCGGTCGATACTGCTCTGGGCTTTTATTGGGTTTCTGGTGGTGATTGGGATTGCCGATATCTGTGGTGTCAATCCCTGGAAAAGCTTCTGGTCGAATTTTGAAAGGATGGAGGGGTATATCACCCTTTTGCATCTGTTTTTTTATTTTCTGATAGCCGGTACGCTGTTTTCCGAAAGGCTCTGGGAACGGTATTGGATATGTTCGGTGAGCGCCAGTGTTTTGATGTCGCTCTGCGGCGGTTTTCAGCTTGTGATGATGCACTATCCGGCGCTTCAGCGGTTTGGTCTGATCAGGGAGCCGCAAATCTACGGCCGTATTGATGCTACCTTCGACAATTCGGCATATCTTGCCATTTATCTCATTTTCAATATTTTTTTTGCTATGCTGCTGTGCGTGCGAAAGGGCAATGTCTTACACCGTTTGCTGTCTGTTATTGCCATGGTGCTTAACATGGTTGTGCTTTATTGCACAGCGACGCGTGGGGCGATACTGGGATTTTGGGGCGGATTTTTGCTGTTTCTCGCACTCATGGACATGACAGGCCGTCAAAGATCATGGAAAAAGAAAATATCGCCATATGTGTTTGTAACAGCAGGGGTTGTGGCGGCTGTTTTTATAGCTTTCAGGAATACGGCGGTTGTCAAAAACAGCCCCGTGCTGTCGCGTTTTGCCAACATATCCTGGTCCAATGATGATGGACGTCAGTTTATTTGGCCCATAGCGCTGCGGGCTATTGCAGATCATCCGGTGTTGGGGTGGGGGCAGGAGGGATTTAATGATGCATTCAGCGCCCATTATGATTTGCATTTTACAAACGGGTGGGCGGACCGTGCCCATAACATCATTCTCGACTGGCTTGTTTCAGGCGGCATTCTGGGGTTGCTGGCATATTTGTCGCTTTTTGCGGCGTCGCTGTGGCTGCTCTGGAGGAAAATATCCAACGTGTCGCATACTGAGAAAGCACTCTTTTCAGGGCTTCTGGCTGTATATTTTTTCCATAATCTCTTTACATTTGACACGGTGGTAAGCTATACGTATTTCATGTTGGTTCTGGGGTTTATTCACTTTAAATCCACAGGGGGGCGGCAGCACATTCAGACGGATATGAAAGAGGCAAGTGTCAGAGATGCGGGGGCTTTTGATACGGCTGTTGTAGTCGGGCTTGCATTTTTTCTTTATGCGTTCAACTGGACGGCCTTTCAAACAGGCTGGTCTTTAATAGATGCACAGCGTGCTGTGGCAGCCGGTAATCCGCTGGGAGCGTTGTCTGATTTTGAACAGGCGCTTTCACACAATCTTTCACTGGGACGCGAAGAGGTTGTGGAGCGGCTTGTTGATGTGGCGCCGAAAATGAATGCGTCTTCTGTCCCGCCGGATATTCGGCATGCGTTTTTTGAAATGGCCAAGAAAGCTGTTGAAAGTCAGGTGGCGCGCGCGCCGGAATATTTGCGGTATGAGGTGGTTGCCAGCCGGTTTTATGCTGCCAGTGGCGATAAGGCGGAAGAACAAAAATATTTGCGTAAAGCAGCGGAGATTTTGGCCAGGCGGTAGTCTTCAGGAAAATCACCTCTTTTTTGTATTGATTGCTGTGGTAAAGTATGATAAGCCAAACCATGAAACCATAGTCTAATAAAAGAAAATTGGCTTGACTTTTGGGGATATTGTTATAAAAACAGAACAAGCCTCTGTGCGGCCAATGTTTTTTAACCGAATAATCATATTGCAAGGGAGGTGATAGGTTTACAGGTTCAGGATGGCTGTGATTCATCATTATATTTAGTTAAAATGATAACCAATTCAGGAGGAAAAAATGAAGCAGATCAAAATGGTTTTAGCTGTATTTTGTGTTTTGGGGCTGATGGCTGCTCCGGCGTTGGCCGGGCAGACCGTTGTATCTTACGGAGGGGTTACGAATATGCCGATTACGGTGGCTTATGAGGGTTTGGGAGCTGCCGCGAATGTTACGCTCTCATCTACTGCCACTGATGCTGTTGATGCTGCCAATGTTCCTGTCAGCTATTTGTTGGGGCAGAATTTGACCAATGGCAACTTATTTCATATTACGTTGGGCGGCGGGATAAATTTTCCTGCGGCTGAAACGCTGTACCTGTGTACAAATTCTACGGATAGTAAAAAGAGCAACGCAATTAATGTCGGATATGGAGTTCCGACTGCGGGCGCCACTGATTTTAATATTCAGGCGACTGCCAACGTTACTGCCAACAGCCTGGTATATTTGAGCAGCGTTGCATGCAGTGGCTTATCTCCAAATGTGGTCCTTAATGTTCCTGCAAATACTTCCGTTGGCAGTTATACGATTTCAGGTGCTGTGTGGAGTTCAGGTGGTATTGTGATAGACTCCTCGGCGGCAGCCAATGCGGTGCAGGTTGTTAAAGAATTTACGTCCACATTGAGTGCGGCCGATCTGATTACAATCGATTATCTGAACAATACCAATGGTTCCTCAGACGGAAAAAAGTTTGTGACGGGTAACGGTTCGGGTAATTTAATAGCGGCGAGCCTTAACAAAATTGATGTTGCTATAACATCTGTAAATGTTCCTGCAAGTGCTAATTTTACCCAGTCTGTCAGCCTGACGGATAGTGCGAGCTGGAAAGGCGTATCCAAGATTTTTACAACCAACAATGCTGACTGTACAGGGACTGTTATTGCTGCAAACAATGCTCCGTCCGGTACGGTTTCTTTGAGCCCGACTGCTGTTTTCGCTGCAAATTTGACATCTGCTGGTTCAATAAATTCAACGATTTGCATTCAGGTTTCCGGCAATACTGCTTTGGATGCGAGAACCATCACTGGATCGTATTCTTATGCCGCAAGTTCGACAGGCATCGCTCCTGCCGGTCAGTCCAACCAAACCTTCCAGACTTGGAATGTTAATGCATATCAGGCGTTTAACCCGTATATGTATGTGGGTACCGCCGATCAGACGGTTGACATTTTCAACCGCTTTTATAACAACTCAACACAAACCGCCAGCGTGTCCGTGGAAGTGTTCCCGGCAGATGGATCAGCATCTCAAACCCTCTCATTGGGCACAATTCCACCTAATGAAGCAGGTATGTATTGGGGTTCAACAATTGGTACGGCTGCTGGACTTGCGTACGGCACTTCTTATGCCGCACGATTCACCATCACCGCGCCGCCAAGCATGGTCAATGGTGTTTCCTTCTTCAAGAGGTCATCAGCAAACGACCGGCAGATGCCGCTGTATAAAGCAGCAGGCAGTACTTATTTGATGCAGTAATGAACATGCTCATATAGTACTGTAGTGAATCTATAGGAAAAAAGGGGGGGGGAGCAGGGTTGTCCTCCCCCTTTTTTATGGAATAACGTATATGATGCGCGATTACAGGCTGTTTGAACCTGAAAAATGTAAGAACCAACTGCCGGGATGATTATCGACGTGGCGACAAAAATATCCAAAAATCCAGACAATAATCTTAAAAGAATTTCCCGTAACACCAGGGTGGTCGTTCATCAATATCCATCCTTTATGGAGTTTCTGATAAATCAGTTCCGGGATATCTCCGAAAATAATTGGGCGATATGGATATCACTTATTTTATTGGTGATAACTGTCATAGCTATTTTTCCGAATTATGGAGATGATAATGATATCTGGTTTCATCTGGCATATGGCAAACAATATGTCACCCATCTGACATGGCACATCGATCAGTCGCAGTTTTCATGGACACCGGTGGATGTAACGGACTGGATTTACGGCACCTGGCTGGGAAGTTCAGCGATGTATCTTGTCTATGAACTGGGGGGCATCAGCGGGCTGTGCGTCATGCAGTGGTTGATACTGATTGCCGTACTCCTGATGATTGCCCAGTATGCCCGATTACTGCACGACCGGCTGGATTTATTCCGTATTATGAGCTTGATGCTGACCGCCATAGTTTTGAAGCTCACCCAGGTTTATCTCAAGCCCCAGATGATAAGCACGTTGCTGTTTTCCGTAACGGTTTTTCTCTACTTCAATTCCACTCGACAACAGAATTATAAAACAGGACGTTTTTTTCTGTATCCCGTTATATTCCTTCTCTGGGTCAATATTCACGGAGAGTTTATGGTGGGATTGGCATTTTTGAGTGTTGCTTTTACAGGTGAATTGATTGCAGCGATCATCTATAAAAATTATGACAAACTCAAAAACGTTTTGATACCCTTTGGAACAAGCATCCTTGTGTCGTTTGCGGTCACAATAATCAATCCGGACGGTATCCGGTATCCGATTTCCATTATTAAGGTCTGGTTGACGGAGCGGGATCCTGTCAGCAAAGCCAATGTGTCAGTACTGAGCATGTGGAATTATATCGGATTTCACATGCAGAATTATAACTTTGTCAATGCAGCGGATGTTATAGTGTTCATGGGGGTACTGCTTGTGATCTTCAGCCTGATAGCGATTCACAGGACACGTCGCCTCAACATCCCCGTGCTGCTTCTCAATATCGCTTTTTTTTATCTCAGCATGAAAGCGGCTCGCGCTACGCTGTTTTTCCCGGTTGTCTGGTGTTACAGTATTTATACGCTGATGGCAGAGGCTGATTTATGGGATATTAAACGCAAGCTGACACCATTTTTTATGGGAATATTTGCGTTTGCAGCCGTGTATAGTCTTTATCTGATGGTGATCACCATGCCATATGCTACATGGCTGGGGTATCATTTCGATGATTATTTCCCCAAAAAAGAAGTGCAATTCATTAAGCGATATCACCTGCCGGGGCCTGTTTTTAACGATTATCTGCTGGGCGGCTATATGATGTGGACCATGTATCCGGAATACAAGGTCTGGATTGACCCCAGATCTGGTCCCTATATCAAAGAAGTGCTTCCGGACTGGCTGACAGTTACGGGGAATTTAAATGAAGCCAACTTTAAATATCTGACAACCAAATATCCGTTCAAAATCGCCTTGATCGGAATGTGGAGAAGCGATGTTATTTTCTGGTTTCTGAAATCACCGGACTGGAAACTGATTTATTTTGATAAATGTGCGGCTGTACTGATCAATAAATCTGTCATTCCAAGTCTTCCCCCTGCAGCGTTGACTGCCGAAGTGGGTACTAAACGGTTTTCAGATTTGAGTAACCCTTTGATTTTGAATAATTTATTCCAATTTTATATTCTGGTGGGACCAAGCTATGCGCGGGATATCAGAAGTTTTTATGCACAGAACGTCAGTAACTGGTTTCAAGGGAAAAAAGAGACGCTGGCAGCGATGGATGCCGCAATTCACCAGAAAGAGCTTCAACTTCAGCAGCAAAAGGCAGGTGGTTGAAGTCCGAATTGTAAATGGAGAGATAACGCAAAATAACGCGTTAAATTAGACGGCTTCGTAAAAAGTCTAAATTTGAATTTTTGCATCATATAAACTCAATTGGCGGCTTAGATTATTCTGCGGACCTGTGGAAGATGGATATTGTGATCTCAAAGTCGGCCCTCTGGAGAAAATCGCCCCTGAAGGACAGTTGATGGGTTATCAAAATGCTTTCTGGTGTGGTCGTCTATCCGGGAATAAGCGAAGGAGATGCCAGCGTTTATGCTTTCTATGATCGAAGGATTTGGCCATGCAGTCGCATGATCACAATTTCAAGAATGTATTTTTGGATTTTCCCCGCGAGGCATTAACCTGGTTATTGCCTGAGGCGTTGCGGGAATACGGGGAGTTGCGCCGATGGTGTTTGACAAGTATCTTGATTTTATTGACATATATGCCGGGATTGCCGAAGATGAGAAAGAGATCGTTTATTGCGATTTAAGAGAACATAAGGAGA
>LKPX01000050.1 GCA_001443525.1 Desulfobacteraceae bacterium RAAP-1 | reverse complement strand
TAAAATGTTCGCAGGCAAGGCGTGCAAATCCTGAGGAATGAAGCGTACTTTTCGTACGCTGCAATGACGAAGGATGCAGCACAACGCAGCATGCGGACTTTTTACGAAGTCGTCATAAATGGCTTCCGCTGAAATTATGGCGTGGAATGCCCCTGCGGAGCATTCAGGAGAATGGCGTGTTTTTTCAATTTTCTGGCAATGGTCGCCTGGTCAACTCCCAGGGCCCTGGCAATCTTTTCCTGTGTTGCATACTGGGCAGAAGCTTTTACCAGCAACGAACGTTCGAACTTTTCCATGAGTTGCCTCAGGGAGCATTGGGATAAATCCATCAGGTCTGAAATCTCTTTGGATTTTCTGGAATCTGCCACATCCCGGGACAAATCGTCAAGCGATATCCATTCCCCCTCGCTCATGACCACGGCCCGTTCACAGATATTGATCAGCTCGCGGACATTGCCGGGATAGGGATAAGAAAGCAGTGCTTCGGTAACCGGCTTGGAAAGATGAATGGATTCGGTTTTACCGATTTTAGCGGCAAAGAAATTCAGGTAATGATGCAGCAGCGGCAGAACGCATTCAGTCCGATCCCGAAGCGGCGGGACATGCAGCGGAATAACATGAAGCCGGTAATACAGATCCTTCCGAAACCCGCCGGTTTTGACCATTTCCTTCAGGTCCCGGTTGGTGGCAGCCAGAATGCGGACATTGAGTTTTCGGTTTTTGATGCCGCCGACACGGCAAACCACGCCATCTTCCAGAAATCGGAGCAGCTTGACCTGGGAGGACAGAGGCAGTTCCGCAATTTCATCCAGAAACAGCAGACCATCCTGAGCCAGCTCAAAATAGCCTGGTTTTCCCTGTTTCTGTGCCCCGGTAAATGCGCCTTTTTCATACCCGAACAGTTCGGATTCGACCAGGGATTCGGGAATGGCGCCGCAGTTGATTTTGATCATGGGCTGGCTGGCCCGGTTCGAATGTTTGTGAATGAGATCCGCGATCAACTCCTTGCCTGCGCCGGATTCACCCAGTATCAGGGCCGTTGAATCTACCTTGCTGACCTTGATGGCCTGTTGCAGCAATTTGGCCATGCAGGGGCTGCGGGCGATGATTCGGCGGGATTCCATTTCCGCCAGTTGCATCTCCAGCATATGATTTCGGTATTGATTTTTGATGGCCTCCTGGTGCTGAAGCTCTTCATGCAGGGAATCGATTTCCGTGATATCCCGCTCGTTGACAACCACGCGAACCAGTTTGCCGGTTTCATCAAAGATGGGACTTCCCGTAATCATCAGCTTGCGGCCGGTGCCGGTGTTCTGAAGCATGGTTGCCGTGGATCCGGTTTTGATCACTTCCAGTGTGGCGGACCGGTTGATGAGTCCCTCTGTTACCAGGTCCGTCATGTTGCGGCCGACCACTTCGGCGGCCCGGATATTGTTCAGGCGTTCGGATGCGGAATTGATCCGCAGAACGGTTGCCTTGGCATCGCAGATCCACAGTCCATCGTAGGACGAGTCGATAATCGTGTCCAGTTCCCGTGAAAGCTCCTGAAACGATAGCATTTTTTGAATTGTTCGGTTCATCTCCGTGCGATTTTCCAAAATGCACAATACCCAGGCAGGCTTTCCCTGTTCCCGGACTGAGTACAGGTTGGCCTGAAATTGACGCTGGTCGATGGTAACATTCAGGTTCAGGCAATTCCGCCGATCCTTCATAGTTCGGATAAGCTGTTGCTTCAGCTCGGGAAATACAGATTCAAATTGTGTACCAGGGCTAAGCCCGAAAGAGGCTGTTGCGGCAGGGTTCAAATAACCGATCATCCCGGATGGATGAACAGCAATGACCGCATCCCGGATTATTTCCAAAATGGCCGGGCATGTCCACTCCTCCGGAATCGGTGACAGAACCAGCCTGCTGGTTTCATTTTGCGGCATCGATATCTCCGATCCCGATCAGGGGATGAATGCAATCCCCCTTATAAAAAAAAGAGGGCGTTCATGAATATCAAAGTCGGGAGTTTCCGGCAAAGTGTAATATTTGCCATTGTGATTATAACTTGTGAAAGTCTTCCAGAGTTTGAGTCTTGCCTGAGCGGTTCTTGAGGAGCGCTCCAGAATTGCAACCAGTCTTTTGAGCGTAAAAACTTTTTCTGTTTGGATCGTTGACCTTACAAAATCAATTTTGGACTCGACAATGGGCATCCTCAGACCTCTGCGTAGTATATGAAATTATTGATTCAAAGTATCATATACTACGCAACTCTTGAAGAAAAAAACGGCCTTCAGTGCCCAAATTCTTTAGAATCCTTGTTTTATGGACTAAAACATATACCCTGCAAGAGGTAACAAAATGAATTGCTTGAAATAAAATCAAATAGTTGGTAGAATCCAACTGTCATTTGCGGTAATAGGTTGCGCCCATATTATGCATATTTGCATAATATTATGTAAATATGCATAATATGGGCGCGGTTTTATGAATCACCTTTCAGGATATTTTAGCACAACAGACAGATGAGACAAAGAAGACGGCTTCGTAAAAAGTCCGCATGTTGCGTTGCGCCGCATCCTTCGTCATTGCAGCGTACCACAAGTACGCTTCATTCCTCAGAATTTGCGCGCCTTGCCTGCGAACTTTTTACGAAGCCATCTAAAATTCGACTTTTTACGAAGCCATCAAAGAAGATACGGGCTGATTTCCAAAAATTTACATGCAAATCCGTCCTTACGACGAAATGGTATGTTCCTTGCGAAGAACGTATCAAAATCAACAGTTCGGTGACGTATTCAAACAGCATTCCGATTTTTGAATACGCGGACATAAATGAATACATAAAGGAGAAATCAATGAACACTTCTATCCAGGAACTTCTGGAGCTTAGAAAACAAAATATTCCCCAGGGACCGTTTAATATCACCCCAACGTTTATCCGGGAAGCCAGGGGAGCGGTGATGATCGATGTGGATGGCCGGGAACTCATCGATTTTGCAGGCGGCATCGGCGTCAACAACGTGGGACACTGCCATCCGCGCGTTGTGGAGGCCATCAAGGACCAGGCGGACAAATACATTCATACCTGTTTTCATGTGGCCATGTACGAGCCGTATGTTCTGCTGGCGGAAAAGCTCAACAAGATGGCGCCTGGAGACTTCCCCAAAATGACCATGTTTGCCAACAGCGGCGCGGAAGCGGTTGAAAATGCCGTGAAGGTTGCCAGATATGCCACGGGAAGGCCAGCGGTCATCTGCTTTGAAAACGCGTTTCACGGACGGACCCTGCTGACCATGACCCTGACGAGCAAAGTGAAGCCTTATAAATTCGGTTTTGGGCCCTTTGCCCCGGAAGTTTACCGCATGCCTTACGCTTACTGCTACCGATGCCCCTTCGGGCTTTCTTATCCTTCCTGCGGCACGGCCTGTGCGGATTATCTGGAAGATTTTTTCACGGCCCATGTGGCAGCGGAATCCACGGCGGCAGTGATTGCCGAACCCATTCAGGGAGAGGGCGGATTTGTCACACCGCCGCCGGAATATTTCCCCAAGCTTCAGAAAGTCTGCCAGAAATACGGCATCGCTCTGATTATCGATGAAGTGCAGACAGGCACAGGCCGGACGGGCAAGATGTTTGCCATCGATCACTGGGGCATTGCGCCGGACATCATCACGCTGGCCAAAAGTCTTGGCGGAGGACTGCCTCTGAGTGCGGTCATCGGACGTAAGGAAATGATGGACAAGCCCCATATCGGCGGTCTGGGCGGTACCTATGCCGGCAATCCGATCGCCTGCCGGGCGGCCCTGGCGGTTCTGGATGTATTGTTTGAAGATCAGTTGCTGCAGAAAGCCGAATCCCTTGGAGAAAAACTCTGGAAACGCTTTCTGGCCATGAAGGACAAATATGAAATCATCGGGGATGTCCGCGGTAAGGGCCCCATGATTGCACTGGAACTGGTCAAGGATCGGCATACCAAAGCCCCTGCCACCGAAGAAACCAAAAAACTGCTGGCTTCCTGCTATGAAAAAGGTCTGGTCCTGCTTTCCTGCGGCCACAAGAGCAATGTGATCCGTACCCTGATGCCGCTGGTGATTACCGATGAACAACTGGAAAAGGGGCTGACGATTTTTGAAGAAACACTGAGTGAGCTGACTATCTAAATTTATTGAGATTTCAAATGTGATATCGGGCTGAAGGTATGTTTCGGTTGAAATACCTTCAGCCTTTTTATTTGTAATAACGCAGCATCCGGACTTTTTACGAAGTCGTCAGAATTGCTTCCGTGATGACCCGCAACCCGTCGCTGAAATCGGTGGACACCCGATCTATAAAGGCTTGCCATTCGGCGCCAAAGCTGTAAAAGGCCATGGAAGCCATTTTTTTTGTGATAATGGCATCCCGATACGGTTTCAACTCCTCGGTACGGAGCGTATTCAGGATGGAAGCTTTTCCCAGCCGCTGGATCAGGATTGCCGGGATGTAATTTTCCAGCACGGCCCACATCAGACCATCATCAGCCTGGATGACATCCATGTGTCGCTCGCAGATCCGCTGCAGGGCAAAAATCTGTTCGCTGGTTTTTTCTGAGAGTTCAAACAGGGGAACGGACGGGTCGGCTTCATGAATACGGATCAGCATTTGGGTTTCGGCCCGGGCATACCGGTCCACCAGCGTCATGATGTCACGGATCAGTGCCCACCGCGTCCGGGTATCGTCCAGAAGAGCCGCTTCATAGTCTTCCTGAAGCAAAAATGCCGTCAGTACTTCGGCCACGGAGCTGGAAAATACGCCCCCCTTGTTGGCCGTGGTATCCTTGATATGCTTGATGGGGGTGGCTGCGATGGTCCGGCGCGCAGCGTCATCGAAAAAGACATTGGCGCCTTCAACAATAAACTGGAGCTCCTGAAATACGCTCAGGAAATCTTTGACATTGTTCCGGTTGATCGTGTCTTTGAAGCCGCCGCACGGGATAAAAGCCCGGATGTCCGCCTGGCGGATAAAGCGCCGGTTTTCCGGATTGGACAGAAAACCGCGGTGAAACATGGCGCCGTCCTCAACAAGGGTGCCGTCCGGAAGCAGGACGTTCTTGGCGTCGATAGTCACCTTAAACCCCTGGGGGCCGAACTTGTCCGGAAAAAACCGGGAATTGGCCCGGGGAGAGCTATGCCGCATGAAGGCGATTTTCATCAGCGATTCCCGATCCAGGCCCTGGGGGTCGAAAAGGATGGATCCCCCGTCGATGATCAGGCAGATCCTGCCTTTATAGCTCTGGATCTGATTGGCTCCCAGATCGCCATCCGGACCGCCCGTTATCATCAGATTGAGGTCTTCTTCCTTGGATCCGTAATGAGAGACCAGGGTCCTGAATGCGCCCATGATGCCGGTGGTGGTCATACCGCTGGTGGTGATCCGCTTGCCGATCCTGTCGTAGATGACGTTCATGTCGGTGGTGACGGCGATACTGACGCCTTCGATCTGCAGATCGGTGCCGGCAACGCCGTTTCCGATCAGTCCGAAAATTTCATCGCTGTCCAGCAACCCGTAGGTATCATGGGGAATACCGGTGCTCTTGCCGGTGGTAATGGTGCGCCAGTACCGGTAGCCGCGCTCCTTGCTGCGTTCGGACACGGCATCCATCAGGGGGGCCGTTCCCTCGTCGGGTCCGAAAAAAATCATCTCGGGCTTGCCGTAATAATCGACGATATCCTCATCGCCCAGCACCAAATCCATGATACCTTCCGTGTAATCGTAGAGAGCGTCCATTCCCTGAGAGGCATAAACGGCATGCGGCACCACCACACCCTTGGAGCCGCTTTCGCAGATATCCTTGTGCTTCAGCCGCTGGGCTTTGGGACCGAGCGCATAATTGAGCAGCAAGGCGTTGTCCAGTTCCGCCGGATAATTCGACGGCGAGACCCGGATGAGCCGCAGTCCACCCCGGGCGATATCCGCGGCCCGCAGATGGGTGCCGCACGAATAGTGACCGTTCACAAAAAAGACGCCGAATATAAACTGCTCAAAAACCAGTGGATCCAGAACGGCGTTATCGAACCGGAATGCAAAGGACCGTTTTTCGGTTTTGTAGAAATTGGTCTTTAAAAGGCAGGACACCAGTTTGAACATAAACCGGAAAATGTCGCAATACAGCCAGTTGTCCATAAACCGATGGGAGATGATTCTGTCGAATTCCAAATATTTGTTTTCCAATTCCCCATGCGTAATCCGGTTTTTCATCGCCGGGTTAAACCGCCGGTCGAACAGGCTGTACAGGAATTGGACAATATCCGGATTTTCCGTAACCGCTTTCAATATCGCCTTGTAAACATAGGTGGACTTGTTGGACCCGTGAATCCGCGCCGCAAAAGCTTCCCGGTGATCCTTGCCTGTCAGGCTGTTGAGAATTTCACGGTCTGTTGCATTGTCACGTTCTTTAAAAATGAACATATGAGTGAAATCTACGGCATTGCCGGCAAAAAGCATTTCTTGGAATGTCAGATCACCCTTAACGTAAATGTCCGTGACACGGTTGACATTAAATGCCAGAAAGGCGCACAGGTCACGGATCAACGCCGACTCTTTCTTTCGGGAAAGCTCACCGAAAATATACAGGGAACAGATGGATGAGGACACGGCCGATTTGCCCCGGTATGGCTCCCAGTATGCCCGACTGAGCACCAGATCATGGTCTGCGATCAGTTTTCGGAGCACGGGCAGTTGCGGAGAAGCGAAATCGCTGTTGAACATCAGTCGCGTTTCTTCGGTGTCGGACAGATTGAACACCTCGATCAGCGGAATGACGCTTTTTTCAAAGGATTTGAGAAAGTTTTCGTAGCGCCGCCTGGTGGGTTCCGGGGTGATCATGGTATCTCCGGCAAGCGTGAATAAAAACCGCGATTCCTTGAAAGCGTCCGCGGGAAAATCACGAACCGTCTCCGGCCGGATGATATAGGTGTCGTACTGATTTTTCGGACTGTAATAATATTCGCGCCGGTGACCGGGTATCATGCTTTCGAGAATTTTTTCCATGCTGTCCCGGGTTTCCTGCGTGGCGATACGAACCCGCTGCACATTGCTGCCCTGCTCCAGGCTGAAATCGATATGGGCCACACGGCCCACCAGTACCACATTGCCGTCTTCGCCAACAGTGAGGTTGGTGGCAATGGAGGCCAAAATGTGTTTTAGAGATTCCTTCTGGATGTTTTCGAAAAAATAAGTCGGCAGGCCCAGGTCGTCCAGCAGAATTCCAGCGGCCATATTGATGCAGTTGGCTGTTAGAAGCCCTTCTGCGGACAGGTCGATGACCGCTTCGTACAGGGTGCTGGGATTGAGTTTGACGCTTTGGGCTTTGTTGATGATGTATGCGCCTTTGGAAAATGCTTCCGGACGGACGGTCGGATTGTTCATGATGCCTCCTTTGATACGTGTATTTTTTACTTAAAACACCGGATCAGGTGTTTCGGGCAATCATCGACATGGCGGATATGGCAGCATCGATATGTGCTTGATTGTTAAAGACACCCAGGCTGAAACGAATCGCACCATTCAGGGAAGTACCGATGCGCTCATGCACCAGGGGGGCGCAGTGCAAGCCGGTGCGCACGGCAATGTTGAAATCGCCGTCCAGAATGGCGCCCACATCCGCTGCGACATATCCACGGACATTGCAGGTGATCAGTGGAATATGGTTTTCCAGGCTTTTTGCGGCATACAGGTCAATGCCGTCAATTTTCAAAAGTCCGTCTCTCAATTGTTCAGTCAGCGCCATTTCCTTCATGCGGTATCCCTGGGTTTCAAGCTCATATAAATACGACAGGGATTCGCCCAGCGCCAGTATCCCCAAAAGATTGAGCGTACCGGCCTCCAGGCGGTAGGGAAAGGCTTGCGTGTGGAAAAGATTGGCGGAATCGATGCCCGTACCGCCAAACCGGATGGAGCGGATGGGCAAGTCCGGATGGATGATCAGGCCGCCGATACCGGTAGGACCCAGCAGGGACTTATGGCCGGTAAACGCCAGACCCGAGACATGCCACGCTTTCATGTCAATGGGGATGGCGCCGGCGCTTTGGGATACATCCAGAATCAGGGGAATGCCCGCGTTCCGGCAAATCTCGCCGATGGCTGCAACCGGCTGCACGGTGCCCAGTACATTGGAAGCATGGTTTATGATGACCATCCGGGTTTGCGGCCGGATCAGGGCTGCAATATCGTTGGGACCCACAAATCCGTTCGCATCGAATCCTGCCAGATCAAATTCGATGCGCCCCTGGGCACGCAGGTGATTCAGGGGCCTCAAGACAGAATTATGCTCCAGACAGGTGCTGACAACATGATCCCCCGGTTCTGTCAGGCCCTGAATCAAGGTGTTGAGGGCATCTGTGGCGTTGCCGCCGAAGCAAAGCGGGTAATCCTTGTCTGCCCCAAAGAAGCGCCGGAGCCTGTCCCTGACTTCGGATACGGCAATCTCGGCTTCCCTTGCCAAATCATATCCGCCTCTACTGGGGGACGCCCCTATTTCCAGATAACGCTCCAATGCACGCTGCATGCACCCACCGGGTTTGGGATATGTGGTGGCTGCATTGTCCAGATAGATGAATGTCGTGTTATCCATTCTCTGCCATCCCTGATTCAGTTGCAGGTCTTGGGGTTGGGGAGCCCTGAAAGTCTGCGGGCTCCCTGCTTGAGACCATCCGGGAAAAGCTTTTCCAGTTCCATCATACTCATGCCGGCGCCTTCCTTGAGCTGACGGGTCATCGGAGCTCGTCCGTGATAGGCGTAAAACTCGCGCAGGAAACGGACCACGCGCCAATGCTGATCCGTAATTCGGATCACCCCCCGTTCTTTGGCCAGAATCTCGAAAACCGCTTCCGACCAATCGTCAAAATCATTGAGGAAACCTTCCCCATCAAAGACTATTTTTCGGCCATCCAGGACACGCACACGGGGACCCGGACCCGCCGGATGATCATCGGTATGCGCGTCCATGGATTATTTCTCCGGGTTCAAGGCAGCCTTGATTTTTTCCGGCGTGGCCGGCAAATCACAGATCCAGACACCCGTAGCGTTTTTAATGGCGTTGATTACCGCAGGGGCTGTGGGAACCATGCACATCTCACCGATGCCCGTGGTCCCGAGCGGCCCTTTGGGCCGGGGGGTTTCACGGACAATGGTTTCCATCTCGAAACTGCTCCGGATTGTGGGGAATTTAAAACTGACCCAGTCTTTGGTTTTTCCGGCGACATATTCCTCCCTGAGAGCAAACCCCACTCCCATGTCCATTCCCCCTTCCAGTTGGCCGGTCAGGTTATGAGGATTGATGACCGGCCCGGCGTCCACGGCAGTGGTCATTTTGCGGATGGTAACCTGTCCAGTTTCGGTATCTACTTCCAGCTCAACCATCTGCACGGCATGGACCTGAGACTCAAAAGATGGTCCCTGACCAGTCTTGGGATCCAGGGGGCCGGCATCTTCATTTTTCTTCCGGCCCAGATAGCGTTTGGATTTGCCGGCGGTTTCAAGGTCTTCTGATGTGCAGGCTCCGGTTTCCTGCATGGCGGCCTTTAATTGTTCCAGGGCGTTGATCAGTGCGCCGCCAATCATGTATGTGATGCGGCTGCCCGCAGCCGGTCCGCTGGCTGCGGTATTGTCGGTATCCCGGGTGTAAAGGCGCACCTTTTCAAGAGGGATTCCCATGAATGCCGCCGTCAGTTGGCTCAGCATGGAGTCATTGCCTTCACCTGGATCGGCTGCGGCTGCATATACACTGATGCCGCCGTCACTATCCAGTTCGACTGCGGCTACCGAGATGTCTCCGGGGCCGCCAATGCCGAAAGCGCCGGTCCCAAGGCCCACGCCGCGTTTGATCCGGCCCCGGCTGTGGGATTTTACCTCTTGTACGGCGCGTTCATAATGCGGCCGCATGGCTTCCATGAGTTCCGGAAGACACCATTGCTGAACGATTCGTCCCGTGGATTTGCTTTGACCCGGCTGAAGCGAATTTTGGAGCCGGAATTCAAAGGGATCCATGCCAATCTTGTCGGCCAGCATATCCATGGCGCATTCCAGAGCGAAATTGACCTGGGGCGGCCCCGCGCCCCGGGCTGCGCTGCCCCAGGGATTGTTGGTATAGACCAATCTGGCCCTGGCATGGATGTTGGGAATATTGTAGGAGCCGGAAAGCATCAGCAAAGACCGGTGCACCACCACATGGCCAATGGAATAATAAGCGCCTTTGTCCACGAGATAGTCATTGCAATAAGCCGTCAGTTTCCCCTGACTATCGGCTCCCAGTTTGACATTCATTTTGAACGAATGGCGTTTGGAGCTCATCAGCATGCTTTCGGTCAGGCTGGGAATATAGCGGACCGACCGTTTGAAGTGAAGCGCGGCCGCACCGGCAATCCCCTCGGAGATTACATCGATTCTGATGCCAAACTGCCCGCCGGAATACGCCTCCAGATAACGCATGTTTTCCCAACCCAGTGCGGCCTGCAGCATCCCCAGATGCAAATGGATGTTGATGCTGCGGCCGACGATGACCAGTTGGGAATCTTCGCCTTCTTCCGGATCTTCCCAGTAAGCCACCGTGGCTTCGGGTTCCAGCGGGGCCTGATGGTTGATCTGGGTTCTGAACTGCGACTCGATAACGGCCGCGGAACCTTTCAGTGCTTCTTCGGCATCACCCTTGATCTGAGGCTGCTCAAAACACAGGTTGGGGAAATCGTCGTGAATTTTAACCGCATCGTCCCGGAGTGAATCTTCAGGGCAGCCCATCACCGGCAGCGGATCCAGTTCGACGTGAACGGCAGCCAGAGCTGCTGCTGCCTGTGCCTGGGTATCGGCTGCCACAATCAGAATCGGATCACCAATGTAACGGACTTTATCCTTACAGAGCACCGGCCGGTCCGCCACCAGGTATTTCAAGATATTGGTGCCTTTGATGTCTGCGGCGGTCACCACGCCCGCAACCCCGGGCATTTTTGCTGCTTCTGTTGCATCGATGGAAATAATTCGGGCATGGGCAACCGTGCTGCGAAGCGCTGCCAGTTCCAGCGCGCCTTTTAGCCGGATATCGGCGGTAAAATGCGCCGTACCGCAAGCCTTTGCCATTGACGAAGGTCGGGGATGGGAAACGCCCATCACCCTATCCGTGGGTCCAGGGCGTATTGCATCCGGCGTGGTTTCCCCGCGGATGAATCGCCCTGCCAATTGAACGGCTTCGATAATTTTTTTATAGCCCGTGCATCGGCACAGATTCCGTGCGAGCGCTTTTTTGATTTCATCGGCAGAGGGATCGGGATTCACGTCCAGCAGGGCCTTGGAAGCCATGATCATGCCAGGCGTGCAATAGCCGCACTGGATTGCACCGGCCAGAACGAATGCCTGCTGGATGAGATGAGGATTTTCCGGGGTGCCCAACCCCTCTACAGTGATCACTTGAGCGTTGTCCAGGGTATGAACTTTGGTCAGGCAGGAAAGAACTGTCTTTCCGTTGAGGATTACCATGCAGGCCCCGCACTGACCTTTGCGGTCGCAGGACTGCTTGGCGCCGGTCAGTCCCAGATCATCGCGCAGCAGCTCCAGCAACACCCGTTCCAGTCCGACCACAAATTCATGCCTTGCGCCATTGACGATTAAACCAATCCGTTTCATTTTCACTCCTTGGTTTTTGATTTCACATATGCCGAACAGACCGATTTCGATTATTTCTTTTCGAGCTGGTTCTAACTTCGCCCATCTTTTGAACGGCAATATTTAAAGCAATATTTGTACCACTTCAGTCTTTTTACTGAGCGGTCATAATATTCTTGAACGCGCAAGTGGAAGAATGATAATTCTATAATGATAAATAATATCGATTAAACACAGACATTCTGCTAACATTTTGAAAAAAACACCCAAAGGATTATGTGAAAACCACTGTTCCGGACGGCATTGTTCTGTATCTCATGATGCCGGAAATGGACGGGTTTGAGGTGTTGAACAATGACATGGGCTGCGTCACGGTGCAGGATAACGGTCCCGGCATTGCGCCCGATGTGCTGGAGAAGATTTTCGATCCCTATTTTTCCACCAAAGCACAAGGCACCGGCCACGATTCATTGATCTCATATAATAAGGAAACGCCTCTATGAATCCTTCTGAAACGGATAGCTATCTCCAAACGTTAACCGTCCTGTATGTCGAAGATGATCAGGAAACCCGCGAGCAGCTTGTCCAATTTCTTTCGCGCCGCGTCAAAACGGTTCTTACTGCGGACAATGGCGTTGCGGGTCTGGAAATTTTCCGCGCCCGGCGCCCGCATATCGTTATTACCGATATTCTGATGCCGCAAATGGATGGTCTGACCATGTCGGAAGAAATCCGGAAGCTGGATGAAACGGTCCCGATCATCATCACGGCGGCATCCGAACTGCAAGATCATCTGATGCGCGCCATTGATATCGGGGTGGATAAATATGTCACCAAAGCGCTGGATACCGACCGTTTGCTGAAAGCGTTGGATACATGCGCACACCAGTTGTACACTGAGGCGGTTCGAAAGGAAAGCGAGGAAAAATTTCGCATCGCTTTCCAGACAAGCCCGGATTCCATCGTCATGAATCGCGTTTCCGACGGCATGTATCTGGACATCAACGATGGCTATACCAATCTGTCGGGCTATACCCGCGAAGACGTTGTCGGCAAAACCACGTTCGATATTCATCTGTGGCAAAACCTGAATGACCGGCAACGGATGATTGACATGCTGCGGCGTGACGGATATGTCGAGAACATGGAGGCCATCTTTCGCATGAAAGACGGCTCATTAAGGCATGGCCTGGCATCCGCCCGCCTGCTGCGCATCAACCAGGAGGATGTTATTCTCTCCGTCGCCCGCGATATCACTCATTACAAGCAGGCCCAGGCCGAACATGAGAAACTTCAAGCGCAGTTGCAGCAGGCGCAGAAAATGGAATCCGTCGGAAGGCTGGCCGGCGGCGTGGCTCATGATTTCAACAACATGCTGCAATCCATCATCGGCCATGCGGAAATGGCACTGACAAAGATAACTACCACGGATCCGGTTCGCAGCGATCTTCAGGAAATCCTGAAGGCGAGCCGCCGTTCCGCGGAACTGACCCGCCAACTGCTGGCGTTTGCACGAAAACAAACGGTATGCCCTCAGGTGCTGGATTTAAACGACACCATATCCGGAATGCTTAACATGCTGCACCGTATCATCGGCGAAGATATCGAAATTTTATGGAAACCGGCTGAAAATCTCTGGCCGGTGAAAATGGATACATCCCAGATCGACCAGATTCTGGCCAATCTTCTGGTCAATGCACGGGACGCCATTTCCGATACCGGCACTGTCGCCATCGAGACAGAGAATGCGGCGTTTGACCGGACATATTGCGACATTCATGCGGAAGTTCATCCCGGTGAATTTGTCATGCTGGCCGTCAGCGATACCGGCGCCGGCATGACGCCGGAAACCATTGAACAGATATTCGAGCCGTTTTTCACCACCAAAGAATTCGGAAAAGGAACTGGGCTGGGGCTTGCCATGGTGTATGGCATTGTCAAGCAGAACGACGGGTTCATCAATGTTTATAGCGAGCCTGACCAGGGAACGACATTCAGAATCTATCTGCCCCGCAGCAGCGGCCATGTCGCCAAAGAGGCTGAACTGGCACCGTCGTCGCCGACGCAGGGCGCCGAAACGATTCTGCTCGTAGAAGACGATCCGGCCATCCTCGATGTCGCCCAAATCATTCTGGAACGCTACGGATACAACGTGCTGCCGGTCAATACCCCGAGCGATGCGCTGGCTGTGGTAAAACATCATCCCGGCGACATCCACCTTCTGATTACCGATGTGGTGATGCCCGGCATGAACGGGCGGGAACTCATGCAGGCGATAAAAGCCATTCGCCCGGAGCTGAATGCGCTTTTCATGTCCGGCTACACGGCCAATGTCATTGCACACCGGGGCGTTCTGGATGAAGGCTTTCACTTTCTTCAGAAACCCTTCTCGATGAAAGATCTGGGCGAAAAGGTGCGGGAAGTTCTGGATAAACCTCTTGATTCTCACTGACGCCCGATATCACACACAATGATCAGATTCAAAAAAGGCAACACCACTCATGTCATTCTAAGCCCCGGAGAATACCATGTATCGAACCGGAACACGACCATTTCGACATTGCTCGGATCCTGCATTTCGGCCTGCCTGTATGACCCGCACCATGGCATTGTCGGTATGAACCATTTTCTTCTGAGCGGAGGACCCCAAAACATCCCAGATAAACCGTTCTACCTGACGGACGCAGGGCGATACGGCGTTAACGCTATGGAACTGGTGATCAACGGCATGCTGCGGCTCGGAGCGGACCGCTGCCATATCCGGGCCAAGGTTTTCGGCGGCAGTTCATTTCTCCCCTCTCCCGATACGCCGGACGGCTTCTTTTCCGTCGGGGAAGCCAACAGCCGCTTTATCATGGAATTTCTTCAAAATGACGGCATACCGCTGGTCGCATATGATATTGGCGGCAACCGAGGCAGAAAAGTCCTTTTTTCTTCACATGATTTCTCGGTGATTGTCCGAAAAACCCAGCCGATCGGCACGGCCCTCAGATTGTTGAAAAAAGAAAAACAATTCTGGATCAACTCCGCTTTCGCAAGGGAACGACAGGCCGAAGAACCCGATATCTGGAGATAATCGGGTTCGCACCAATCCACAAAGAGGAACAGGAAAGGTCCGGAAAGTGCGTATGAATGAACAAGTAGATGACTTTTTAAAGACCCTGACCATTTTGTATGTGGAAGATGACGGCGATGCACGGAAACAACTTGTCCGATTCATCAAACGTCGCGCCGGCAGGCTGATTACCGCAGACAACGGTGTCGCGGGCCTGGCCGCATTTTTCAAAAACAGACCCCACATTATCATCACTGACATCCAGATGCCGATAATGGATGGACTGGACATGGCGCAGGAGATCCGCAAAATCGATCAGACGGCGCCGATCATTGTCATCACCGCGTTTGAACAGACGGATTACCTGATGCGTTCCATTGACATCGGCGTGAACAAGTATGTCACCAAGCCGGTCAGTCCGGATAAACTGAACGCTGCTCTGCAGGACTGCGCCCATCGCCTCTATGCGGAAGACCAGCTTGAACGCACCCGGCAGGCGCTTCAGAACGCGATGCTGGCCGCTGAAGCCGCCAATATCGCCAAAAGCGAATTCCTGGCCAACATGAGCCATGAAATCCGGACGCCCATGAATGGCGTTATCGGCATGATCGGACTTTTGCTGGACACCGACCTGACGCCCGAACAGCGGCAATACGCCGAAATTGTCCGCACCAGCGGCGAATCGCTGCTCAGTCTCATCAACGATATCCTGGATCTGTCTAAAATCGAAGCCCGCAAACTCGACATGGAAACGCTGGACTTTGATCTGCGCGCCATGCTGGAAGATATTACCGACATGGTCGCCGCAACCGCACATGAAAAAGAGCTGGAATTGACCTGCCTGGTCGAACCCGCGGTGCCGTCTCTGATTCAGGGCGATCCGGGACGTCTGCGCCAGGTCATCGTCAATCTGGTCGGCAATGCCGTCAAGTTCACGCCTGCCGGAGAGGTAATCATTCGGGTTTTCCTCGATGCCGAAGACAGGAACACCGTCACTCTGCGTTTTACCATCAGCGACACCGGAATCGGCATTTCTTCAGAACGGATAAACGTCATTTTCTCACCGTTCGTTCAGGCGGATGGCTCCACCACCCGAAAATACGGCGGCACCGGGCTGGGACTGGCTATCTGCAAACAACTTACTGAAATGATGGGCGGACAAATCGGCTGCGAAAGCAAACCGGAAGAAGGTTCTATATTCTGGTTCACCGCAGTATTCACCAAACAGCCTGATAAGGATGTTCCTGCTGCCGATGATTTGGCCGATATAACCGGCATCAAGGTACTGGTGGTGGATGATCACGCCGCCAACCGGCTGCTGCTTACAACGCTGCTGAAGGCATGGGAATGCCGCTGCGATGAAGCTCCTGGCTCAGACGCCGCTATGATAAAACTCCACCAGGCAGTCAATGACGGCGATCCATTCAAAATCGCCATTATTGATATGAGTATGCCGGAAATGGACGGCAAAGCGCTGGGAACTCTAATTAAGGCGAATCCTCTACTGTCGGATACCTTACTGATTATGATCACCTCTCTCGGTCAGCGGGGTGACGTCGCCGGCCTTGAGCATACGGGTTTTGCCGCATATCTCACCAAACCGATTCGACGGTCACAACTACGCGATTGCCTCGCGCTGGCGCTGGGACGAACCCGCCGGATTCTGACCGAGGACAGCCGCATCATCACGCGGCACACCGTTACGGAATCGCTCAAACGCCGCATACGGATTCTGGTCGCCGAGGATAATCACACCAATCAGGAGGTGGCTCTGGCGTTTTTAAAGAAATTCGGTTATCATGCGGACGCTGTTGCGGATGGCAGGGAAGCCGTTACGGCGCTTCGGCAGATTCCCTACGATCTGGTGCTGATGGATTGTCAGATGCCGGTAATGGATGGATATGAGGCAGCCCGCTGCATCCGCGATCCGGAATCCGGCATCATGAATCCGGATATCCCTATCATCGCCATGACCGCAAACGCGATGCAGAGCGATCGGCAGAAATGTCTTGATGCGGGCATGAACGACTATCTGCCCAAACCGGTTTTACCGGAGGACCTTGCACGGATACTGGATCGATGGCTGACAAAGGCGTCCGCCGGCAGCGTTTCTGACCCGGTACGCGGCATCGTGCACGCCAAGAACGCCAATGTCGTGTTCAACAGAAAAGCCACGATGAAACGGCTGATGGGAGATACAGACCTGGCAAAAAGGCTTTTCACCGGATTTCTGGATGATATCCCGATACAGTTTCAGCGTCTCGAAAAATATCTTGAAAACGGTGATGCAGCTTCAGCAAAACGTCAGGCGCATACTATCAAAGGAGCTGCGTCCATCGTGGGTGCGGATGCCCTGCAAGCCCTGGCGTCTGAAATGGAGCAGCTCGGAGAACATGGCAATCTTGCAGAATTTACAACTCTGATGCCTCGTCTCAATGAAGAACTTATGAAATTCAGAAACACTCTGCAACGTGAAGGCTGGATTTCAGGAAATTAGGCATCACTTTTTACAGCCATCAAGTTAAGATAAGGAAACCTCATGAAAACGCTGATTGCCGAAGATGACTTTACAAGCCGGTTGCTGCTTCAGGCGATTTTATCGCCCTGCGGTGAATGCCACATCGCTGTCAACGGACGGGAAGCTGTCGATGCGTTCACCCGGTCACGAAACGACGGAGCTCCATATGATCTGATCTGCCTGGACATCATGATGCCTGAAATGGACGGACAGGCTGCTCTTAAGGAAATACGTTCAATCGAGGAAGCAGACGGTATTCTGTCCAGCTCCGGCGTTAAAATCATCATGACCACCGCTCTCGGAGACCCTAAGAACGTGATTGATTCGTTCATGGAATTGTGCGATGCCTACATCATCAAACCCGTTGAAAAAGCGAAACTGCTGGATGCTGTCAAAACGCTGGGACTGATACAGGCGGATAAGTAATGAAATCACTCTATAAAATTCAACGCCCTGAAGTTCAGGCCATTTTATGAAAATTTGACGACTTCGTAAAAAGTCCGCATGCTGCGTTGCGCCGCACCCTTCGTCATTGCAGCGCACCTCAAGTACGCTTCATTCCCTGCGGATTTGCGCACCTTGCCTGCGAACTTTTTACGAAGCCGTCCGAAAATCGACTTTTTACGAAGGCATCAAATTTAATCTGATCACACAGCCTATGTTATCTTCTGCTCCCGATATCTCCAATTCTGAAAAGTCATCCGCTGTCAGCCGGCATATTCTGAACTTCGGACGCATGATCAAATTCAGCCACACGGTCTTCGCCCTGCCGTTTGCGCTCTCCGCGGTGGTGCTGGCGCGACATCAGGCGCATATCACGCTGCGGCTGCTTTTCTGGATACTGATCGCCATGGTCGGCGCCAGATCGGCGGCCATGGGGTTCAACCGCATTGCAGACGCCCGGATCGATCGCTTCAATCCCCGCACTTCGGAAAGAGCCATCCCGGCGGGCGTGGTTTCCATGATATCCGCCATCGCCTTTGTCGCCGGGTTTTCCCTGCTCTTCATTTTCGCAGCGACCATGATCAGCCCGCTGTGCCTACGGCTCTCGGTTCCGGTGCTGGGAATTCTGTTTTTTTACTCCTATACCAAGCGCTTTACCGTTTTTTCGCACCTCTACCTGGGGCTGAGCATTTCTCTGGCGCCGCTGGGGGCGTGGATTGCGGTCACCGGACGGTTTGACGCCGCCATTCTCATCCTCTGCCTCACGCTCTTGACCTATATCGCCGGATTTGACATTCTGTACGCCTGTCAGGATGTCGAATTCGACAAAAGCGCCGGGCTGTATTCGATGCCATCACGGCTTGGCGTCCAGAGGGCGTTTCACGTTTCTTCCCTGCTGCATGGCATCACCTTCGCATCACTGGTGTGGCTTAAAATCACGTTTCATCTCGGAACGCCGTTTTTTTTCGCACTGATCCTGATCGGGGCGCTGCTCGTTTTTCAGCACCGGGTTATCCGCCCCCATGACCTGACCCACATCGAACTGGCGTTCTTTCACGCCAACAGCGCCATCTCCATCCTGCTGTTTCTGGGAATACTGGGGGATGCGCTGCTGAAAGGGCGCTGACCATGACCCGGAAACTGATCGTCGCCATCACCGGAGCGTCCGGAGCCATTTATGGCGCGGCTCTGGTGTATGAGCTGCTTCAAAGGCCGATGGAAGTTCACCTGATGGTTTCAAGCTCCGGGAAGCTGGTCATGGCCCATGAAATGAAATTTTCGGGTTCGCTGCCGTTGTTTCTGAAATCCGCCTGGGGGCTGACGCCGCACCCTGACGCCGTTCTGAAGGAATATTTGGCAGACGATCTCTTCGCCCCCTCCGCCAGCGGCTCATTCCGCCACGACGGCATGGTGATCGCACCCTGTTCCATGAAAACGCTGGCCGCCATCGCCGCCGGATTCGCCGACAACCTGATCACCCGATCCGCGGATGTCTGCCTGAAAGAGAAACGGCCGCTCATTCTGCTGCCGCGTGAAACCCCGCTCAGCGCCATTCATCTCGAAAACATGCTGCGGCTTTCCCGCGCAGGCGCCGTGATTCATCCGCCGGTTCCGGCGTTTTATCATCATCCGGAAAACGTCCGGGATATCGTCAACGCCACCGTCGCCCGGATTCTGGATCATCTGAACATCGCCCACCATCTCATCAGAGCCTGGGGCGACACCGACCCGCAGGCCGGTTCATAAGAAACAAAAACGAGGAACAAGACATGGCATACCCCCATCTGTGCGCATTTATCAAAGCACTCGAGAACCACGGCGAGCTGAAGATCGTTCATCAGCCGGTGGATCCGTATCTGGAAATCAGCAAGCTCACGGACGCCGAATCCAAGAGCAAAGACGGCGGCAAGGCCCTCTATTTCCCCCATGTTACCGGATCGCCGTTTCCGGCGGCCACCAATCTCTTCGGCAGCTCCCGCCGCATCTGCCTGGCGCTGGAAGTAGAAAATCTGGATCAATTGGGGGAACGGATCCGCGATCTGATTCAGACATCGCCGCCCAAAGACCTGAGAGACATGCTGGGGCTTCTGACCACGGCTTTTTCCGTGAGCCGGTTTTTTCCGCGAAAAAGCCGCGCCAAAACATCGCCCTGTCAGGAAGTGGTGCTTCAGGGCGCGGATATCGACCTGTTTCAGCTTCCGGTATTGCACTGCTGGCCGCAGGACGCCAGCAGGTTCATCACCCTGCCCTTAGTCATCACCCGAAGCCTGTCCACCGGCAAACGCAACATGGGCATGTATCGGATGCAGCTTTATGACCGCCGGACCACCGGCATGCACTGGCATATTCATAAAGACGGCTCGAACTACTTCAATGAATACCGGAAGGCCGGAAAACGCATGCCGGTCGCGGTGGCCATCGGCGCGGATCCGGCCACCATTTACGCCGCCACCGCCCCCATGCCCCGAAATGTGGACGAACTGATTCTGGCAGGTTTCATCCGCCGCGCGCCGGTGCCCATGACCCGCTGCGTCACCATCGATCTGGAAGTGCCGGCGGAAGCGGAATTCATCCTCGAAGGTTATGTGGACCCGGACGAACGCCGGCGGGAAGGCCCGTTCGGTGACCACACCGGCTATTATTCCCTGGCGGACGACTATCCGGTATTTCATGTCACGGCTATCACCCACCGGAAATCGCCGGTATATTGCGCCACGCTGGTAGGACGTCCGCCCATGGAGGACTGCTATCTGGCCAAAGCCACGGAACGGCTTTTTCTGCCGCTGCTGCAGACGGTTTTCCCTGAAATCAGAGACTACTGGCTGCCCTGGGAAGGCGTATTTCACAATATTGTCATTGTCTCCATCCAGAAAGAATACCCCCGGCACGCTCAGAAGGTAATTTCAGGGCTCTGGGGACAGGGGCAGATGAGCTTCTGCAAGGCCATCATCGTGGTGGATGACACGGTGGACCCCAAAGATCCGGCGCAGGTCATGCGGCAGTTTCTGGAGCGTTTCGATATGACCGCCGATATCATGCACGCCGAAGGCATCCTGGATGTTCTTGACCATTCATCGCCGTTCGCCAATTTCGGGAATAAAATCGGCATCGATCTGACAGCCCGCATCGACGGAGAACCTTCGAGAAGTCTTCCTGCATCCCCGCAGACGGATGCCGCAGCAGTTGCCACTGAAGCCCTGCTGTCCCGGATTCAGCAGCAGTGCGACGGCGTTTGCAGCCTGCGGATCCTTGAGGGAAATGGCAACCGGCGCAACCGGATTCTGGTGGCGCAGGTACAAAAGCAGCCGGGACGCGGGGGCGATTATTTCACCGAACGCTTGATCTCCGCCGATGTGCTGACGCCGTACAATATTCTGGTGTTGTATGACCGTAGCGTGGACATTCAGAACAATTCGCTGATTCTCTGGAAGCTGTTCAACAATGTGGATCCGGTGCGGGATGTGGTGATGCGGCAAAACCGCTGCGTCATCGACGCATGCCGGAAATGGCCCTATGAAGGCCATGATCGTGAGTGGCCGGATGAACTGACGTTCGACGTTTGATGCGGGTAAGTTGTAGTGTACCCATACCAAAGCAAATAGAGCCAAGCTCGCATTATTGGCATATGAATTCAAACTGGATAGCGTTGAATTGTCATTATCAAAGCCTGATCCTAATTTCTCATTGAGGGATAGACACGTAGCTGTCCTTTGTTGATACTTTAAGGGTGTAACCCATGAATAGAATAAAAAAATTTACAATAGAGGGCTTTAAGTCAATCCATCACATGGAGGTTGAGTTGCGGCAACTGAACGTGTTGATAGGAGCAAATGGCGCTGGAAAATCTAACCTTATTGGCTTCTTTCGCTTACTCAACTTCCTCGAATCTGGTGCATTGCAATTACATATTGGTGAACAGGGGGCGGCAAATAGCGTTTTGCATTATGGCCCAAAAATTACGCCTCAACTTTCATCCACTATTAACTTCGAGACAAACAGCGGTTACAATCGCTACCACATGCGTCTTATCCACGCGGCAGGGGATACACTCATCTTTGCTGATGAGGAAATACAATATTCAAAAAAAGGAATAGCAACTGAGGGGCCAACAATTTCTCTAGGTGCTGGACATAAGGAATCGGGGATGATTGCCCAATCAGAAGGCAAGGCTGGGGCAACTGTCACAGCTACTGCCAAGGTTATCCGTACTATGATGCGTGATTGGCAGGTGTTTCAATTCCATGATACTTCCTCAACTGCTCAAATTAAACAGTATAGGTATTTAGAAGATTCTTATTTCTTAAAAGCTAATGCGAGTAATCTTGCCCCATTTCTATACCAAATGAGGGAACATAAGAAAGAATATTATCTGCGAATTGTTGAGACTATAAGACTTTGTGCTCCGTTTTTTGATGATTTTGTTCTAATCCCACGCGATAAGAACGTCATACTGAATTGGAAAGAAAAGTATTCCGACATGCTTTTCGGCCCGCATCAGCTTTCGGATGGAACTTTACGAATGATGGCAATCATAACCCTACTTATGCAACCTAAGCTCCCTTCCATGGTTATCATAGATGAACCTGAGCTTGGATTACATCCATATGCGATTTCCGTTCTTGCAGGATTGTTGAAAAGCGCTTCTGAAAGATCACAATTATTGATTTCAACACAATCAGCTAACTTGGTAGATGAACTGGAGCCAGAAGACATTATCGTGGTTGACAGAAAAGATGGAAAGTCGGAATTCCGACGACCTGACCCGACTGTACTTGATGAATGGCTTGACGAATACACAATGAGTGAGTTGTGGGAGAAAAACGTTCTTGGTGGGAGGCCGGCTTAATGATACGCCTCAATATAATTGTCGAAGGACAAACAGAAGAAACTTTCGTTAATAAGATACTCGGACCGCATTTGGGCACCTTCAATGTCTTCGTCAGTGCACGATGTTTAGAAACTGGGAGAAAATGTGGCAGAATATTCAGGGGAGGGATGATTTCTTATCTTAAGGCCCAAAAAGATATTAACTTGTGGATGAAGGAAGATAAGGGGGGCGATGTACGATTTACGACTATGTTTGACTTTTACAGGTTGCCTTGTGATTTTCCCGGCTTCGAAGAAGCAAAAAGAAAATCCGATCCCTACAAGAAAATTGAAGTTATTGAAGAGAATCTCGGAATTGATATAGCATCATATCGCTTTATTCCATATTTGCAACTTCATGAATATGAAACTTTACTTTTTTCCGATATAGACAAATTCCATCACTACTATATTGGCCAAAATACCCAACTTAATAAATTAAAACGAAATGTTATCGGAATCGTGAATCCAGAACTTATAAACGATAACCCTAATACCGCCCCTTCAAAACGGATTATTAAATACCTGCCTTTCTATGAAGGAGAAAAACCTTCTGCAGGGCCAATAATTGCCGAACATATCGGGCTGCAGAAGATAAGGTCAAAATGTCAGCATTTCAATTCATGGGTGTCACAACTCGAATGCCTTAATAGTTGATTAAGCGAGTGTGCAGGGCTTGAACAAAGCCACTGCCCAACAAAAACATTCTGCGGACAAGCCGCAGATATACGAAAAGGCCATTAGTAATAACGCAGCACGGAAAATGCGTTGCTGTTCTTATTGACGCTGCAGAATATGAAGCTATTCAGGAAAAAATCGAGCTCCTAAGCGATGTTCAAACATCCATAAGCCAGATCGAGGCTGGGCAAGGTATAGATCATGCGATGGTTATGGAAATAGTTTTAAATCGAGCAGTAAAATGAAGGTCGTCCGGTCACCTCTGACTGTTGACAGAGTTTCAGAAATAGCTGCCTACATTGCCCAGGATAGGCCTTCTGCCGCTGAGCAGTGGGTAAAAATTGTTTTCTCAAAAGTTGACCAGCTAATGGTTTCACCTGAAATAGGCAGGATAGTTCCAGAAATTGAAAACAGTCTGTTTCGAGAACTCGTTTATGGCAATTACAGGATCATTTATTGTACTGAGCCTAAGCAAATATCAATTCTTACTGTCCGTCATGGAAAACAGATTATGCCAATAGATGAACTATTGGCATAACCGCTCAAGCCGACCCGAGTAGCCGCCGTTGGTCTCCGGCAGGCGCAACGGCGGGCGGCTTAGCTTTCCGTTAACGCTTTACCAAATTTGAAAAAGGTTTACCTGCAATGGCTAAATTAGGATCTGAAAAAAGACCGATTGTTGTTCGAGTTCATACTGATGAGAAGGCACGATACGTTGCCGAAAAATGTTCAGAGAATGGTTGGCACTATATCATTGGCTTCGAGCCTGACAAGCCGGAAGATATATCGGATTTAGAAAAATTATTAAATCCACGACAGGTGGTAAAGTCGGAAAAAATTGGTCGTAATGATCCTTGTCCATGCGGTAGTGGCAAGAAGTACAAAAAGTGTTGTGGAGCAAACAACCTTTAGAGAGTGCTGCGCGAATCGGGTCGCCGGGGGTTTTAATCCTCTGACGTCCAGAATCCGGAACCGTGTACCCCAGAACCAACTGACATCATGCTCGATTGAGGAGCAAGCGGAGGTTATCATGACACAAATCGCACTGATTACCGGAGCGACATCCGGTTTCGGCAAGAGCTGCGCTGCGCAATTTTCGGAAAACGGCTGGGATCTGGTGCTGGTCGGCAGACGGCAGGAGCGTCTGGAAGCCCTGAAAGCGGAGCTTGAGGCGAAAAGCCGCGTTCATATCATCCCGATGGATGTTCGGGACCGCGCTTCGGTCATGGATCGGCTTCAAAATCTCCCGGAATCATTTCAGACCGTCGATGTACTGATCAACAGCGCGGGACTCGCCCTGGGGCTGGAGCCTGCGCATCAGACCGATCTGGATGACTGGGACACCATGGTGGACACCAACATCAAGGGACTGATGTACTGCACACGGGCGATTCTGCCCGGTATGGTGCAGCGAAACCGGGGCCATATCATCAACATGGGGTCTGTGGCTGGAACCTACCCCTACCCCGGCGGCAACGTCTATGGCGCCACCAAGGCTTTCGTCAAACAGTTCTCCCGGAATCTCCGCGCCGACATTCTCGGCGCCAGTGTCCGGGTGACGAACATCGAACCCGGAATGGCGCAAACTGAATTTTCCGTTGTCCGCTTCAAAGGCAGCGCATCCAAAGCCGACAACGTCTATCAAAACACCACTCCGCTCACGGGCGACGACATTGCTCAAATCGTTTTTTTCGTGGCGACGCTTCCCGGCCACATCAACATCAATGCGCTGGAAGTCATGCCGGTCTGTCAGGCGTGGGGAGCCTTTGCGGTGCACCGCTCCCCGACCGTCCGGTGATACGGAACCGGTGCAGCAATCGTTCTTCCTTGCGACTTCGCAAAATGTCCGCATGTTCCGGCTGAACCGTGAAATCGTCACTGAGGCACGCTCTCAAGCACGCCTCAGTGACGGCCCATCGAATTTCTGGTTACAAAATTGTTGTCACATGACATTTTTGACTTAAATCTGTAACGTCCGGCAATGCCTTGACACTTCAGACAGGCCCCAAAGCACCTCAATCTTTCGACGACGCCATGTCAGCGTCAAACATGTTCAGGACTTCCTCGGTAATGTGAGGTTTGAGATCTTCATCGCCCACAAAATATACCTTGCGGGAATTATTGCTGAAATCGATCTCGACATCACAATTATATTTTCGCGAGGCCGCCTTGACGATTCTGGCCATGATTTCCAGATTGGTATCTTCAACCCGGATCGGAATGAATTCTGAACGCATGATATCCTCCTTCTTTTGGGTAATGCGTGATTGCGATATATGAATATGCACAATCGATGCCATAGATAAAAAGGAATATCATGCATTTTCATGATCCCGGTTAACACATTGAAACAATTTTTTGAAGCCAATCAGGCGCTGTACGTCGATATTGATCGCTTCGTAAAACATTCGGATGCAGCGCCAACGCTGCATCCTTCGTCAATGACATTGAGCCCTTATTGAGAAGTTGCTGTTATACTGTGAGCTGGCACAAATTGCGTTTTTTAGAGACATTTTATTCCATATTCTGATATGACTGGTCCATGACAACCGAACTTGAATTCACACCCGAAATTATCGATATATTGAACTACGAGCGCTATCACTATCTGGTTCCAATTGTACAGCGCCGTATGGAAGTTTTATGGCTCAAA
>LKPX01000049.1 GCA_001443525.1 Desulfobacteraceae bacterium RAAP-1 | reverse complement strand
ATCTAAATTTCAAAAATTCAACGAAAAACCGTGTCAAGAACTTTTTTTAAAAAATTACATTTTTTTGTGCTGAATAGTTACACTTTTGATTCCTAAAAATTATCAGCTTTTGGGTTGTGGAATGGGCGTTTGGCTGAGTCCTGTGCTTATGGTTTGTATGGGATTGTTTATGATTCGAGAAAACCTTAAATGGACTGAATGTTCCCCTAACCCTAACACAAATAATATCTCAGTAAGTTATTGAATTCTATAAATGCAGTATGTTCTTGTGGCTGCTTTGTGCGTGATATAAGGTGGTTTCCAACAAAGAATACTCCTGTGAAATAAATGTATGTCGCGACAGTTTCTCCAACTCATGTTTTTTCAGGAATATGGCAATGGTAGAGAAGCATGGATATTTATAACGGTATGCTTTTTGTCGGAAACCTCATCAAGCATTCGTGTTTCGATGAAATGCGGGCTTCAGTATACTGGCTACCGGATTATTGGCGGTCTGGCCAACACCGACAGAAGAATTATGCGGGATACTTTCTGTGTCCGGGGATGATGGAGAGATGCCAGCGTTTATGCTTTCTATGATCGAAGGATTTGGCCATGCAGTCGCATGATCACAATTTTAAGTATGTATTTTTGGATTTTCCCCGCAAGGCGTTAACCTGGTTATTGCCTGAGACGTTGCAGGAACAGGGGGACTGCGCCATATTGAATTTGTCCCTTAGTAACCATGAAAATGAAGTTAACGGATTATGGATTTGAATTGAGTATGCCGATGTAAGAAAAATTGTTATGGAGTATATTGTGAGAGTTGCTGATTATATTGTAAAGTGGCTGTTTGAGTATGGTGTCCGGGATGTATTCATGATTAGTGGTGGCGGTGCAATGTATCTTAATGACGCTTTCGGCAGCCACCCGAATTTGAGGTACATCTGCAATCATCATGAGCAGGCGAGCGCCATGGCGGCAGAGGGATATGCACGCGCCAGCGGTAAAATCGGCGTTGTTGTCGTCACCAGCGGACCTGGAGGGACCAACACTCTTACAGGTGTCATTGGACAATGGCTGGATTCGATTCCGGTGCTTTTTATCTCTGGCCAGGTGAAGCAAGAAACGACTATTGAATCATGTCGTGATATTGGCTTGAGACAACTGGGTGATCAGGAGATCAATATTGTTGATATAGTACGGCCGGTTACGAAATTTGCAGCAATAGTAAGTAATCCTGATGATGTGCGATATTTTGTAGAAAAAGCTGTTTTTACAGCAGTAAATGGTAGACCAGGTCCGGTTTGGCTGGATATTCCGCTTGATGTACAGGGCGCACAGATTGATGAAAATGGTTTGAAACCGTTTATTCCTCATAGTTCTGTGAAAGTATCTCGCTGTGATTTTGAGAATGTTATTTCTCGTGTAGTTGATAAACTTGTGTCTTCACGTCGTCCCTTGATTGTTGCAGGTCACGGTATCCGAATTTCAGGTGCGCAACAGGAATTCCTGATATTGCTTGAGAAGCTTGGAATTCCTGTTGTCACCACATTTTCAGGTTTTGATTTAGTTGCTGATGATCATCTCTTGTATGCAGGCAGAATAGGTACTATCGGTACCCGCAGTGGAAATTTTGCGATACAGAACGCGGACTGTGTTTTGTTTATCGGCACTCGCAACAATATCCGGCAAGTCAGTTATAACTGGAAATCATATGCACGTGCAGCATATAAAATTGTTATCGATATTGATCCATCTGAATTGAAAAAATCAACACTGATTCCTGATCTGCCTATTTGTATAGACGCCGGAGAGTTTATCAGAGGACTATCTGCGCGGATTTTGGGTATTTTGCTTCCCTCTTGGAATCAATGGGTTGAATATTGTCAGAAACTGAAGATGCGCTATCCCGCTGTCCTTCCATCATATAGAGAAACGCGATGTGGGGTTCATCCTTACCATTTTATAGATCGGCTTACTGAATTTATGCCGGATGACGTTGTTGTCGTCGCAGGAAACGGTACGGCGTGCGTTGTTTTATTTCAAGCGGGGAATGTTAAACCCGGGCAACGAATGTTTTGGAATTCAGGATGCGCTTCAATGGGTTATGATCTTCCTGCCGCCATCGGAGCCTGTTTTGCTACAGGTAAAAAAGAAGTCATTTGTCTGGTTGGTGATGGAAGTCTTCAAATGAATATTCAAGAACTACAGACAGTGGTTCATCATCAATTACCAATCAAATTAATCGTTCTTAACAATGAAGGTTATGTATCCATAAAACAGACACAAGATACTTTTTTTGACGGTCGGCGTACAGGTTGTGATTCTACCAGCGGAGTCAGTTTTCCTGAAATTACAAAAATAGCCATGGCGTATGGCATCCCGACGCTGCTTATAGAAACACATACTGATCTTGATTACCAGATAAAGCGGGTTCTTGCAATGCAAGGTCCTATAGTTTGTGAAGTCAGGCTTGTGCCTGATTATAAATTTGAGCCAAAACTTTCTTCGGTTAAGTTACCAGATGGACGCATCATTTCTAAACCGTTGGAAGATATGTTTCCGTTTCTGGAACGATCTGAATTTTTAAAAAATATGCTGATTCAGGAATGGAATGGACATTCATAATAGAAGGCTTTCAAATGTGAAAAAGCTTTCGTAAGGAATCAAAACATGATTTCAAAAGTCAATAAATAAGTAAGTTGTTATTGTAAAAACGGGCTAAAATCGACTTTTTACGAGTCCATCAAATGCAAGGAGAACACAAATGACGAATCTTGAGCGAAAGATGCTGGAAGTACTTAAAGACCTTAAGGAAAATCATCATGTCATTGGCATCAAAGCAGAGTTTGAGGCTGAAGGTACACGACTTGAAGAAGCGATGCGGCTTAAAGAGGTCATAACGATGGCCGGGCTGGCTTTGACCATTAAGATCGGGGGGTGTGAAGCCATGAGAGATATGTATGAAGCTCGTGTCATTGGTGTGAATCGAGTTGTTGCTCCTATGGTTGAAACGGCTTACTCTTTAAAAAAATTTCTTGTTGGTGCTCAGATGGTATTCCCGCCTGAAGAGCGGGAACACGTTGCTTTTGCGGTTAATGTTGAAACTATAGAAGGCTGTAAAAATTTTGCATCTATGCTGGCGTTGCCCGAAATAGGTGTTCTTAATGGGGTGGTTATGGGTCGTGTTGATCTTACCGGCTCAATGGGTTTAAGCCGTGAAGATATAAACACCGATAAGGTTTTTGACATTACCAAAGACCTTTTTATAAAAGCTAAAAAGCACAATCTGGATTGTGCTGTGGGGGGCGGTGTCGGAAAGGAAGCAATTCCTTTCTTCAAAAAGCTTGGCGGCAACCTGATTGATCGATATGAAACCCGGAAGATTATCTTTAAATGTCCGGAGGCCATAGATGATGAACCAGAAAAAGGTATTCTAAAAGCTGTGGGTTTTGAACTCCTCTGGTTAAAAAACAAACGTGATTTTTATGGCATGATCTATAATGAGGATAAAGTAAGAATTCAGATGCTTGAGGCCAGATACAAGAGGCTCATCGAAGAAGCTGGAGGTATGGTTGAATAGCGGAATATGACGACACATTGGCTGAATAAAGTGAAAGCGATAGCAATTGATCTTGACGGTGTCGTTTATCATGGTAGCCGACTTATTTCCGGATCCGATATGGCAATTAGTCGGCTGCGTGAGATGGGCCTGCAGATTTTTTTCGTTACAAATAATTCCGCAAAAACAAGAAAATATATTGTCCGGAAACTTTCGAGTTTGGGGGTTTCTGCTTTGGAGCAGGAGGTAATCAGTTCTGCGCACGCTACCGGGATACTTCTGAATCAGCTCAAAGGAAACGACCATTCTTCGGTGATGGTTATTGGTTCTGAGGATTTAAAAAAAATCGTCCATGGATTTGGATTGCTTGTCGCTGAAGATGTTCCTGTAGATTTCCTTGTTGTTGGTATGGATTTGGCCTTCAACTATGAAAAGATCGGTAAAGCTTTGAATGCTGTCCTGAACGGTGCTATTTTCATCGCATGCAATCGTGATGCTACGTATCCTGCTGAAGGTGGTAAGCTTTTTCCTGGTTGTGGCGTAATGGTTGCGGCCGTGGAAGCTGCTTGTGGAAGGCCACCCGATTTTATTGTTGGAAAACCGGAAACACTGCTCTTGGAGATACTTGCAGCGAATACTGGTCTTAGAGCAGAACAAATAATCATGGTGGGTGACACCCTATCGAGCGATATCGAAATGGCCAATCGTTTTGGGTCTTTTTCAGCCTACGTTACAGGTGATGGACAACTACCTACCACTGATGGATTAATTGAAGCAAGCATCATCATCCGTTCACTGGCGGATCTTCCAGACCGGCTTAAAATGAAAATTAGATGAATACTGATGCAGAATAACTTAAAAAACGACCTCGACCACATTTTACGCCATACAGAAGGCCTGTGGGAGGAATTGCGGGGGCAGCGGATTTTTATTACAGGCGGTACCGGCTTTTTCGGCTGCTGGCTGCTGGAGAGCTTTGTCTGGGCCAATGATAAACTAAAACTGAATGCAGAAGTTCATGTCCTTGCCCGGAATCCGTCTGCCCTTCAGAAAAAAGCCCCCCATCTTGCCGTACATCCGGAGATTCATCTGCACGCCGGCGATGTGCGTTCTTTTGCGTTTCCGGAGGGTGAATTTTCCCACATCATCCATGCCGCAACCGAAGCCAGCGCCAGTTTGAACAACCAACATCCGCTTATGATGCTGGATACCATCGTGGATGGCACACGGCGTACATTGGAGTTTGCCCGCAGTTGCGGTGCGAGAAAGTTTCTTCTGATCAGCTCCGGAGCTGTCTATGGAAAGCAGCCTCCTGAGATTACTCATATTCCGGAAGATTATCATGGCGCTCCTGATACACATAGCCCGCAATCAGCCTATGGAGAAGGAAAGCGGCTGGCCGAGCTTTTGTGTGCTATCTATTCTCAGCAGTATGGTATTGAGACAAAAATCGCTCGCTGCTTCGCATTCGTGGGGCCATATTTGCCTCTGGATATACATTTTGCCATCGGCAATTTTATCCGGGATGGATTGGCCGGTGGCCCGATATGGGTGAATGGCGATGGAATGCCTTACAGATCCTATCTCTATGCAGCGGATTTAGCTATTTGGCTTTGGACGGTCTTGATTCGTGGTGCAAACTGTTGGCCCTATAATGTTGGGTCGGAAAATGATATGACGATTGCCGATTTGGCAAAAACCGTCGCTGCCTGCTTTCAGCCTTCCGTAAAAGTGCAAATCGTCCGAAAGCCTGTGCCAGGTCAACCGGCGGAGCGCTATGTTCCTTCAACTCACAAAGCCAGAACAGAATTGAATTTAAAAGAGACATTCGATCTACAGGAATCTATCCTGCAGACAATCCGGTGGCATAGAGCATAAACAGAGTGGCGCGGCTCTAAATATTGCATGGTGTGTGAAACGATAAGGAATATCTTCCATATATGACTCAAAAATTAATCAGTATTGTTACGGCCTGTTATAATGAAGAAGAAAATGTGCGGGAGCTTCATGAACGTGTTTTAAAAGAAATGTTATCACTTGGGGATTATTGTTATGAGCATATTTTCATCGATAACGCCTCGACAGATCGCACCGTTGAAATCCTTAAGGAAATAGCGGCTCACGACAGAAGAGTCAAAATTATTGTCAATGCCCGAAACTTCGGTCATATCCGGTCTCCGTACCACGCCCTTTTGCAGGCTAAAGGTGAGGCGGTAATCAGTGTTGTTGCAGATTTACAGGATCCTCCTGAGATGATTGCCGATTTCATCAAAAAGTGGGAGAAAGGGTATAAGATAGTCGTTGGCGTCAAGGAAAAAAGCGAGGAATCCCCTCTTTTTTTTGCCGTCCGCAAACTTTATTATAACCTCATCGGCAGGCTTTCAGAAATCAGCCTTATCAAGAATTTTACCGGCTTTGGCTTATATGACCGGAAGGTGATGGATATCTTGCGGCAGATTGATGACCCATATCCTTATTTTCGGGGTCTTATTTGTGATATCGGCTTTGAGCGCGCGGAAATCCCCTATGTCCAGCCCGTCCGTCGCCGGGGCTTTACCAAAAATAACTTCTACACGCTTTATGATATGGCCATGCTCGGCATCACAAATCATTCAAAGGTGCCGCTGCGACTGGCGACAATGACCGGTTTCACAATGGCATTTTTCAGTCTCTTTCTGGCTTTTGGATACTTGATTTATAAATTGATCTTCTGGAACAGCTTTACGGTAGGTGTTGCGCCTTTAGTGATCGGGTTGTTTTTCTTCGGTTCCATTCAGCTTTTTTTCATTGGCGTCATTGGAGAATATATCGGCTCCATTCATACCCAGGTTTTGAAAAGGCCACTGGTTGTTGAAAAAGAACGGATTAATTTTTGATGAATGCTTCCCTTTTTCTTTGAAGGGATGCCGTTATATCATAATCTGGACTATTTGTTTCGATCTTAATCTTCCTGTATAACTGCAGAGCAGTTTATCAAAGACCTCCTGCGCTCATGCCGGGGTAAGTTATCACAATCTTGAATTCATCGCTGACGATCGGTCAGTCCAGAGAGCTGCGTTTCACAGACCACCGGATGCGTTTGATCATCAATAAAGAAAAACTGGGGCCGAAAAAAACTGGAACCGGGCGGATCAAGAAAGCGATGGCCACAGCTTATCTTTAGCCATTCTTAACAGTAAAAATGTGAGACAATCACCCCGTTAAGAATCGTGCGAAGAGATATACGGAATGGGTAAAGGGTACACCTGAAGGAGAATGAGAACTGGCCAGGCAGTCAGTTCAGTGTGGCCGGTTAACCGGCAGTCCGCGGTTTGTGGAAAAGATTGAGCATCAAATCGAAAGGCAGGTGGAGTTCAGAGCGCAGGGAAGGCCGAGAAAATTGAATAAATAAATCCGTCTCCTTCAATAGGTGGTTTAAATGTATCAGAAAAAATGGTTTACCTGGCTTCTGATTCTTATTGCCATTTTGCTGCCGGCGCCGGCTCTTGTCCAATATCTGCAAGCCTTTATCGTTCGAAATGCTGTCGTAACCGCCCCTCTTTATGAAATCCGTGCGCCCATAGACGGTGTCGTCGTAACGCTCGACGCCCATCCAGGAAGCATTCCCGGGAAGACTCCCTTGGTGATTCTGCGTAATACCCGTGTGCCTCATGCGGATGTTGACAGTCTGGAGGCAAGATACCAGGAAAGTATAAAAACCCATGCGTTCCTTCAGCAAGAACTCGAAGCACTTAAAGCCCGTATGGCCGTCAGTCAGCATCTGCTTGCAGGCTATCGTTCTGCGCTTGAACAGGATCTGGAACAGACCGTCGGCATTCTTAAAACCCGCCTGACAGGAGAAAAAGCACGCCTGCATGAAGCCAGACAGCTTTGGATGAGAAATATCCAATTGCGTGATAGCCACGCTGTGTCACAGGCTGATATCGACCGGCTCGAATCCGAACTGCATCTGGCGGAATCGCTTGTGCAGTCCAACCAACTGGAACAGAAACAGATTCAATACCGCAGACAGATACTGCGGAAAAACCTGTTTCCATCTACTCTGTCAGATGGCATTCTTCAGGTGCTGAATCAAATAAAAACGCTGGATATGGCCATTCTGGATTATAAACGACGCATCAACACTTCCGAATCTGATATTACCGGCAATAGAGCGTCACTTCAGGGGGCGCGGGCGGATTTGGAACGCAGGTCGACCGCCGTTATTCAACTGCCGGACAGTGCGGTTATCTGGGAGGTCAACGTCAGAACAGGCGCAGAGATAGTGAAAGGTGACCGGATATTGTCTTACATAGACCGCAGTGATCTGATGGTGGATGTGGCTATGGATGATGCCACCATTGCACTGATTCATCCTGGCCATCCTGTGCGGATTCGGTTGTTTGGAAGCGGACGATTTATCAATGGAAAAGTTATTTCTGTGCTGGGATCGGCTGCAGCCAGACCGGACGGCCATTTTGCCGCAGGCGTCAAGATAAAGTCCGTGCGGGATGGACGGGTGCTTGTCCGGATAGATGACCCCGGATTGTACCAGGATGTCGGCAGATTTTGCGGGGTCGGCCGTGCTGCCTATGCCAGGTTTGAGGGCATTGGCCTTATCGAACAGTATCTGGGAGGATTCCTGAGATGAGCCGGCGCGCCGACACCATCACTTCGGAACAGCGGAATAAGGAATCTGCTGTTTTCCGGGCAATCGTGCTGGACATACTGGGCGCTTCTTTTATGCTGCTCTGCGGTCTGTTTTCCGGCTCCATGACGATCATCTCTGAAATTGCCCGGATATTGCTGTTGCTGACCATAGAAATTGTTTCATATATAGTCCTGCGGCGTGCACATCGAGGACAGTTTCAGGAATACGAGTTTGGCACCGGTAAAATTGAACGGATCATCAACCTTCTGGTAGCATTTGGTTTGTGTATTACCTGTCTGTATATCTTCACCCGGGTCATTTCGATCGGAGACGACGCGCCGCTTTCTCTTTCCAGCCTGTTTTTAAGCGTTATCGCAGCGGATATAAATCTTGTGATCAATATCTGGTTCACGATGGAATTCATCCGGGTGAACCAGGAAGAGAGTTCCGTAATTATCCAATCTCAGATTCAATCCCGTATGGCAAAAACAGTGGCATCGGGCATTGTTTTAATTGTACTGATCCTTGCCGTCGGGGTGCCTGATCCCAAATTGGCCAGGATTGTGGATATCCTGGGATCGATCTTTGTCTTATGCTTCATGCTGATGATTGCCGTTGGTCTGATAAGGGAGAGTCTGCCGGAGATACTGGACCGCTCAGTGCCTGATCCGGATCAGTATCAAATCCTGCGTGTACTGGCAGCGCATTTTGATCAATACGATGGATTCGGTGGATACCGGACACGCCGGTCCGGCAAGGATCTGTTTATTATGATTACACTTGGTTTTCTCCCCGACACAACACTTGCCGAAGTTCAGTCGCGTCTGGAACCTATTTGTCACGATATGGAATCCGAAATACCCGGTTCAAAAGTGACGATTATATCTGAAACGGTAAAAGCATCGGGTCAAGGCTGATGCCCTCGTAAAAAGTCGATTTTCAGACGACGTGCATCTTTCAGTAACAGCAGAAGCTGTTGTTCGCGAAGTGGTGAAGGGATAAAACCAAAACGACGATAGAATCGAGATGCATTTTCATCGATTGGATGAGCCAGCAATGCGCGGATACCGGCCTGTTCCGCAATCACGAGAGTGCGTCGAACAGCATCCTGGAGGAGGCCACTGCCTATACCACGCCCCTGATGTTGCAGAGAAACGGCAAGACGGGCAAGCAGAACCACGGGAACGGGATACTGTCCCATGCCTTTGCGGATTCTCATGGGCGCCTCAATGGAATCTACCTGTCCGACAGTCAGGCTATAATAACCGATGATTTCATTATTGTCGGACACAACAAATGTCCTGGCCGAGCCGCTTGACTGAGCCTGAACGGCATAACGGATCAACCATTCATTCAGTGCCGGCTTGCCACAATCAAAATGCGAAACGGGATGACATCCATTCAGCAATTGGGGCGCTTTCAGGGACATTGCTGATCCCAGGGCGCAGGTTTAGAAAACAGATATTGTAACCCGATGTTGTCTTCAGCCGGGCGATCCAGCAGTTTTATAAAATTCTCGTAGCGACTGCCGGAAACCGTGAACAGCCGTTGATTCAACAGTGCCTCATCGGCGGCATGACAGGCACTGTCCAGGATAAATTCTGTCATTGTCTTATGACACACCTCTGCCGCCCGACGCAAAATAATCTCCTGTTCCGGTGTGGTCCGAAGACCCAATCGAGATGATTTGGCAGTTCGTTTTACAATAGTTTGAGTGGTTGCCATGACGCTTCTCCTTATCTGGAATTGATGTACGAAATATGTTAGTACATTTGACACACGATTTCAATACCATTCTTGTGGGTGGAATCGTTCACAGCCTTTCTTGTGATTTGTTGCGGCGCAGCTATCAAATAAAAAAGGCAAGGAGTAAGAATAGTTCCACTTTTCTTACTCCTTGCCCTCGTTGATGCTGAAGAACGCAAGATAACGCCGTGTGGCCTTCCAGCCTGTCTGTCTTCAGTCAGCGCCGTAAAAGCTATTTTCCAAAAACGCTGACGCAGAGTTCTCCCAGTGTTCCCAGATTTTCACACACGGTAATGCCGCAGGCTTTCATGGCCGCGATTTTGCCCTGACCGGTGCCGCTGCTGCCGCTGATAATAGCGCCGGCATGGCCCATTCTTCTGCCCGGAGGCGCTGTCAGCCCGGCGATAAAGCCAATGACCGGTTTGGTGACATGCTGCTGAATAAATGCCGCAGCTTCTTCTTCAGCCGTACCGCCGATTTCGCCGACCATGACGATACCTGAGGTTTGCGGATCTTTCTGGAATGCATCCAGACAGTCAATAAAATTGGTGCCATTGACCGGATCGCCGCCGATACCGATGCATGTGGTCTGTCCGATGCCCTGCTGGGTAAGCTGATGCACCACCTCGTAGGTCAGCGTTCCGGAGCGGGAAACCACGCCGATCGGCCCGCCGGGTTTATGGGTCGGCCCCGGCATGATGCCGATCTTGCATTCACCCGGCGTGATGATGCCCGGGCAGTTGGGGCCGATCAGTCGGGATTTTCTTCCGGAAAGAAAATTTTTGACCCGCATCATGTCCATGACCGGAATGCCTTCGGTAATGGCCACAATCAGATCGATATCCGCGTCCGCGGCTTCCATGATGGCATCGGCTGCAAACGGCGGGGGAACAAAGATCATGCTGCAATTGGCGCCCGTCGCCTTCACCGCATCCCGAACCGTGTTGAATACCGGAACGTCATCCATTTTCTGACCGGCTTTGCCCGGTGTGACGCCCGCCACCACCTGTGTGCCGTACGCCACACACTGCCGGGTATGAAACTGTCCTTCCTTGCCGGTAATGCCCTGAACCAGCAGCCGGGTATTTTTATTGACAAATATACTCATGGTGTTTCCTCCTAGCCCCTGACGATCGTCGCCACTTTCTGGGCGGCGTCTTTAAGATCCACGGCAGTAATCAGATTTAAACCGGATTCACGCAATATCCGCCGACCTTCCTCGACATTGGTGCCTTCCATGCGCACCACAACGGGAACGTTGATGCCGGTTTTCCGGGCTGCCTGAACCACGCCTTCAGCCAGAACATCGCAGCGCAGAATGCCACCGAAAATATTGATGAGAATTCCCTTCACATTTTTGTCACTCAGGATGATCCGGAAGCCGTTTTCCACCATTTCCGCGTTCGCTCCGCCGCCGACATCCAGAAAGTTGGCGGGGCTGGCGCCGGCCTGCTTGATGATATCCATCGTGGCCATGGCCAGACCCGCGCCGTTCACCATATTGCCGACATTTCCATCCAGTGCGATATAGTTGAGGTTGAAACGGGAGGCATCGATTTCGAGGGGATTTTCTTCATCCAGGTCCCGGTACGCCAGAATGTCTTTATGCCGGAACAGGGCGTTGTCGTCAAAATTGACTTTGGCATCCAGGGCGATTACGTTCTGTTCTGCGGTAATGACCAGAGGATTGATTTCCACCAGTGAGCAGTCGTAGGCCATAAACAGCGCATAGAGACGGCTGAGCAAGGCGGTGAAGGGTTTGATGACTTCCGCAGCCAGATGCAGTCCGTAAGCCACTTCCCGGCAGTGATAGGCTTGAATGCCAACCAGGGGATTAATATAAACCTTGATGATTTTTTCCGGAGTATTCGCCGCCACCGTCTCGATATCCATGCCGCCGGCTTCGCTGGCGATAATAACCACCTTGGCTGTGGCCCGATCCGGAATAATGCTCAGATAGAGTTCTTTCTGAATGTTGAGCCCCTGTTCGACCAGCACTTTTTTCACCAGCCGGCCTTCAGGTCCCGTCTGATGGGTGACCAGATTCATTCCCAGAATCTGCCCCGCCACAGTGGCGACATCCGCTTTGGATTGGGCCAGTTTGACGCCGCCGCCTTTTCCCCTGCCGCCGGCATGGATCTGCGCTTTGACCACTACCGGATAGGCGCCCAGTTTTTCGGCTGCGGCCTGCGCCTCTTCCACACCGAAGGCTACATTGCCCTCAGGTATGGGAATGGCGTATTTTTTAAACAATTCCTTTGCCTGATACTCATGAATTTTCATAGACGTTCTTTCTCCTCACCTTTCAAAACAGGGGTTGCTGTCCAACCCCTGAGGATATAACGATACGCTTTGGCGCAAACGCCGTTCATCCGTGATATCCGGATGGCAGCCTATCCGATGACACACAGCACCGCCCCCTTGGGTACGGAGTCGCTGCTCTTGAAGTTGATGGCCTTAATGGTTCCATCCACTGGAGCCGCCAGCGCATTTTCCATCTTCATGGCTTCCAGAATGACAACCGTTTCTCCCTTGCTGACCTTATCGCCGACATTTTTCTCGAAGCGTACAATCATTCCCGGCATGGGAGCGTTAATGGGCGTGCCATCTACAGCAGGCGCCGCCGCCGCTGCTTTGGCTGCCGCGGGCGCCGCTTTGGGTGCTGACGGGGCCGCCGGTCTGGCAGGCGCCGCTGCCGGAGCTGCAGTCGCAGCCGCAGCCGCAGCCGCTTTGGCCGGCTGGATATAACTGACTACCGGAGCGCCGCCAATTTCCTCCACACCGACTTCAAAATAATCATCATCCACAAATACATTGAATTTCCGGAGATTATCACCCTTGGCAGGAGCTTCTTTCTCTGTTTTTTCAACCAGTTTCCCCGCCAGTGCTTTCTGGATCAGTTCTTTTTTGGCTTTGATCTGTTCAAGGGTAATCGGTTTGACATCATCCGGAACCGGTTCCTTGCCGTATTTCCACTGGAGAAACCGTTTTCCGGTAACCGGATAAATCGCATAGATCAGTTCATCATCCAAATCCACAGCCAGTCCCTTGACGTCATCCTGGGCTTTTTTCAGTTCCGGTTCCAACACCTGAGCCGGACGGCAGCAAATGGGTTCTTCGCCTCTGGGATATCCTTTGAGCGCTTTTTTCTGAACTTCAGGATTGATAGGAACCGCTGTCTTGCCGTAAAGCCCGAAGCACAAATCCTTGACCTGGCCGGTAATCATCTTGTAGCGTTCGTTCTCGTCATCGAAGAGAACGTTGTTGACCGTCTGGATACCGACAATCTGGCTGGTGGGCGTGACCAGCGGAATCTGCCCCAGGTCTTTACGCACCCTGGGAAGTTCGGCATAGACCTGGTCAATTTTGTCCAGTGCATCCATTTCGCGAAGCTGGTTGACGAGGTTGGAAAGCATGCCGCCCGGTGTCTGATGAAGCAACACGTTGATATCAATGATGGACAATTTGGTGTCATCCAGAATATGGCGATATTTGGGACAGATTTCCTTTTCAAGAATTTCATTGATGGCAGCCAGGCTCTTGATGTCAAATCCCGTATCGCGGTTTGTACCCAGAAGGGTCATAACCAGCGGTTCGATGGCCGGGTGGGAGGTGCGGTAGGCATAGGGAGACATGCAGGTGTCAATAATATCAACACCGGCTTCAATGGCCTTTAAATGCGACATGGACGCCATGCCGGATGTAAAATGGCTGTGCAGATTGATGGGAACCTTGACGGCTTCTTTTAAGGCTTTGATAATGGCATACGCATCATACGGAGCAATAAGCCCCGCCATATCCTTCAGGCAGATGCTGTCTGCGCCCATGGCCTCCAGGTCTTTGGCTTTGTTCACATAATAGTCCAGGTTATAGACCTCGCCGCCCAGACGGGGTTCAGTCATGGTGTAGCAGATACATCCCTGAAAATGTTTGCCGCAGGATTTGATGACCGGCACAACGGTCTCAAAGTTGCGATAATCATTCAGCGCGTCAAAAGTTCTGAAAACATCCATGCCGTTGGCGGCGGCTCTTTCTACAAAGGCGCGGGCCACATCATCGGCATAATTGCGGTATCCCACCAGGTTCTGGGCTCTGAGGAGCATGGAGAACGGGGTTTTTTTGATGTAGCGCTTCAGGGTCCGGAGCCGTTCCCAGGGATCTTCATTCAGGAACCGGTGCATGGTGTCGAAGGTGGCGCCGCCCCAGGTTTCCAGAGCCCAGAAGCCCACTTCATCCATCATTTCGGCTACGGGAATCATGTCTTCGGTTCTGCCCCTTGTGGCAAACAGGGACTGATGGCCGTCCCGAAGGGTCAGGTCTTCTATTTTGACCGGATTGGCCGCTTTGGGCCGATCTTTGCTGTAATTCATCTGAGTCATCTGTACTTGATTATGATCGCTCATGCTTGGAGTCTCCTCATCTATAGTAACATCTTCAGTTGGTGTAAAATTTGATATGGCAACGTGCGGAACAGAAATGCCTGGATGCCTTCAAAATCTTCATGGCGCTTCCCGCCCGGAGTTGGGCGCCCGGGTTTTTTCAGTTTCAGCGGAACCTTGCCCCCTGGAATGTTCGTAACTGCATCAGGTTTCGCATCCCCATCATTTCCTGTCTGCCGCTGATTCCCCACAGTCGGAGTGGTGCTGCAGGCGCCGCTGTGGAATCCGCAACCTGAGGCGCAGCCATGGCTGCCGCATTTTCTTCCGAACGGAGATAGCTGAGTACGGCTGCAACGGCTGCAACGGCTTTCGGAGAATGTTTGATATCCGATTTCATTTTGCTTCCCCCTTATAGCGGTATATTGCCGTGTTTTTTCGGCGGACGGGTTTCCCGCTTGCTGCACATGATCTCGAGTGCGTCAATCAGCCGGGGCCGGGTTTCATTCGGAACAATCACGGCGTCAATATACCCTCTGCTGGCCGCGCAGTACGGATTTGAAAACAAATCATCATATTCCTGTATCTTTTCGGCGCGTTTGGCTTTGGGATCCGCCGCTCCGGAGATTTCCTTGCGATGAATGATATTGGCCGCTCCGGCAGCGCCCATGACTGCAATCTGAGCCGTCGGCCAGGCAAAGGCCATGTCCGCGCCCAGGTCTTTGGAACACATGGCCAGATAGGATCCGCCGTAGTCTTTCCGGGTTACCAGCAGCAGTTTGGGCACCGTGGCTTCGGAATAGCACCAGAGCAGTTTGGCGCCATGACGGATAATGCCGCCCCATTCCTGATGACTGCCGGGCAAATAACCGGGCACATCGGCAATCGTCAGGATGGGAACATTGAATGCGTCGCAGAAGCGGATAAAACGCGTTGCCTTGTCCGAAGCGTTGATATCCAGGCATCCGGCCATGACACTGGGCTGATTGGCGATAATGCCGATGCTTCGGCCGTTCAGCCTGGCAAATCCGATGAGGATATTGGGGGCATAGAATTCGTGCGGTTCAAAGAAAACGCCGTTGTCCACAATGGCGCCGATCACCGCTTTCATGTCATAGGACTGATTGGGGCTGTCGGGAATGATGGTGTCCAGCGCCGGCGCCACACGGCGGGGATCATCTCCGGCCGGTACGATGGGCGGATCTTCCATGTTGTTGGAAGGCAGATATGACAGCAGGGTTTTGATCTTGGCAATGGCGTCTTCATCGCTTTCGCAGGCAAAGTGGGAAACGCCGCTTTTCTCGTTGTGCGCCATGGCGCCGCCCAGATCTTCAAAGCTGATTTCCTCACCGGTAACGGATTTAATGACTTCCGGTCCGGTGATGAACATGTAGCTGGAGTTTTTCACCATAAAAATCCAGTCGGTCATGGCGGGAGAATACACGGCGCCTCCGGCTGTGGTTCCCATGATGGCCGATATCTGGGGGATAACGCCGGACGCCAGGGCGTTGCGGTAAAAAATCTGACCGAAACCCGACAGCGCATCTACGCCTTCCTGAATTCTGGCGCCGCCGGAATCGTTCATGCCGACAAACGGCACGCCGGCTTTCATGGCCATGTCCATGACCTTGCAGATTTTTTTGGCGTGCATCTCTCCGAGGCTGCCGCCGCGGGATGTAAAATCCTGAGAAAATGCAAACACGGGACGGCCATCCACCAGGCCATGACCTGTAATAACGCCGTCGCTGGGAATATCGATTTTTTCCATACCGAAATTGGTGCACCGGTGTGAAACGAACATGTCAATTTCACGAAACGTTCCGGAATCAAAGAGAAGGTTCAGGCGTTCGCGCGCCGTCAGCTTGCCTTTTTCCCGTTCTTTGGCAATGGCTTTCTCACCACCCATTTTCAGGATCTTCGCCTCACGCGCTTTCAGATCCCGGATTTTGTCTTCCACTATGCCCATCGCTATATCCTTTCTTCTCTCATAAATGACGTTCTCTGATAAAAACACCATGTATTTTTAAAACGCCGGCGGTACATGCGGGCCGCTTTTTACATCACACGCCATCAGGCGCTGCCTGCGCCCGGCCATATTATTTGTCACATCCGTCCAAAATTCCCAGAAGCCGGCTCGCCGCCGCGGTGGACGCCAGCGTCCCGTTTTCCACCTGTCGCATCAGTTCCGGCAGGTATCGCTGAACTTCCGGGTGACGGTAAAACCGGTCTTTCAGTCCTTCTTCCACCAGCGACCACATCCAGGACAGCGCCTGTTGCCGGCGGTTCTGCGTCAGCTCGCAGCTCTGGGTCATGATGTCCCGATGCTGCAACACGGCATCCCATATCTCGCGGATGCCATTCATGTCCCGAGCGCTGCATGTCAGGACCGGCGGCGTCCAGTTGGGTGAGGCCGGTTTCAGAAGATGCAGCGCGTTTTCATAATCCTTCCGGGCGCGTTTGGCCTTTTCGACGTTATCGCCATCCGCTTTGTTGATGGCAATGGCGTCCGCCAGTTCCAAAACGCCTTTCTTGATGCCCTGAAGTTCATCGCCGGCGCCAGCCAGCATCAGCACCAGAAAAAAATCCACCATCGAGGAAACTGTGATTTCGGACTGACCGACCCCGACCGTTTCCACGATGATGACATCAAATCCGGCGGCTTCGCATACCAGCATGGTTTCCCGTGTTTTTCGGGCTACGCCTCCCAGTGTGCCTCCGGACGGCGATGGACGAATGAACGCTCGCTCATCTGTTGAAAGCCGCTCCATCCGGGTTTTATCCGCCAGAATACTTCCGCCGCTGCGGGTGCTGCTGGGGTCCACCGCCAGCACCGCCACGCGATGGCCCTTTTCCACCAGCATCATGCCCAGACTTTCCGTAAACGTGCTTTTGCCGACACCCGGTACGCCGGTAATTCCAAGCCTGACGGCTTTACCGGTAAGGGGCAGTATCCGGTCTAAAATCTTCTGGGCTTCGGCCTGATGTGTGCTTAATGAGCTTTCGATCAGCGTAATGGTTTTGGCCAGAACGCGGCGGTTGCCTTCCTGAATGGCGATAATGGTGCTGTCAATCCCGGAAATCATCCGTTCTTTTTCTCCAAAGCGTTCAGCGTCTGGTTGGCGGAATCGGTGATGGAGGTGCCAGGGCCAAACACGGCGACGGCGCCTGCGGCAAACAGAAAGTCGTAGTCTGCCGGCGGAATGACGCCGCCTACCACAACCTGGATATCATCACTGCCGCCTGCTTTCAGGGCGGCGATGAGCTGAGGCACCAGCGTTTTGTGACCGGCGGCCAGACTGGAAACGCCCACGATATGGACATCGTTTTCAATCGCCATTTTTGCGGCTTCTTCCGGGGTCTGAAACATGGGGCTGATATCCACATCAAATCCCAGGTCGGCGTAGGCGGTGGCGACGACTTTGGCGCCCCGGTCATGGCCGTCCTGCCCCATCTTGGCTATCAGAATTCTGGGCCTGCGGCCTTCTTTGGCTGCAAAGTCCTGACACCGTTTCCGGATGGCGTCAATACGGGAGGTATCTGCGTACTCAGACGCATACACTCCGGAAATGCACTGTGTGGTGGCTACAAAACGGCCGAAGACTTTTTCCATGGCATCCGATACCTCTCCGACGGTGGCCCGCAGGCGAATGGCCGCGATACTGGCTTCCAGAAGATTTCCGCCGCTTTCCGCGCAGCGGGTCAGATGATCCAGGGCCGTCTTCACGGCGCCGGCATCCCGTTTCGCCCTGAGTTCTTTCAGACGCGCCACCTGTTCGAGTCGCACGGCGTCGGTGACTTCGCGGACATCGTCTAAGGGTTTTTCCTCGATTTTATATTTGTTGACGCCGACAATCACATCCAGCCCCTGGTCAATGCGGGCCTGTTTCCTGGCCGCCGACTCTTCGACCCGGAGTTTGGGCATGCCGGTTTCAATGGCTTTGGCCATGCCGCCCAGCGCCTGAACTTCATTGATGATCTTGCGGGCTTCCCGGATAATGCCGTCGGTCAGGGCCTCCACATAATAAGAACCCGCCAGCGGATCCACCACATGGCAGATCTGGGATTCTTCCTGAACAATGATCTGGGTGTTGCGGGCGATGCGGGCTGAAAATTCCGTGGGAAGTCCGACGGCTTCATCGAATGAATTGGTGTGCAGGGACTGCGTGCCGCCCAAAGCTGCGGACATGCATTCCAGCGTGGTGCGGATGATGTTGTTGTACGGATCCTGCTGGGTCAGGCTCCATCCGGAGGTCTGACAATGGGTTCTGAGCATCAGGGATTGCTTGTTTTTGGGGTTGAAAGGTTTGATCAGTTCATGCCACAGAAACCGGGCGGCCCGGAGCATGGCGATTTCCATGAAGAAATTCATGCCGATGCCAAAGAAAAATGACAGCCGGGGGGCAAATGTATCGATGTCCATGCCGGTCGCCAGAGCGGCCTTGACGTATTCCAGACCATCGGCCAGCGTGAAGGCGGTCTGAAGCACCGAGTTGGCGCCTGCTTCCATCATGTGGTAGCCGCTGATACTGACCGTATTGAATTTGGGCATGTGTTTGGAGCAGTATCCGATAATATCCGATACAATCCGCATGGACGGGGTCGGCGGATAAATATAGGTATTGCGGGTCAGGTATTCTTTCAGGATATCGTTCTGGATGGTGCCGGTCAGTTTTTCCTGAGGTACGCCCTGTTCTTCGGCTGCAACGATGTAACCGGCTAAAACCGGCAGCACCGCGCCGTTCATGGTCATGGAGACGGACATCTGATCGAGCGGTATCTGATCAAACAGGATTTTCATGTCTTCAACGGAATCCACCGCAACGCCGGCCTTGCCGATATCACCCACCACACGGGGGTGATCCGAGTCATACCCTCTGTGGGTGGCCAGATCGAAGGCCACGGAAAGGCCCTTTTGCCCGGCGGCAAGATTCTTCCGGTAAAATTCATTGGATTCTCTGGCGGTTGAAAATCCGGCGTACTGCCGGATGGTCCAGGGCCTGCCGGCATACATGGTGGCCATCGGGCCCCGGACAAATGGTGCAAGGCCGGGAAGGGTATTGACATGTTCCATGCCTTCGAGGTCTTCGGCGGTATAAAGCGCCTTGACCCGAATGCCTTCGGGCGTCATCCAGTTTAAGGCATCCGGAGATTTTCCTTTCAGCAGTTTGGTGGCAAGTTCTGTCCATTCTTGTTTTTGCGGATGTTCCGACATGGTGTTCTCCTTTGTTGCAAATCCATGAAATCAGAAAACCGGGCCTGTTCCAGAAATGGATTCCATGTTTCTGAAACAGGAGGCTCTCAAATGGTTTAGTTATCTCTCTGGCACAGTTCTACAAGAATGCCGTTGGTGGCCTTGGGATGCAGAAAGGCGATTTTGGCCCCGCCAGCGCCGATCCGTGGCTTTTCGTCGATCAGCTTGATGCCTTTGGCTTTTAATTCTTCCAGGGCGGCTTCGATGTTTTCCACACGAAATGCTACATGCTGTATGCCTTCCCCGCGTTTTTCCAGATATTTGGCGATGGGGCCGTCCGGCGCGGTGGATTCCAGAAGTTCGATTTCGCTTTCTCCCACCGGGAAAAAAGCAGTCGTCACTTTCTGCTCCTGAACCGTTTCCGCTCCGGCAAAGGACAGACCCAGTGTTTCCGTCCAGAAATTTTTACGTTCATCGATGCTGCTAACGGCGATTCCCAGATGATCAATTTTCAATACTTTCATGATATACTCCCCATCACTGACACGCTGTAGAATTGATAAAATTTTTAACCCCATATCGGAACGACAGAAGGAACGTCGCAACACCACGGCGCTCCCCTTTGTAAATTGCAAAACAGGCGCTTTTTGCTTCCTGGTTCTCATCAGGGAGCGGAAATCGCCCGCCATACCATTTCAAACTGTGCATAAGCCTGAGAGGCCAGGTTGTCTCTCTGCCCGCGCGACACCCACATGAAAAATGTGCGCTGAACAAACCCCATCATGAAATCCAGCAGAACCCCCGCCCGGACATTGGCGTTCAGGATGCCTTCTTTCTGTCCCTGACGCAGCACCTCGAGAAAGAGGTTCATCATCTTTTTCTGCTGGAATGTTTTGTCCGCCATCCAGGTCTTCATGGGAAGCGTCATGAACAGTATCTTGCCCAGAGCAGGATTGCGTTCATAATAATCGAGCTGCAGCCAGAAAACTTTCCGGAGTTTTTCCTTCAGATCCTCGATGCCCTGAAGATGATCCATGATCCGGTCCGTCAGTTTTCCCAGCCATACATCTACAACGGCAAATACCAGTCCTTCCTTGCTGCCGTAATATCCATAAATAGTACTGAAACTGACGCCGGCTTTTTTGGCGACCGTGCGGATATTGGCCTGATGGAAATCGGATTCGGAAAAAATTTCCAATACCGCAGATTCCAGACGTTTCTGGATTTCAGACTTGAAAACCTTGTTACTGCCCGATGTATTTGTAGCGTCAACTGTCAAAACATGTCCGTTAAACTATTTAATATTACATTAAATATTCTTATTCATAAAAACATTTGGAATGCATCGAAATAATGCAAAAATATTGTTACAGATAAAAAATAATTATAACAATTTGATTTATTTAAATAAATAAATTATGATATATTTTTTTTAAAAAAATACGAAACATTGTTTCGATTTCTGATATATGAATGACATTGTTATGTCAAGTGGAAAATGAAAGGGGGTGTTTTCGCCGGGTTTGTAACCAGGCTTACCCTTTGGGTCTCTTTAAGATTAATATAGGAATTGGTCTGTTGCCAGACCGTCAACAATAATCTGTTGCCCTGTTGAACAAGAAGGAGTAATACCATGAAAGAATTATTGATCATACTGGCGGTCGTTGCGGGCTGGATAGTCCTGCAGACATACATACTGCCTAAACTTGGAGTTTCCACGTGAATGAAAGATGCCTGTCAGGTGACAGGCAAGAAAGTGAATGCCAAATCCATCAGCAGACCCAAAGATCAAACAGGACGGTGATTTTGAGCTGATTCAGGCCATTAATGCCGGCCATGCCGAGTTGTTTACAGAGCTGGTAAGCCGATATGAGCGCAAACTGTACAATTTTGGCGTGCGGATGTGCCGGGACGTTCAGGATGCAGAAGATGTGCTTCAGGATACATTCCTGAACGTTTTCAAATATCTGAAAGACTTTCGTTATGAAACAAAATTCAAGAACTGGCTTTACCGTATTGCTACCAGCACTTGTCTGAAAAAAAGAAGAAAGTCCCGGTTTGCTCCAGACAGAGAACTGTCTCTGGATGAATTTCTTCCCAAAGAAGAAGCTGAAATTCCTGTCCAGACACCTGCCTGGGCGTCGCTGCCTCTGGACCAGCTTTTAAATGAAGAACTGTCGTCCATCATAAAAGAAGGCATCCAGTCGCTTCCTGAAAATTATCGTCTGGTGCTGGTGCTGCGGGACATTGAGGGGTTCAGTACTGCTGAGACAGCCCAGGTTCTGGGATTAACCCCTGAGAATATAAAGGTAAGGCTGCACCGGGCGCGCCTTTTCCTTAGAGAGAAGCTGAAAGATTATTTTTCCCATGACGCATGACGCTTCACACACAGCATGTTTGGAATTATTCGAAAAATTGTCGGAATACCTCGACGACGAGCTGGATGAACAGATATGTCAGCAGATCGAAGCCCATGCCGGCAGCTGTGTTGCCTGCAAAACGTGCCTTGAAACTCTTCGGCAGACCATTGCCTTGTGTCATGCCATGAAACAGAACGAAACACCCGTGCCCGCAAATTTTTCGGATCGCTGGAAAGAATGTATCCGGAAAATGGCTTCTGAAGCAGTGGATGCGCATCAATCATGAGCGGATCGGCATTCATCTGTATCAGGCAAAAACCACATTTTTAAGTCCTTGTCACATTCATCGAAATCCATATCGAAACAACTGCAAGTGATGTTCATTCCGAAATGGTCACTTTTAGCGCCCGCCACGCAGCGCCTTCTGGCCGCACGCTTCTGGCGAAGCATCAGCCAGGGAACACTGGTAGTGGACCTGGCGCTTTTTCTCCATGCTCTGGGCTGGCATGGCTCTTCCATTGGTATGGTGCTGGGCGCAGGCGGTCTGACCGGCGCGGGGCTGAACCTTATGGTCGGCGTCACCAGCGACCGCAGACAGCGCAAACCCTTTCTCATCGCCTATGAAGTCCTCACCTGTGTCTGCGCCCTGACGGCCATCATCGCTACTAACCCCGCTTTGCTTTCCGCAGCAATCATTTTGGGAGGATTCGGCAGGGGCGCCAACGGAGCTGCCGGTCCATTTGCTCCCGCAGAGCAGGCATGGCTCGCTGAAGCCGTTGCACCGGAATCCAGGGGCGTGATTTACAGCTTCAACACAGCCATCGGTTTCTTTGGAATGACGATCGGAGCGCTGGCGGCGGCATTGCCGCCGTTTTGGGCGCCGGTTCTCGGGCAGGCGGGAAGCTTTCGCCCTCTGTTTGGCCTGGTTCTCCTGGGAAACGCCATCAATCTCGTTTTGCTGATCAGAACGCCGGAGACGCATAAAACGCATCCGCCGGCACGTAAAAAATCCAAAAGCGTTTCCACCCAGCGTCATGTAGAAAACGGTTTTCTTTTACATCTTGTCGGACTCAATGTTTTTAACGGACTGGCTATCGGGTTGACGGGACCTCTGATGGCGTACTGGTTCGCCAAACGTTTTCACATCGGCCCCTCTGCGATCGGTCCTGTGCTGGCGGTGACATTTGCCGTAACCGGACTTGCCGCGCTGGTTGTCGGTAAAATGACGCGTCGGGTCGGCCTTGTCCGGGCTGTTGTGTGGGGACGCAGCGGCGGACTCTTGCTGTTGCTGCTTATGCCCGTCATGCCGTATTATTGGCTGGCTTCGTTGATTTATATTCTTCGTTCCGCGCTCAACCGAGGCACTGTCGGCGCCCGGCAGGCGCTGGTCATGACCGCTGTCGGTGATGACCGCCGCAGTTTCGCCGCCAGTCTCAACGCCCTTTCCATGCAACTGCCGCAATCTTTGGGACCGGCCATTGCCGGAGCGCTCATCGGCGCCGGATGGTTTGCTACTCCTTTTTATCTCGCCGCCGCCCTCCAGGGCGTTTATGTCTGGTTTTACGGTCGCGTCTTTAAGCCCTTCGAACGGAAGTGACGGCAAAGCAAGAAGTTTTGTACAGGAAATTCCATCCGTTGGGTATGAGGCGCGATTCGGTTGCATTTGAAACTGCTTTCAGATATGAAATAGCACAGATACCGTCCGACGTCATTTCTGCGGGTACGGACACCCATGGTAACCCCACATATGATTCTTCGGGTTACTGATGGATAGAAGATGCCTTGAAAATTTTTCACTTGGCTTTGAAGCCATATAAGGTGAAAGGGAACGAAAATGAAAAAAACGCGATATTCAGAAATAGTTGTCTGTCTTTGCTTTCTCTGCTTATTTGCAGGGTGGTTGTTTCCAGGGAATGCCAACAGCCAGACAGTCACCGAGTTTTCTTCCGGTCTTACCGCCGGCAGTAATCCAAAAGGAATTACCGCCGGTCCGGATGGCAACCTCTGGTTCACGGAAAGCACCAGTAACAGTATCGGAAAAATCACCCCTTCTGGAGTAATTACCGAGTTCTCGAATGGACTTGACGCCGACAGCTATCCGTGGGGAATTACGTCCGGTCCGGACGGCAACCTCTGGTTCACGGTAAGCCATGGCATTGGAAGGATTACTCCTTCTTCCGGAAATATCTCTGTTTTCTCTACAGGTCTGGCTGATTTCAGCAGTCCTGCAGAGATCACCAGAGGGGCTGACGGCAACCTCTGGTTTACGGATTACGGCACCAATGCCATTGGAAAGATTACCCCTTCCGGAGTGATCACCGAATTCTTGCTTGGGGCCAATAGCTGCCCGTGGGGAATTACTGCCGGATCGGATGGCAACATCTGGTTTACGGATTACGGCGCCAATGCCATTGGGAAGATCACTTCTGCCGGAGAAATCACGGAACTCTACCTGAGCACCCATGGCGGCCCCTGGGAAATTACAGCCGGTCCGGACGGCAATCTCTGGTTCACCGATTATGGTGCCAATGCTATCGGAATGGTTACGCCATCCGGGGTGGTTACCGAGTTTTCAAGCGGTCTTCCTGCCAGTTGCGGTCTCTGGGGGATTGTCTCAGGCCCGGATGGCAATCTCTGGTTCACGGAATCCAACGGCGTAGCGCTTGGCAAGATTGCGCCATCCGGAGTCATCAGTGTGTTCCCGACAGGGCTTACCGCCAATAGCGGCCCTCAGGGAATCACTACCGGCCCGGATGGAAACATCTGGTTTGTGGAATACAACGGCAACGCCATAGGGCAGTTGACGAATTTTAGAGCTGTCTGCTCGGCAACGCTGGATACGAGCTTTACGCTCAATATTCCTTATCTCTCTGACATCGGTTCGGGATCAGGAGCTTCGTTGCTTTGGGCAAATCTGGTTTATGAGTACAATGCGACATACCCGTCGCTGACACCTTTTAAACTGACAACCTACGGTACCATAACGGATTCTTCTTTTTCCTGTACGCCATCCACCCTTTACCCGGATTTGTCGATCATCCATATTCCTGACATGTTATCATCCGATGGAATCACCCATTTGTGGGTGAATTTAAAGTACAGCCCGACTCTTTCCACCAACGGCAATATCTATTATGTTGTCAAAGATTATGGATTGCTTTCCAACTGACAGCCCTGCCCGGCTTTAATCTCCGCAACATCGGCGCGCCAACGTCTTTGATGAATCTGCAAAAAAAGTTCGGATGCAGCACAACGCTGCACCCGGACTTTTTGCGAAGCCATCATCTCTGGTGCCTTCGTAAAAGTCAAAGCTGGATTTTAATAGCCAATAAATTAAATGAATTGATATTGTAAAAACAAGCTAAAGCCGACTTTTACGAGGCCATCAAAATTCAATCTACCCACCTGAAACAGTGAGGACCCCTCAAAACTATGCAAAATATGGAACATCAAATACTCCCTAACGTTGTAGTTGAATCGATAGGCTGTGGTCCTGTCCTGGTGTTCGCAACTCACCCTGCAGATGAAGCGTTCGCTTGTGGCGGGGCCATCATGCGGCATGTTGCAGCGGGAGATTCTGTGCGGGTCGTTGTCTTGACTGACGGAAATGATGGTACCCAAGCTGGACACAGCGATTATAGTCTAAAGCGACAATGTGAGTGCCGACAAGCTGCTATCATCCTTGGTTATGGAGAGCCGGTTTTTAAAGACATATCCGCGTGTAGACTGGAATATGGCGAGTTATTGATCCGGTATCTTCAGGATAGCATAGAGCAGCAGATGGCCGAGTTGGTTTATGCCCCTTCCTGCTGGGAAGTCCATTCGGAATATTGTGCCTTAGCGATGGCGACCGCCGAGGCTGTTCGGCGTTGTCCGCGAAGGGTACGGCTTGTGATGTACGAGGTGGGTGTTCCCCTACATCCGAATATGTTACTGGACATCACCGACTTGCAGGAGCGTAAGGCAGCGGCTATCGCTTGTTTCATTACACAGTCGGCGCGACAGCCAAATGGCAGTTTAGTCGCTGCGCTCAATCGTTTTCGCACTTATACCTTGCCTATCACAGTTCAGGCGGCCGAAGCATATTGCCTGTTGACTGGGGAGGAATTGCGTGAAAATCCCCTCATTATAAAAAACGGCGCTTATCGGCTATTGTCAGACAATGTCAAAGATATTTATCCTTTGGTTTCCGTCATCATCCGCAGTATGGGCCGGAAAAGTCTGAGTGAGGCGCTCGATTCGGTCGCGGTTCAAACCTATCCGCATATCGAAATCGTGGTGATCGATGCCAAGGGCCGGGAACATCCCGATTTACCGGGTTGGTGGGGGCGTTTCCCGCTCCGGCTGATACAGTTGAAGAGCCCGCTTTCCCGGAGTCGGGCGGCCAATGTCGGTATTGACCATGCCCTGGGTGAGTATCTGATTTTTCTTGACGATGATGACGTGTTTTATCCCGATCACATCAGTGCTCTGGTGAAAATACTATGTCGATCGGACAAGCCCCGCTGCGCTTATACCGGTGTTCGCGTCGAATATTACAATCAGGGTCAATTGGTGCGGATGACGACATTCAATGAACCGTTTCATCGCATGAAGTTGTGGGGATGTAATTTCATTTCCATTCATGCGGTGCTTTTTGAACGCTCGTTGTACGATCAAGGCTGCTGTTTTGATGAGAGCCTGAATATTTTCGAGGATTGGGATTTTTGGGTGCAGATTTCCCTGCGATGTGATTTTGTCCATATAGATCAAATCAGCGCCTGTTATCGCAATTATGGCCATTCCGGCTTAGGGGATCAGGTCAACCTGCAGGTATTTGCTAAAGCCTCAGCCGATTTTTTCAATAAATGGAAAAACCTATGATCGCAAATTTCAGTTGGGTCGTTATCTGGATAGGGTTTGAATGTCCGATATGCCATACTTAATTAGCGTCTTGTTGGGGGTTTGTACGCCGATAGGCTATAAG
>LKPX01000048.1 GCA_001443525.1 Desulfobacteraceae bacterium RAAP-1 | reverse complement strand
CTATTTGTCCACATGCCGGAAACAAGGGGTTGCCGTATCCGAAGCATTGCGTTTACTGTTTGAGGGCAAACTCCCCAGTTTTATGAACCGTGCTGAATAGTTACAATCATTGACATGAAAGTAACCCTCATGACAGGGACGGGCGCAACAAACAATGAAAAACGAGTATAAACATAATTGACGGCTTTGTAAAATGTTCGCAGGCAAGGCGTGCAAATCCGCAAGGAAGGAATGAAGCGTACTTGTGGTACGCTGCAATGACGAAGGATGCAGCACAACGCAGCATCCGGACTTTTTACGAAGCCGTCAAACTTACTCAGAAGGTGATTCATGATTCGTTTCATCCATGCTGCGGATGCCCATATTGACAGCCCGCTGAAAGGTCTGGAGGCACACGACGGCGCGCCCGTGGATATCCTGCGCGGCGCCACCCGGCGGGCTTTCGAGAACCTGATTCAACTGGCCGTCGATGAAGCCGTCGATTTTATGGTCATTTCCGGTGATCTCTATGACGGAGACTGGAAAGACTACAGCGCGGGCCTTTTTTTCCGCCGCCAGATGGTCCGCCTGTCTGACCGGGGCATACCCGTTTATCTCATCGCCGGCAATCACGACGCGGCTTCCGTGATTTCCAGGAAATTGAGCCTTCCCGAAAATGTACATGTCTTTTCCACCCGGACGGCGGAATCCAAAGAAGTTCCCGGCCATCCGGCGGTAATTCACGGCCGCGGGTTTCCGAACCGGGCGGTTCCGGAGAACCTTGCGCCGGATTACCCGGCTGCCGTCCAGGGCAGATTCAACATCGGACTGCTTCATACCAGCCTGACCGGACGATCTGGCCACGATACCTACGCGCCCTGTTCGGAAGCGGATCTGTATCAGAAAAACTATGACTACTGGGCGCTGGGTCACATTCATCAGCCGGAAATAATCCGCCGGGACCCCTGGATCGTTTTTGCAGGGAACTGCCAGGGACGGGATGTCCGGGAGTCGGGTCCGCACGGCTGCTGGCTGGTGACAGTAAAAAATTCCCTGGATGTGGACCGTGTGGATTGGCGCGATCTGGACGTCGTCCGGTGGCGGATACTCGATATCGATCTGACCGGCGTGACGGAGGAAACCGAAGCCCTGAATCGCGCTTCGCAGGCCATGGCCCGCGCCGTGAGCGAAGCAGCCGGACGGATGCTTGCCGCCCGGATTGTTTTTACCGGAGCCACACCTCTGCACGGCCCGCTTCATCGGGATTTTCACCGCTGGCGCGCTGAACTTCTGGCCTGCGCTCAGGATCAGGGTCAGGATGCCGTCTGGATAGAACGTATTCAGGCGCTGACCTCTCCTGTGTATGACCTGACACAACTGGCTGAACGGGATGCCCTGACCCGAATCGTTCTTGAAACCCTGGAACAGGCCAGCGTCGAACCTGAAAACCTTCCTGATGAAATCAAGGAAATGCTTGGCGTGCTGCCCAATGAAATCCGGAGCGATATCGAATCTGATTGGATGGGATCGGAAAGAGGCTCTGCCGTCATAGAAGATGTCAGGGCCATTATTCTGGATGCCCTGACCGGATACGCTGGGAACCATGGGGGACAAGGGACATGAGATTTGACCGGCTGCACATCCCGGCCTTCGGCCCTTTTACCAATCTGGATATCCGCTTTCCGGCATCCGGCGGCGATCTGCAAGTCATTTATGGGCCCAACGAAGCAGGCAAAAGTTCCCTGCTGCGCGCCTTTCGCGATCTGCTCTTTGGCATCCACGGACAGTCGCCCGACAATTTTTTACATGACTACAAAGAGCTGCGAATCATCGGCGAAGTTTGCAACCAAGCCGGAGAAAGGCGGATATTTCAGCGCCGTAAGGGAAATAAAAACACACTGCTGGACGCTGGCGGCAATCCGCTGCCCGACGCGGCGCTGATTTCATTTCTGGGCAGCGTGGACCAGGCTTATTTTTCGACGATGTTCGGCCTGGGCGCGCAGGAACTTCGCGAAGGCGCGGAACAACTGCTCCGGGGCCAGGGAGATATCGGCGAGGCGCTGTTTTCGGCCAGCCTGGGCGGAACCCCCGTTCAACGCGTTCTAACAGCCCTGACAGAAGCGTCGGAGCGCTTTTTTAAAGGCCGCGCCACAGCCAGCGTCTCGATTCGACCGGGAATTGCCAGATACAAAGACCTGCTACGTCAGAGCCGGGAGGCAGCCGTCAATCCTGAAGCGTGGGAGAAGCTTGAAGAGGAGCTGGCGGCAGCCGAAGCCCGCAAAGCGAATCTGGAAAAGGAACTGCTCGAATATATCCGGGATTTGGAATGGATCGCCCGCTGTGAAGACGCACTGCCCACAGTGGGACGGCTCAGTGAAGAGATGCGAAAACTGGATGAATTGCCCGAAATGCCGGCGCTTGCCGCTGATTTTGTCGAGCGGGCCCGCACTGCCCGCAAATTCGCCGATAATGCCCGCGCAGAAGTCCTCCGTCTGACGGCGTATATCGCCAAGCTGGAAACCCTGATGGCAGTCTGCCGGATATCACCGGCCCTGATGGAAGACGCCGATGCGCTGGAGGATCTGCATCGGGATCTGAGCGTTTACAGAGATCGCAAAAAATCTCTGGCCCGCCTGGAAAATGAATTGGCTGGGCTTGAAGCCGGGTTGCAAACAGGGATGCAGAACCTGGCATTGACCGGTGGATTTTCCAAACTGGAAACCCTGCGGCTGGACAGCTCCGTCCGGCTTGCCTGCGAAGAAGCCGCCGCCGCCCTGCAACGGGCGATGGAAGAACGGGATAGGGCTGCGGAAAAGGCAGAAGATATCAGAACACAGATCGAAACCCGTGAGGCGCAGTTAAAAACCCTTCCGGAAATCGATCTTACCTGCCTGCGGGATGCTCTGACTGCCGCCGCCGATGCCACTGACGCCGCCAAAACGCTTTCCGCCGCCGAATTTGAAGTCAACCGGCTGCGCCGGGAAACAAGTGACCTGCATCAGCCATTGACCGGCGCTCCCGAGGATGCAGACGAAACCGCCGGCCTTCAGATACCGTCCAAATCCGCCATTCGCCGCATTGGTGAGGAGATGGACCGAATTCAGCGGGAAATTCAAGCAGAGACAGCCAGAATACAGGAAGGAGAAAAACGAATCGCATCGGTTCAGACCGAACTCAGCCGGTTGGAACGCCGCGGTCCATTGCCGTCCGAACAGGCTTTGCAAAAGGCCAGAGAGCACCGGGATCACGGCTGGCGTCTGGTGCTGTCCGCTTGGAAAGGCTCGGAAGCATGTGAAGAATTCGTTCCGGGTATGGCCCTGGAGGAGGCATTTCCGCAGGCCATGGCCCAGGCAGACGATATTGCCGATCAACTCCGCAAACAGGCGGAGGCTGTCGCACAGGCAGAAGAAAAAAAATTTCAGATCCTTCAATCTGAAAAGCAGAACCGGGAGACCCAGGCGGCGATTCAGACGCTTTGTGGCCGGATGAAGGCCTGTCAGGCCGAATGGGATGGGTTGTGGCGGCCTTGCGGCATCTCACCCCGGACGCCTGCCGAAATGGCGGAATGGCGGGAAACCTGGCATGAGTTCAAAGGGCTTCTCCGTCAGCTTCGATCAGCGGAGGATTCTTTCCGACGAAAAAAAAATCTGGCGCAGCAGGCTGAAAAACAGTTGGCCGCCGCACTTTCCGAGTCTGTGGACAAGGGCTTTACATTGCTTTACAACAAGGCCGTCCGGCGCATCCGGCAGGAAGAGCAGTCATCGGGACGGCGCATCGAAATCGCCGAACAGCTTCAGAATCTGAAAAATCAGTTGGAGGCGATACATCAAAACAGCATGCGGATGGACAAAACATGCCTGGCGGCGTCAGACAACTGGAAATCGCAGTGCCTTGCGATCGGGCTTCCGCCGGAGATATCTCCTGGTTCCGGTCTGGCGCTGTTGCGGGAACGAGCGGAAATACTGGCCCGATTCGATGTCTGGAAGAAATTGTCCACCGAACGGCAAAAAACCGTTGACACCATCCGGCAGTACGAACAGGCCGTAAACGATCGCTCCAATACCCACAATGTTCCGGGAGATACGACCGAAGCCCGGGTTTCCAGACTCTGGGATGCCCTGACCAGCGCCCGTAACGCCCAAACCCGCTGCAACCAGTTGGCGGAGCAGATCGCCGAGGCAAAAAGCGATCTGACGGAAGTTCAGACATCATGCGGCCTGGCGCTTCAGGCACTGGAAGTCCTGACCCGCCAGACCGGTTTGGACAGAAATGAAGCGCTGGAACCAATGCTGGAGAATCTGGAGCTGCGGAATCAAATCCAGCAGCAAATCAACGGATTGCGTGATACGCTGGGCGGCCTGGCCCGCGGACAAACCGTTGATGAATTTCTGGAGCGCATCCGGGCTGAAGATATTGAAACGATAACGCAGCGAAAAACCGTGCTTCTCGGCCGGAAAAACGAAACGGAAACGGCGCTTCAGACGATTCGGGATACCGTATCTGAATTCAAAAGCCGGAAACAGGCCCTCGAGGCCGCCGGAGACACTGCCGCAAGTTTTCGTCAGCAGGCCGAATCGGTTGCCGCCCAATTGAAGCAGGATGCAAGCCGTTTTATACGCCTGCGCCTGGCGGTGCATTACCTGCAAGCCCAGATCGAACGGTTCCGGAAGGAGAATCAGGGGCCTTTGCTGGAAAAATCGGGCAGGGTCTTTCAGTGCATCACCCGCGGGGCGTTCGCAGGCCTGGCAGCGGAGTTCAATGCGGACGATGCGCCGGTTCTGGTGGGACTTCGTCCGGATCGTTCATTAGTGCCGGTTTCCGGAATGAGTGATGGTTCGCGGGATCAGCTTTACCTGGCCCTTCGTCTGGCAGCTCTGGATCGCTATCTCGAAACCCATGAACCCATGCCCCTCATTTTAGACGATTTACTGATCACCTTCGACGACGAACGGGCCGCCGCCATTCTACCGGAGCTGGCTTCCCTTGCCCGGCGCACCCAGATATTTCTTTTCACCCACCACGATCACCTGATCGAACTCTGTTGCCGGACCTTGGATGAAGATGCGTTTCATCTCCATCGGCTGAACAGCCCGGGCGCTTTGGCGCTGAGGTAGAAAGAAGGATTTGCGCATCTTGCCTGCGAATTTTTTACGAAGCCGTCTTATTTGAATAAAACAGCGCGAATTATAATAAATAGGAATTTGCTTAATAGTTTTTGTTAATATATCTTTCCCGGGCATGAAGTGTAATATGTTTTTAATCAATATATAACGAAAAAGCTGGGGAGATCATCATGACTGAAGATTACCGGGAAATGTGGACGCACCTGGGGCTGGATCTGGACGCCCATGACGCCCTGCTGGGTGTTTTAGGCGGCGCATATCAGGATATTTTTTTGTCACAGAAAAATCGTCCGGAAGGAATGAAATATTTCGATTTTGTAATGAGCGAAGTCCACGGGCTGCGTATCAAAGAGCTGCTGGATGAAAAAAAAGCCGGCCGCAAGATTGTCGGGTCTTATTGTGTCTTTGTCCCCGAAGAAATTGTTCTGGCCGCCGGCGCCACACTGGTGGGGCTGTGTTCCGGCGCGGACTTCGCCACACCGGAAGTGGAAAAGCTTTTGCCCCGCAACACCTGCGCGCTGATTAAATCCTCTTTCGGATTTAAACTCGGCAAGGTCTGTCCTTATCTGGAGAGCGCGGACATGATCGTGGGCGAAAATACCTGCGACGGCAAGAAAAAAGCCTATGAATCACTGGGTCATCTGGTAAAAAACCTGTATGTGATGGACCTGCCCCAGGTCAAATCCGATCAGGGCCGGGCGCTTTTAAAGTCCGAATATCAGCGTTTCAGGACGGCCATGGAGGCCCTTACCGGCGCTGCCGTTACATCCGAATCATTGAAGCAGGCGATTCAGACGGTTAACGCCAAACGCGCTGCCATACATCGCCTCTCAATCCTGAGAAAAGCTGATCCGGCGCCCATATCCGGCCTGGATGCCCTGCTGGCCAACCAGGTGTTCTTTTACGACAACCCGGCCCGGTTTACGGATTCCGTAAACCAAATATGCGATGAACTGGAAAAGCGCATTGCCGAAAAAAAAGGTGTTTTCCCAGCCGGGACTCCACGGATTCTCGTATCCGGTTGCCCCCAGGCCGTACCCAACTGGAAACTGCCGTTTATTGTTGAAACCTCAGGCGCGGTGATTGTCGGTGAAGAATCCTGTGTGGGAGAACGTGGCGCCCGCAATCTGACGGATGCATCCGGTGAAACCGTTGACGAGATGATGGACGCCATTGTGGACCGCTACTATCAGGTGGATTGTGCCATTTTTACTCCGAATCCGCAGCGGCTGGAGCATATTCAGGAAATGGTCGCCACATACAGGGCCGACGGTGTGATCCATTATGGGTTGCAGTTCTGTCAGCCCTATCTGATGGAATCCTTTCCCATTGAAAAAGCCCTGGAAGAAAAGAAAATCCCCACCCTGCGCATTGAAACCGATTACAGCATGGAAGATGTCGGTCAGCTCAAAACCCGGATTGAAGCGTTTATCGAGCAGCTTCGGTAGATATCCAGGAGATCACCATGGGGAAACGTTTTGCGGGCATCGACATCGGATCGCGGACCATTGAGCTGGTTGTGGTGGATACGTCGGGAAAGATCGTGGACAGTCTTCAGACAGACACCGGCTTTGATCCGATGACGGCGGCCAGAAAGCTGATTCATGGAATGGATTACGACCGCATCATGGCAACGGGTTACGGTCGGAATCTGTTCGAAATTTCTTTTGATACCCTGACGGTTACGGAAATTAAAGCCCACGCCACAGGCGCCCGGACTTTTTTCCCGGATGCCCATACGGTGCTGGATATTGGTGGGCAGGACAGCAAGGCCATCAGTCTGTTTGAAACCGGCAGGGTGAAAAAATTTGAAATGAATGACCGCTGCGCTGCCGGTACCGGAAAGTTTCTGGAAATCATGGCCAAAACCCTGGGCTTTGACATCGAGTCCTTTGGCCGGGAAGCCCTTCTGTCTGAAAAAGATATAGCCATTTCCAGCATGTGTACGGTGTTTGCCGAATCCGAAGTTACATCTCTGATTGCCGGGGGAAAAAATCGCCGGGAAATCGCCCGCGGCCTTCACACCAGCGTCATTCAACGGGCCGCAGGCATGATTAACCGGGTGTCTTCCACCGGGGACATCGTCTTTACCGGTGGCGTGGCCAAAAATCCCTGCATGCGGCAGTTGCTGGCGGAGACATTGGGCAGAAACGTTCTGACGCCGGAAGACCCGCAGCTTGTCGGCGCGCTGGGCGCCGCGCTCCTGGCGATGGAAATTCCCTGAAAGCGCCTGCACTCTGACAGTACCCCTCCCATCGTCATCAGACAAGCACCGCTTCGATCAGGCTGGGACCGGGTTCAGCAAACGAACGCATGAGTGAATCGGCAAGCTCGCTGTCTGTACACACTCTGCAAGCCGGCACACCAAACCCCTTCGCCAGAGCAGTCCAATCGATCACGGGCTGCGTCAGATCGGTGAGTGATTGCGCCTTGGGGCCTGGATTTATAATACCGGCACGTTTAAGCTCGGTCTGCAAGATACGGTAACGACGATTCGCACACACGATGACGGTTATATCTGCACTCTCACGCGCCATCGACCAGAGCGCCTGAGGCGTGTACAAGCCACTTCCATCCGCCTGAAACGCAATGACACGCCGATCCGGGCGTGCGAGCGCAGCGCCGAGCGCATTGGGCAGTCCTTGGCCGATCGCACCGCCCGTGAGAAACAGCATAGTATGTGGCGCGGCATTAGAAGCATGCATGACGTTCCAGGTCAAACCGGTCGTGGCCGCTTCATTCACCACAATTGCATTTTCCGGCGTAAAAGCAGCCATCACACGGCATAAGGTATCCGCATCGATGGACTGGCCGCTGGGCGTAAAGGCAGGGACAGCCCTCGGGAGTGCGACAACAGCAGGCGCGTTCAGTTCCTGCGCAAGCGCCTCAAGGGCGATCGCCGCGTCGACGCCCGCATCCGGATCTGCGAGCGTGAGCAATGACGCGCTTTCGGGTGCAAGTCGTGAAGGCTGATCCGGATAGGCAAAGAAAGAGACTGGCTCACGGGCCCCTGCCAGTATAAGACTTGCCGTATTGGCAAGCGCTTCGCGGGCCGGCTCCGGAAAATATGGCAGCACCGGAAAATGTGGTACACACCAGCCGCATTCCTGGCGTGACGGGAAGGTTTCGATCCAGACGCCACAGGCTGTGGCGGTTGCCACCCGCGCCGCCGCGTTCAGGCCACGCACGGTGAGTGCACTCCCTCCCAGCAGAATTCCTCCCCGCCCCTTGCGCAGCAGATGCGCCGCTTCATAAAGCGTCGAACTCGAGATTTCTTTGCACAATATGGACGGCGGGGTGATAGGAAGCGGTTCAGAACAAGTATCCCACTGGCATTCCGATGAAATGATCAATGAGGCCACGCCTCCTGGAGGCCCCAGCGCTGTCCGGACCGCCTCAAGACTCACTTCCGCCATCTCCTCTGCCGACTTGACGGTGCGCGTCCATCCCACACTGCCGGCAAGCGCCGCAATATCCGAAGTCAGCGGCGCATCGAACGCAAGGTGGCGGGTCGCGTGATTGCCGATCCAGTTGATGACGGGCGTACGTGCGCGACGAGCATTGTGCAGATTTGCAAGGCCATTGGCAAGACCGGGCCCAAGGTGCAGCAGCGTTGCTGCAGGCCACCCCGTCATACGCGCCCACCCGTCGGCGGCTCCTGTACAAACGCCTTCAAACAGTCCGAGTACAACACGCATTCCGGATACGCGATCGAGCGCTGCAACAATCGGCATTTCGGTTGTACCAGGATTTGCAAAGCATACTTTCACGCCCGCCTGCCAAGCAGCGTTGACCAGATTGAATGCACCTGTGTTCATACGGTTTTATCCTCAAATAAGGCGTTCAGGTAATGACGGCTGATGGGATCAACTGCATCAAAAGCATGGGCTTTGTCCTGATTTCTGGCCGCCATTTCTTTCCGGATACCTTCGGCAAGCACTTTTCCGAGTTCTACGCCAAACTGGTCAAATGGATTGATTCCCCAGATAAACGCCTCAAAAACGGTTTTCGCTTCATAAAAGGACAGAAGCTTTCCGACACTTTCCGGAGAGAGGTCTTTGAGAATCAGGGTCGAGGAAGGACGATTGCCCGGAAAATACCGGGCCGGGTCATCGGCGTCTTTTCCGACAGCCAGCGCCATGGGCTGGGAAAGAAGATTCGCCCACAGCTCCTGGTGGTTGCTCACCCCCTTGGATGTGGTGTGATACTGGGAGTATTGCGGTTGCAGAACGCCTATGAATTCGATCGGAAACGGCCTTCCCTGATGCGCAAGCTGGAAAAACGAATGCTGAGCGTTGGTACCGGGTTCTCCGAAAATGATGGCGCCGCAGGGCTCATCGAGGAAATCACCTTCGGCCGTAACCCTTTTACCGTTGCTTTCCATATTGAGCTGTTGGACATGCGGAGCAAGCCTGGACAAAGGAGATGCGTACGGAATAATAGCCTGAGCCGGATATTTTAAGAAGTTGTTGTTCCAGACGGAAACCAGGGCGGATGTCAAGGGAATGTTGTCTTGCGCCGGCGTATCAAGCGCATGCCGGTCCATCTGTTCGGCGCCTTTTAAAAACCGTTCAAAGAGGTCATAACCCAGATACAGGCTGAGCGGAACCCCGCCCACCGCGGAGCTGACGCTGTATCTGCCGCCGATGCAATCGAACATGTGAAAGGACCGCAGCACGGGATTGGCCGGATCATCTCCCGGACTGCCCTTACTGGTCACCGTAACGATGTGGCCGGAAGGATTGAGCCCTTTTTCCCGCATGAACTCCCGAGCCAGAGCTTCGTTGGACATGGTTTCCGCGGTCGTGTAGCTTTTGGAAATAATGAGCCAGAGCGTGGCTTCGGGATCGATATCTCTGACAATACTTCCGAAATTATGGATATCCACATTGGACAGATATAAAAGCGAAATATCATGAGCCGCATAAGCTTTTAGCGCTGTCGAAACGAATTCCGTTCCCAGATAGGAGCCGCCAATACCGATGACAACCACATACCGGAAGCGTTTTCCGGTGGATCCGGTGATATCTCCCCGGTGAACCTGTTCGACAAAATTTCGGATTTGCCGGTTGACCTCCCGCATTTCCGAAAGAATGTTCTGACCATTCAGGAAAATAGAATCGCTGGAAAAATCCCGGGTGGCCATATGCAAGGCCGCCCGGTGTTCGGTGACATTTACGAATTCACCGGCCGCCATTGCAGCGAATTTTTTCAGAATCTGCCGGTTTTCCGCCAGCGCGAACAGCAGTTCCAGAACCGTCCGGTTCAGGCGCTGTCTCGAAAAATCAAACAGCATATCCACGGCGGTCCGCGAAAATTCAGCAAAGCGGCCCGGAGCCGCCACAAGATATTTCAGGTGATGATCGGGCTGCTGCATGACAGCTGCCTGCTGATTCAATTTAGTCCATACATCAAGATCCGGTGCTGAAAATGCCATAGCGGCTCCCATTTACTTCAGGTAGTAAGTGTTGTACCAGTTGATAAACTGCTGGATCCCGAAATCCAGAGATGTTTGCGGCCTGAATCCGACAGCCTCCATCATATCCTCCATATCGGCGCAGGTGGAGACCACATCTCCCGGCTGTAAATCCAGATATTCTTTACGAGCGGTTTTTCCAAGGTGTTTTTCGATGACGGCAATAAAATGCGTCAGCTCGACCGGCTGATTGCCGCCGATGTTATAGATGCGGTAGGGTGCGTAGGACGTTGCCGGATCCGGATGATCGCCGCTCCAGGAAGGATCGGGTTCGGGCGTCTTTCCCATGATGCGGACAACCCCTTCGATGATATCGTCAATGTAGGTAAAATCCCGTTTCATCTTTCCGTGATTGAAAACCTGAATGGCCCTGTCTTCCAGAATTGCCCGGGTGAACAGAAACAACGCCATGTCCGGCCTTCCCCAGGGGCCATAAACCGTAAAAAAGCGCAGCCCCGTACAGGGCAGCGCATAGAGATGACTGTAAGTATGCGCCATCAGTTCATTGGCTTTTTTGGTGGCTGCATACAGAGATACCGGATGATCCACGTTGTGATGCACAGAAAACGGCATGCGGGTATTGGCGCCATACACGGAACTTGAAGAAGCAAATACCAGATGCCGAACCTGGTGATACCGGCAGCATTCCAGCAAATTAACAAAACCGACGATATTGGAATCCACATAGGCATGGGGATTGGTCAGGGAATAGCGCACCCCGGCCTGAGCCGCCAGATTCACCACCACGTCAAACGGCGGACACTGTTCAAACACAGCCTTCATTCCGCTGCGATCGGAAATGTCATCCTTATGAAATGAAAACGTATCATACGCAAGTAATTGATCCAGCCTTGCCTGTTTGAGCCCGACATCATAATAAGGCGTCATATTGTCGATACCGGCCACATGGCAACCGTTTTTCAGCAGACGCAGAGACAGATGAAACCCTATAAATCCGGCAGCACCGGTGACCAGAACGTTTTTAAAATCAAGATTCATGCGCATTTCCTGTTGTGAGGAGCACCATCTTTCCTGTCAAGCGTCGTTTGTCCAGCAGTTCCGCAGCGCTTTCATGGAGTTGAAGCTGCTGAACCGCTGATAGAACCGGCCTTTAGCGTATCCAGCGATCTCTGGGCGCTTTCTACCAGCGGAGAGGATGCCTGCCCCAGTTCCACCACTTTGGTATAGGCGGCCACCGCCTTGTCATAATTGCGGGAAGCGGTATAGATTTTCCCCATCTCTGAATACAGCTCTATGGATTTCGGTGACGATTTGATGCCGGATTCCACCAGAGCGAGCGCTTCAGACGTTTTCCCCTGCGCCACATAAGTCTGGCTCAATCCACAGACAGCGGGGGGAAAATTCGGCTGCATCCGTAAGGCTTTTTCAAAATATCGGGCCGCCACATCATATTGCTGAAGCTGGTAATAGATCAATCCCAGATTGGTTACCGGAAAAAACGGCGTGGCATAAAGCAGATCGCTGGTGATGGAATTAAAACATTTGATGGCGGCGTCCCAGTTCTGCTGCGTCATATAGGCCGTACCCAGATTGTTGATGGCCGGCGCATATTCGGGCTTGAGTGCGATGGCTTTTTTAAAATGTTCGATCGCCAGATCCAGACGATTTTTGGCCATGTAAGCCAGCCCCAGATCATCATGCAGATACGGATCATCCGGCGTCAGCCGTTCAGCTTCCATAAATTCTTTGAGAGCGGAAGGATAATTCCGTTGCGCCATGTAAGCTTCCCCCAGACCACGGGTAGCCTCGCTCTGTTTTTTGATGGAAGGATCTGTCGCGCAACCGGATAGCAGCCAGATTCCCAATATTCCCAATACCCAAGACTTGCTGAATGGATACTTCATCGTCATTCACCCTTTAATCGATCGATTTTTCAAAAGGTTGTCACCGGTTCAGACATATCAGAACCATCCCCTGTTTCAGAAGCGCCTGCACTGTTTCAACATTGGCGGCAACAGCATCGCTGACTAAAACCGGTTTGCCATTGTTGGGGATATAAATTCCGGGAATATGCCGGGACTGCTGATTCACCTGAAGCAGCGGATCCACGGAAAAAGGGATTCCCAGCGCATTCAAAAGGTTGGAGATTCCCGAACCGATACTGTCTGTATTCTGTACCTGAAATACCCTGAAACCGTTTTTTTCCAGCGATTGAACGGCGTCTCCGTAAAATGATCCGAAATCCACCAGTATCGGTTTCCCATGTCCGGACTCGATCAGATTGGACTGGGATATAATCTGCATCCCTGCATACGGAAAATTGACTTCGACATTCCGCGAATATGGCACCGCCAGTGTCCGCATCAATACATCCACAAGCTGACTCATGTCATGAACCGGAATCAGCATCCCCTGGTCCGAAGACAATGGACTGGAAGCCGGTCCGGAAATATCAGATGGTCTTGATTTTTCAATGCGTTTTTCCAGTTCCGGAGCCAGCGCCACGATCTGTCTGACAAGATCGTCCGAAGCAACATCATAGGCCACATCCGCGATAACAACGCCTGACCAGAAACGGCGAATAACCTCTTTATCGGCTTCCGTCAGTCCATTTCCAGGGTTGAGCAATATTCGCCGGCCATCCGGCAACTCCATAACCGGAAAGCGAGCCATATCCAGCTTGAAATCGTTCTTTCCGGGCATGGGAAAATAGGCGACGCTGTCCCGCACCAGCCGGGCATGAAACTGTCCGGATACTTTTTCCAGCATCCCGGCGCTGATACTCAAAGAAGGCTCGGCAGGCTCATAGATCGGCATCCGGATAACCCGTCCGGAACGGATACGTGCAGGATTGTTCAGCCCGGGATTCTCTTTCAGAAGCCGTCTCAGTATGGCTTTAAACTTGCTGCCTTCCGAAACCCCGTATTGCTGCGAAATAATTGCCGACAGTGTATCACCCGGTTTGATCTTATAGTCGACGAACTCGTAGGAAATCTTGTCTTTCATGCCGGTATCGGTTTTAGTGGGAACATCCTTACCGGACACCGTTACCATCGGCAGGGTCAGAATCTGGCTGGAAAATCCGCGCTCAGGCCCCAGTTTCTTGAGAGGAATATATATCAGACGCCCGGCCGGAATGGATTCGATATCTTTTACCCACGAGTTGATATCTTTGAAAATACCTAAAAACTCATCGCGGTTCTCGTCAATGATCTCCCCTTTTTCCTGAAAGAGTTTCAGAAGCGAATCGTTTTTCTGCACCCGGTAAGGCTCGCACCAGATACGCTGTCCATGATCCTGCTTGATCACATAGTCTTTTTGATACAAAACGCCGGCGGATACAACAGATGACAGGAAAACAGCGCCGCCTGTCAACAGACAACCGAACGTTCTGCATATCCGCATCAGATTCATGGGCGTCAGACCTCTTTCAGACCAAGTTTATCAGCAATCTCCAGGGATACCGCCCGGACAAAACGTTCAAAGTCACTGCCTGTCAAGGGATTCCCAGGCGCAGGAACTTTTGTCGGATGCGCCGGATGTATCAATTCCGGAAGGTTGATCAGCGATGCATTCGGCGTTACTTCAAATTCATCCGGAAATTTCTTTTCAAAATACATTTCCTGAAAACCTGAGAACTTGATGGCATGGGCCGTGGAATCGAGGATCGCGGTTTCATCTGAACCCACATATCCCAGTTTTCTGGCGGCAAGCAGCCCTGCAAGCGACTCTCCGCCATGCGTACAGGCCACATGCCCGTTCCGGTTGGCCAGAAGCTGCCAGTCCATGATGGATTGCTCCGTCACTTCCACAAAAAAGACCTGCGGACGGCCTGCCGTCTGATTGTACAGATCGGTTAGATACATTACCCGCGGCATGGACACAGGGTTGCCGATCATGGCTGCCTGCGCCACACTGGGCCTGACAGTTACCGGAACAAAATGGCGCCTGGATGGATCCGGCTCCTGATAATACCGATACACCGGATTGGCATGGATAGACTGAACCCCGATGATTTTGGGCAGTGTTTCGATGACGCCGGTCTCATAGAATTTCAGGAAACCGCTCATGACCGCGGTGATGTTTCCGGCATTCCCGATGGGAACAACCACAACTTTGCCGGCCATATCATATTCAAAATCCTGAGCGATTTCATAGGAGTAAGATTCCTGGCCCAGAATACGCCACGCATTTTTGGAATTTAAGAGCGCCACCGCGTATTTTTCGGACAGCGCTTCCACAACTTTCATGCAGTCATCGAAGACGCCGGGAATTTCAAAAACCTTCGCGCCGCTTCCCAGCGGCTGAGCAAGCTGCTGCGGCGTCACTTTTTTGTGGGGCAGAAGCACTGCGGACTTGATGTGCGGCTGAAGATAGGACGCATAGAGGGCTGCGGACGCCGATGTGTCTCCGGTCGAAGCGCAGACAGCCAGGACATCCTTTACCAGCCCCTGACGAATCAGAAAATGGATATAGCTGAGTGCGCTGGCCATGCCGCGGTCTTTGAAAGATGCGCTGGGGTTCTGCCCGTCGTTTTTGAAATAGAATCTGCCGCCGGCCAGCTCCTGCATCCGGGCGTTGGCCTCGACCACCGGCGTATGCCCTTCACCCAGATATACGATGGCGTCAAGAGGCACCACCGGCCCGATAAATTCATGATACCGGTAAATGCCCTTAAGCGCCGGCAGGGTGAGGAGCTTACGGTAATCGAAAATTTTGCGCCAGGTGGCTCCGGAAATCTGTTTCAACCGTTCAAACTGCAGGTCGTACAGCAGGAGCACCTGGCCGCAATCCGGACACGTGTAGAGCAGCTTAGCGATGCCATGTTCTTTGCCGCAGCCCAGACACCGATACACCATGTCATTGCGCGGCTCTGGCATAATGAAAGGCTGAATATCTTTGGGGAAATCTTCTAATTTCATGGCGTTATGGATGTTATCCCTCCCATGTATGGAATCAGAGCTTCAGGTATGGTAACGGAGCCGTCTTTCTGCTGGCAGTTTTCCAGAATAGCAGCCACGGTACGCCCCACCGCCAGGCCGGAACCGTTAAGCGTATGAACCAGTTCGGTGCCTTTGCGCCCTTTTCGTTTGAATCGGATGTTGCCGCGACGGGCCTGGAAATCTTCAAAGTTGCTGCATGATGAAATTTCGCGATATGTGTTCTGAGCCGGCATCCAGACTTCAATATCATACGTTTTGGCAGCGGAAAAGCCCATATCGCCCGTACACAGGGTCACCACCCGGTACGGCAGACCGAGTTGCGCCAGCACAGTTTCCGCGTTTTGAAGCAGGGCCTCCAGTTCGTCATATGACGTTTCAGGCGTTGTGAACTTAACCAGTTCCACCTTGTGAAACTGGTGCTGACGGATGAGCCCCCGCGTATCCTTTCCGTACGATCCGGCCTCTGACCGAAAACAGGGCGTCATCGCCGTGTATCGAATGGGAAGCTGGGCTTCCTCCAGAATTTCGTCGGCATGGATATTGGTTACAGGAACTTCGGCGGTCGGGATCAGAAAATAGTCCCAGCCTTCCAGTTTAAAGAGATCTTCTTCGAATTTGGGCAATTGCCCGGTATGGGTCATGCTGCTTCGATTGACCATATAGGGCGGAATCACCTCGGTATATCCGTGGCGGGTGGTGTGCAGATCGAGCATGAAGTTCATTACGGCTCTTTCCAGCCTTGCGCCGGCGCCCAGATAGAGAGGGAACCGGGCGCCGGTAATGCGGGTAGCCCGTTCGAAGTCGAGAATCCGAAGCTGCTCTCCCAATGTCCAGTGAGGCAGGGGATCGAAATCGAAAGACCTGGGGACACCATGGGTTCTATATACCGGATTGTCGGCGCTGTCTTTGCCGACCGGAACAGACGGGTGGGGAATATTGGGAATGTCCAGAAGAATCTTCTGAAGATTTTCATCGAGTTCTGCAATATCTTTTTCCAGGACTTTGATGCGTGTGGAGACTTCCCGCATTTCGATGACCTGGCTATCCGCATTTTCTCCATTTTTTTTCATGATCGCGATGTGTTCTGAAACAGTGTTTCTTTGATTTCTAAGTGATTCCAGCTCTGAAAGCACCAATTTTCTTTGGGTGTCGCACCGTGTCAACACTTCAATATCTATGGTTTTACCCCGATCGGACAGTGCTTTTTTAACCACCGACAAATTTTGTCTTACAAACTTGATTTCCAACATGACAGTACCTATTATAACAGATTAAGGATTTGCCTGAACCTGGCGTGAGACTATTTCAAGTTCTGTGTAACAACTGAAATCCATTTAGTCAATGATATTGCAGATGCTTCTTCACAGGAGACCCCCCAATGGATGATCTGAAGCAAACCAAAAGTAAAATTCGCAAGGAGGTCATGACCGCGATCGAATCGCTCCCTCCAGAGGAATATACCGCCAAAGCCCAAAAAGTAGAACAACGCCTGTTTGATTTCGCCAACTTTAACGAGGCCAATATCGCCATGCTGTATATCAATTGCCCCGGCGAAGTTGACTCCATGGATATTATCAAACGGTGTTGCGATGTCAAAAAAATTATCGTGCTTCCGGCCTTCGATCCCCTGAAATTTCGCACCCGGCTGTTTAAAATAAATAATTTTGAGAAAGATTTAAAACCCGGCCCACGGGGGATACTTGAACCGGATCCGGACCGGTGTAAATCGGTCCCTATCGAATGTCTGGATATTGTCATCATTCCTGGAACCGTTTTTGACGAAAAAGGTGGACGGATAGGCTCCGGCGAAGGATATTATGACCGCTTCATCCCCAGACTTCCCGTCACCACCCGAAAAGTCTCCATTGCCCTGGAAGAGCAGATTGTTCCGCAAGTTCCGATGGAATCCCATGACCGGCATGTGGATATCATCATCACCAATAAACGGACAATCTTTAAGATCTGATATTTCCGTATTCATTCACAGTTTCAGAAAGAAGTCTTGAATATACAACACCAGCAAACGGACAACCCTATCATTATCGTTGACCATATCTCTAAAACCTTTCCGAATGGCATCCGCGGTTTGACTGATTTTTCAGCCCGTATCCATCAGCGTGAGGTGGTGGTGATTATCGGCCCTTCGGGTTCTGGAAAATCGACTTTTCTCCGATGTCTGAACGGTCTTGAAGAAGTTGACTGCGGCAGCATCGTTATTGACGGTATTCCGCTGGATCGCAACCGGAAACATCAGCTTGAAATCCGTAAAGAAGTCGGCATGGTTTTTCAGCAGTTCAACCTGTTTCCTCATATGACCGTACGGGATAATATCAATCTCGCCCAGCGTCTGGTCCGTAAAAAAAGCAAAGCTGAAGCCACTGAAATGACCATGGAACTGCTCCGAAAAGTCAATATTCTCGAAAAAGCCGATGCCTATCCGTCACAGCTCAGTGGCGGACAGCAGCAGCGGGTGGCCATTGCCCGCGCACTGGCCATGATGCCCAAGGTCATGCTGTTTGATGAAGCCACCAGCGCCCTGGATCCGGAGATGATCGGAGAAGTACTGGAAGTCATGAAAACCCTTGCCAGAGAAGGAATGACGATGGTGGTGGTCACCCATGAGATGAGATTCGCCCGAGAGGTGAGTGACCGGGTCATTTTCATGGAAGGTGGCGGCATCATAGAATCCGGAAACGCCGAAGCGTTTTTTTCACACCCGCAGGAAGAAAGGACGCGGAGTTTTCTCAGCCAGATACTGTAAAATGAAAAAAAGAACCCGATATCTCCTGATCGGCTTGCCGGTGTTTCTGATCCTCATCTATCTGACCGGCCCCAAGCCCGAAACGCCTGTTTACAGCACCCAACTGCCGCCGGTAGCACCGCTGACCGAAATAGAATCGTCCCTTAATCATCAGGAAAGCCTGTGTCCGGTAAAACCCGGAAACGCTGCTCAAATTGTCTGGGCAGGAAAACCTGCCACCGAAACCCGATATGTGCTGCTTTACCTTCATGGTTTTGGCGCGAGTCAGGAAGAAGGTAATCCCGTGCATCGCGATTTTGCCCGGAAATTCGGCTGCAATCTTTTATTGTCGCGGCTTTACGATCACGGACTGAACGAAACCCATCCGCTGAGCAGGCTGACGCCCGACCGGCTATGGCAATCGGCGCTGCAATACTACGCCATGTCCCGAAAGCTGGGCCGGAAGGTTATTATTATGGGGACATCCACCGGCGGAACGCTTGCCCTGAAGCTGGCTGCGGTTTTTCCGGATATTTACGCCGTGATTCTGTATTCGCCCAACATTGCGCTGAACAATCCAGCCGCCTTTATCCTTACGGCTCCATGGGGACTTCAGATTGCCGGACTCCTGCATGGAGGCCCCGATATCGTATCCGCCAACAAGGCGGATTTTTATAAAAAATACTGGTATGACCATTACGGTATCAACGCGGCTGTTCAGCTTCAAGAATTTACCGAAACCACCATGACGGCGCAAACCTTTAAAAATGTTCACCAACCGGTTTTACTGCTGTATTACTACAAGGACGAAAAGCATCAGGATCCGGTTGTCAAGGTCTCGGCCATGCTTGACATGTTCAGCCAACTGGGGACACCGCAGAACGAGAAGGAAAAAGATGCTATTCCGGACGCCGGAACCCATGTGATTTGTTCATCCCTGCGTTCGAAAGATGTGGTATCGGTAGAAAAATATACATTTCATTTCGCTGAAAAGATACTTCACATGGCGCCCGCAGCAAAAGACGGTTGATCTCGACAGGAATAGATAATATCATGGCGTCATTGGATTTTCAGCTGTCTGAGAAGGCAACCCCGTCTGAGGAGGAAAGAATACCATGCGTCCGTTTCTCTTTTTTCTTTCTGTAATGTTTGTTACCGGCTGCGCCGGATCATCCTCCGTACAAACTCTCTCGCAACACCCTGAATTTACAGTGACGCATGTTCGGCCGGACTGTGTGCGATCGATCATGACGACAGCTCTTATCAATCAGGGATACACTCTGCGCAGCACTTCCGATACACAGATCGTCGGCGGCAAAGCCACCCAAAGCCCCTCATCCTCCAGATGGTACAGCCGGCTGATATACGATAATCCGCCGGAAGAGCGCGTCAGCATTCTGTTTATTCCCCAGGAAAGCGTGGATACGGTGCGTATTGTCAAAATCACCGAGTATGTATATGAAGCCAACACAGCTACCGAAGAGGTTCAGCCGGCATCCGACACCCAGGAAGATCAGGATCAGTTCCTGGCCATGAAAGACCTGATTGAAAAGCACTGCGGGAAACCCTTGGAATAGGTGTTAACGACGAAGCCGCCTGTCATAACCGATAACGATGTTAGTGGAAAGAATTCATGCCCCCCTACCCTCAAATTGATGTTTCCCGTGTTCGCACCTGTCTGGCGAAGGACCGGATATCCAAAGTCACCACAAGCCTTGAAGCCGGATGCATCGGCCCCGGCATGTCCGTAAAAGCATTTCTGGATGCCCTTCCCCGGATATTAAAAGCCGACGCGCTGAAAGCGGTTGCGCACGCCGTTGTCAATGCCAAAAATCTGCACAAACCGGTCATTGTCATGATCGGCGGCCATGTCATCAAGACCGGGTGCAGTCCGATACTGACAGGGCTTGCGGAAAACGGATTCATCACGCATGTCGCTTCTAATGGTTCCGCCGCCATTCACGACACAGAACTGGCCCGGTTCGGGCATACCTCGGAAGATGTGGCGTCCCAGCTGGAAGACGGCTCATTCGGCATGGCCGAAGATACGGCGGCCCTGGTCAATGAAGCGGCGATGGAGGCTGCTGCTTCATCGGAAACGTCCGGAGAAGGTTTGGGTGAAGCTGTCGGAAGGCTGCTTCTGAGAGAAAATGCGCCTTACCTGCACAGGGCGCTGACATATCAGTGCTTTCGCTTAAAAATCCCCTACACCCTTCATGTGGCGATCGGCACCGATATTGTGCATCAACACCCCTCCGCCAGCGGCGCGGCGATTGGTGAGACTTCACTGCGGGATTTCCGCATTTTCGCCCATACCGTATCCAGGCTGGGAGACGGCGGCGTTGTCCTCAATATGGGAAGCGCCGTCATCATGCCGGAAGTTTTTCTCAAAGCACTGGCCGTGGCCCGCAATCTGGGAAACAATGTCACCAACTTCACCACCGCCAACTTTGACATGATGCAGCATTACCGCCCAACGGTCAATGTCGTGCAGCGCCCTGTATTGCCCGGTGGACATGGATATGCGATTACCGGACATCACGAAATCATGATACCGCTTCTGGCCGCAGCCATATATGAAACCGCAGACACCCTGGAGTGACAATTGTGGATACATCTCTCTTCTTAGACCAGTTGACAGAACACAGCGCCTGCATGGCCTCATTGCGGCAAATTGAAACAGACATACGCGAAGCAGCCCGGATACTGACCCGCACGATCAGCGCAGGCGGAAAAGTTCTGATTTGCGGTAATGGGGGCTCGGCCGCCGATGCCCAGCACTTCGCCGCAGAGCTTGTGGGACGCTTCGAAAAGGAGCGCGTTTCATTCCCCTCCATCGCGCTGACCACAGATTCCTCAAATCTGACGGCCATCGGCAACGATTATGGATTTGAGCAGGTCTTTTCCAGGCAGGTGGAAGGTCTGGGCCGGAAAGGAGATGCGCTTATCGGCATTTCTACCTCCGGCAATTCTCCCAATGTTCTTGAAGCGGTTCGAAAAGCTGCCGGTATGGGAATCCACACCATCGGGCTTCTGGGCCGAAACGGAGGGGGTATCGCATCCAGCGTCACCTGTCCGGTCATTGTGCCTCATACCCGCACAGCCAGAATTCAGGAAGCCCATATTTTCATTCTGCATTTCTGGGCGTCCTGTGTGGATAACGGCTGTGGAGGCTCTGTATCGTAATGGATTTATCGCTGCTGTCTGAAAAGCGTATTCTGGTCATTGGCGATGTCATGCTCGACCGCTATCTTTGGGGAGATGCTCACCGGATATCACCGGAGGCGCCAGTTCCGGTGGTGCGTGTTCTCCAGAGGTCCGAAGTTCCTGGAGGCGCGGGAAATGTTGCGGCCAACCTGGCGGGTTTGGAATGTCCGGTCTCGATACTCGGCATCCGGGGAAATGACGATGCCGGAAACCGTCTGGAGGAAATTCTGTGCCAAAAAAGCATTAAACCGCTGTTTCAGATCAGCCATTCTCGGCCCACCATCACAAAAACGCGCATCATGGCCAGAGGCCAGCAATTGCTGCGTCTTGACGAGGAAGAACCGCGTACGTTGAGTCATGAACTGGAAACCCGAATAATGGCCTGTTTTGAGCAACATGCACCCCGCTGCCAGGTAGTCATCCTGTCCGATTATGGCAAAGGGCTGCTCCAGACGTCCGGTGTATGTCAGCACATGATTCAGTTCTGCAATCAGCATGATATACCGGTTCTGGTGGACCCCAAAAGTGCGGACTGGTCGCGATACCAGGGTGCGACATGTGTCACGCCCAATACCGCCGAGTTTGAACAGGTATCCGGCGTCCATGTGGAAAATAACGAATCGGAACTCCGCCGTATCGCCGCCGATATCCGTGACCGGTTTGCGCTGCAATGGCTTCTGGTGACACGTGGGGCGCAGGGAATGTACCTGTGCGGCAAGGATGCCACCTCTCTGACCGTACCCGCCAGAGCCAGGGAAGTGTTTGATGTTTCCGGCGCCGGGGATACGGTCATCGCCACACTGGCGGCGGGGCTGGCCATCAGGCTTCCATTCACTCAGGCCGCCCAGCTTGCCAACATGGCCGCCGGAATCGTTGTCGGCAAATTGGGCACGCAGCCCATCACCCGCCCGGAACTGGCCACTGCTCTGCAACTAAACGATGTTCAGCATCCGGAAGCGGAAACCTGTAGGATTGCAACCCTGGAATCCGCCCGCATTCTGGTCAAATCCTGGCAGAGTTCAGGGCAGAAAGTCGTGTTCACCAACGGATGCTACGATCTTTTGCATCCGGGACACATCCATCTGCTGCATCAATCCCGAAATCAGGGCGACCGGCTGGTGGTAGGCCTCAATACGGATGCATCCGTACAGCGGTTGAAAGGTCCCACCCGTCCCATCCTGGCGGAACGCGACAGAGCGGCCATTCTCAGTGCGCTTGCCTGCGTCGATCTGGTGGTTTTGTTTGATGAAGACACGCCGCTGCAACTGATTCGGCAGCTCAAACCGGATGTTCTGGTCAAAGGCGCGGATTACCGTCTGGAGCAGGTAGTGGGAAAAGATATTGTCGAATCCTACGGCGGCAGAGTTTTCCTGGCGCCGCTTCTGAACGGATACAGCACCACCGGCATCATTTCAAAAGCCAAAAGCTGATAACTTCATGGGATGCCCAATGCCAGCGTCAGTGCTGCATCTATTAGCGACGAATAGCCCTTTTAACTGAACCGGCGCCGAGGCGCTCATTTTTAGGATATCGTTTCAGTCCATCGCCACTGTGTGGCGTTGTCTTGAGGCTGATACGCCAGATGACCGTGTTCCAGCGCATATGCCAATGTTGACCTCAGCTTGTGAGGGTCGGTTTTTTCAGATAGAAACGGCGTGACGCGCGTTGCCAGATCATCGAGAAGCGCATCTGTTTCACACATATTCTTGTTCATGTCAATCGGCCGTGTCTCCAGTTTTTCAAGCGCGCCGGCCATCATCATATCGTAGACCATGACGGTTCGCTCCAGATTCACGAGTGGCCAGGCTTCATCGGCTGAAGCCTCACCGGAAGCCATGCGCTCGGCAATGCTTCCCAGATAGCGGTTAAAATCTTCCTCCCACCGGATCACAATGTCATCCAGAATGCTGCGAGATACGGACGGTGTTTCAACGATAGCGCGATTGGCATGATAGTCCGCCCAGTTGCTGGATAAAATGGTGATGCCGAGTCTATCGGATTCTTCCCGGACACGGGTTCCGGGAAAGGGCGCCAGAAGATGAAATCCGTAAGAAACGCCCAGAGTCTTCAGTCGTTCGCCGAAGGCCAGTGTTTCCTTCAGGGTCTCAGGTGTTTCACCCGGAAGTCCCAGTATAAAGGAACCATGTGGCAGCAGTCCGGTCTCGTTGCACATTTGAACCGCGTTCACGACCTGATTCAGTGTAATTCCCTTGCGTATGGTTTTCAGGATGTCTGCGTTTCCGGATTCAATTCCAAAACTGACTGCCTGGCATCCTGCGGCTTTCATGCGTTTGAGGACCTCTACGGAAACTGTATCCACCCTGGCAAAAGATGTCCACTGAACTTTCAGGTTTCTGTTTAAAATTTCATCACATACTGCCAGACAATGATGTGGATTGGCCGTGAACAAGTCATCCGCGATATTGATCTGACAAAATCCGTAGCGGCTCAGAAGCTGCATTTCATCTACCACTTTTTTGGGGTTCCGGTAGCGGACTTTGGCGCCCACCATTTTTCTGCCCACGCAAAAAATGCAGTGGTAGGGACATCCGCGGCTTGTCGTCATGGAAATCGGCATTCCCAGCGCACGGTATCTGCCTAATGCCAGCAGATGTCTGGCCGGCGTTTGAAGCATGTTGATATCCGCAGGATGTAGCCGTTTTCCCGTGGAGACGATAGCGCCGTCTTTTCGATATACCAGGCCGGCAACCCTGTCCCAGTTTTTTTCCCGCCGGAGTTCCTCTGTAATTTCCACAAGGGCTTCTTCCCCTTCTCCGATCACCGTCATATCCAGTTCGGGAAATGCGTTCAACGTATCTTCCGCGCAAAAAGAAACGTGGGGGCCTCCCATGACCGTCAGGCAGTCCGGACAATGGCGTTTGGCCTCCTGGATCAGCTGAATTGCGTTATCGAATGTCATGGTAACAGCGGTAGCGCCGATAATATCCGGCTGGAAGCAGTCCAGTTCACGCCTAAAATCTTCAATGGCGTATGGGAACACCACGTAATCCAGGATTTTTACGACAACGCCCGCATGTTCCAGGGCTGCGGCCAGATAGGCCAGACCTAATGGCGGAGAAGGATTTTCGGACAGAGGATAAAACGGATTGATCAGCAAACAGCGCATAAACATTCCCCCAGCATCTTCAAGGCAAACAGCAAAAAAAAGGGCCCGAGAATTTCTCGGGCCCTGGGATTATTTACTGCAAACTAAAATAATTAGAACAGACCGCTGACTTTTCCGGTAGCGGTATCCACGTCGATTCTTCTGAATGCCGGGTTGGAGCTGGTGCCAGGCATCAGGCTGATTGCGCCTGCGCAGGGGCAGAGGAACTTGGCGCCGGAATAAATGAGAACGTCGCGAATCGGCAGTGTCCAGCCTTTGGGAACGCCCTTGACCGTCGGATCGTGAGTCAGACTCAGATGGGTTTTGACCATCATGGTGGCAAAATCCGCGTATTTGGGGTCGTTTTCCAGCATTTTGGCTTTGGCTTCGGCTTCCGGTGTCCAGGTAACGCCGTCTGCACCATAAACCTCCTTGGCGATCAGAGCGACGCGATCACGCAGTTTGGTTTCCAGCGGATACAGGAATTTGAAATCGTTTTTGTCATTGCAGGCATCAATAACGGCATCGGCCAGTTCCAGGGCGCCGTCTCCGCCATCCGCCCAATGGGTGGATTTGGCGCAGCGAGCACCGGCAGCTTCAGCAGCTTTGCGGACAATGGCGACTTCCGCATCGGTATCCGTATGGAAGCAGTTGATGCACACCACCGGATTGATGCCGGCTTTACGGATCGTCTTGATATGATGCACCATATTTTCGACGCCTTTTTCAACCAGTGCCAGGTTTTCTTTGAGGTAGGCATCCGGAAGCGCGATACCGGCAACCACTTTGGGCCCGCCGCCGTGCATTTTCAGAGCGCGAATGGTGGTAGTCAAAACTGACACATGGGGTTTAAGCCCGCTGTTGCGGCATTTGACATTCCAGAACTTTTCAAATCCGATGTCTGCGGCAAAACCACTTTCGGTGACGTGATAGTCGAACATCTTGAGACCGATACGGTCTGCTATGATAGAAGACTGACCGACCGCGATATTGGCGAATGGCCCGGCGTGAATCATGCACGGCTGATATTCGGCGGTACTCAGGAGGGTAGGATTGATGGTGTTTCTCATAAAAGCGGTCATGGCGTTGCCCACTTCCAGATCGCCGGTAGTGACCGGTTTGCCGCTCTTGTCAAAGCCCACGGTAATTTCGTTGAGCCGTTTTTTGAGGTCCGCCAGATCGCGGACAATGGCCAGAATGGCCATACATTCTGATCCTACGGCGATTCCGAATTTGGACTGCATGGTGAACCCGTCGGTTCTGCCGCCGAGGCCGATGATGATATTTCTCAGAGACTGAGCACAAAAATCGATGATCCATCCCATTTCAATACGGGTGGGGTCTAAATCGAGTCTGCGCATCTTGGTGAGGCGGGCAAGCTGCTCGTCGTTGTAATTGCGCTCATGCTGCATTCTGGCGGTCAAAGCGACCATAGCCAGATTGTGGGCGTTCATGATATCGTTGATATCGCCGGTAAGCCCCAGGGAGAATTCGGTCATGGGAATGATCAGGGCGTTACCGCCGCCAGCCGCCGTCCCCTTGACGTTCATGGTAGGCCCGCCGGATGGTTGACGCAGCGCGCCGCCGACGCTTTTCCCGCGTTTCCCAAGACCTTCCATCAGACCGACGGATGTGGTGCTTTTCCCTTCACCCAGCGGGGTTGGGGTGATAGCGGTTACTTCGATATACTTACCATCAGGCCTGTTTTGAAGTCTGTTGATGATCTTGAGAAAATCCAGCTTGGCTAGTCTGCCCATGGGAAGAATTTCATCTTTTTGCAGACCCAGTTCATCCCGCCACTGTTCAGGCGTTTTCATGTGGGCTTCGGCAGCTTCGGAAATCTGCCAGTCTTTCATTTCTACAGCATTGTAAGCCATTGATTTGATCCTCCATTGTATTGATGTTGGTGGTTTGATGAACCTGACCAGAGTATTTCCCGGAAACATCCGCGGCTCTGTAGCAGATTCAGCATATTTTAAGGAAGATACACACTGTTTCCTTTGTCCGGAACCGCCGGACACCATGTCAGACAACGGCCAGCGCATATTATCCTCAACATGAGGATAAGTTACACTGTAATAGCAGCCTTCAGTATCATGGGATATGTGATTTGGCAAGTAATAAAAAGCCCTGGTGGCGGGGTGAAAAAATTGATTATATAACGCGTTTCATATGGCCATCCATTAGATATATACGGCTGAATAAGAAAAAATTTCGTAACTATTCAGCACGGTTCATAAAACTGGGGAGTTTGCCCTCAAACAGTAAACGCAATGCTTCGGATACGGCAACCCCTTGTTTCCGGCATGTGGACAAATAGCTT
>LKPX01000047.1 GCA_001443525.1 Desulfobacteraceae bacterium RAAP-1 | reverse complement strand
GCCCACCAGTGTCTGATACAGAAAATATTCCGTATTGGCATCGGGAAAGCCGTTGCGGCGGAATCGCGCATTCATCCGGGACCAGCGCCGGACCGCAAGAATCCAGCGCTCCGGAATCTCCGAAAGTAAATCAATCCTCAGCCGCGTGTCCTCACCGCGTTTGGTGTCGTGGGTGGCGCTGGCCAGCAGGGTCTGGGGCCACTTTGACTGAATCTGAAGGCAGAACGTATGGAAAGCATCCGTTGAGGCGCCGAATTCCCCGGGATTTCCACCGACTTCATTAAGCGAGATCAGACGGTTGAAGCAATAAAACGTTGTGTCCTCAACCCCCTTGGCCATAACCGGCCCTGTCAGTTGCTGAAATCGCAGAACAAATTCACTCTCCGTTTTTCCGGCATGCGTCAACAGCAAAATGCCCTCTATCCATTGCCACACGCCAGGGGCGATATCGGGCTGCCTGCGCAGGGCGGCAGCAATGGCCTCCCGGACAACCGCCCGATCCCTTGCGTTTACTTCGCCGGTATCGGGCCGGATGTAAGTCCGATAAACCGGAAAACATGCAATGATTTCTGTCAAAGCGCGCCGGATATCATCCTGCCGGAAGGAGTCATATTCAGGGCATCGGCTGCGGCTGTCCTCCAGAAGATCCTTCAGGCGGGACAACTCGCTGCCGAAGAGATGCTCTAAAACCAGGTGCTTTTTTTCCTGAGCGACTTCCCCGTAGTCGGTTGACTGGCCGGTAAATTCTTCATAGAAATCCGTCAGCAGCTTCTCACTCCGGGGATCGACGAAGAGCCCGTTAACAAGGTTTAGAAAATCATAGCCGGTGGTTCCTGCAACAGGCCACTCGGAAGCAAGAGATTCTCCTGGCTCCAGAATTTTTTCAACCACAACCCATATCCGGGGTGCTGCCGTCCGGAGGCGCGCCAAATACGATGTGGGATCACGCAGCCCGTCCGGGTGATCGATACGCAGTCCGACAATCCGTCCCTCGCCTATCCAGCGCAGCACCTGCTCATGGGTGGCTGCGAAAACCGCTTCCTTTTCCACGCAAATGCCGGCCAACTGATGGACATCGAAAAACCGGCGGTAATTCAGCTCCTGATTGACCAGCCGCCAGAAATCAAGCCGGTAATATTGAAGATCCAGAAACCTTTTCAGATGCAGGGGGGCTGTATTGACAGATGCGATCGAAGCATCCAATGCCGCCTTCTCAGCATCGCCCAGTGTGCCTGGATTTGTAAGCGTTTGGCCTGCGGATTGCCCGTGGACGGATGCGTCGTCGTCCGTAATGCTGCCGGCCACAAGCGTTTCTGCAAGATGGGTCAGGGATGGGCGTGCGTTAGGCCCCCTTATGGGTTGCAGCAGATATTGCAATGAAGGGTTTGAGACCGGAAATTCGTGTTCGAAATAACCCAGGCATATCTCCTGTCCGTTATGCCGGATTTGAATCTGCCGGGACTTCAGGCACAGATCGAGTTCATCTCCCAGTACAGGCAGCAGAATTTTGCCTTGCAGCAAGGGATCCGGATGATTCCAGCGGATATCGAAATACCCCGCATAGCGGCTCTGGGGGCCTTTGGCCAGGACATCCCACCACCAGCGGTTCTGCCGGCCGGCAGTGGCCATGTGGTTGGGTACAATGTCCAGAACCAGTCCCATTCCATACTCAGCCGATACCTGCCACAGCCGGTCAAATCCTTCCTGAGTCCCCAATCGGGGATCCACTTGCGAAGGATCCACCACATCGTATCCGTGTGTGCTGCCGGCAGCCGCTTTGAGGCATGGAGAAAGGTAAAGATGGCTGATCCCCAGGTCATGAAAGTATGGGAGCAAATCGCATACCCGTTCAAAGGTTAACCCCGGACCCAGTTGGAGACGATACGTGGCCAGCATTTCCTTTGAAACAGAGCTGTTCATCATTGATCACCTTTCATATTTTTACCGTGGAAGCAAGTCTTGATGCCCTCGTAAAAAGTCGAATTTCGGACGGCTTCGTAAAAAGTTCGCAGGCAAGGCGCACAAATCCGCAAGGAGTGAGGCGTACTTATGGTACGCCGCAACGACGAAGGATGCAGCGCAACGCAGCATGCGGGCTTTTTACGAAGTCGTCACGCTTTGCGCAATTCCTCATAGTAATCCAGCGTCTGCCGTGCAATGGCTTCCCATTGGAAGTGCGCCTCAACCCGCCGGCGGGATTCGGCCCCCATGATTTGCCGCCGCTCCGGTGCGCGCAGCAGTTCATTGATGGCTGCCGCCAGATCGCGGGCGTACTGCTCCGGCCTTAAAGGTTCCGGATTGGCGCTGCTGACCGGATCGAAGGGTACCAGGATTCCGGTTTGACCGTGAACCACCACTTCGGGAATACCTCCCACGGCCGCCGCAACCACCGGGGCGCCGCAGGCCATGGCTTCCAGGTTGATGATTCCGAAGGGTTCGTAAACCGATGGACAGACAAACAGCGCCGCATGGCTGTAAAGCACAACAATCCATTCCACGGGCACCATTTCGGGAATCCAGATAATGTCGTTGGGGGCGCCGGCCCGGGCGCGTTCGACTTCGACGCGCATCTCTTGAGCAATTGCTTCCGTATCCGGTGCGCCGGCGCACAAAACGATCTGCACCCCTTCCTCGATGTAGGGCAGCGCATGGACCAGGTGAATAATCCCCTTTTGCCGGGTGATGCGACCGACAAAAAGCACGTAAGGCTTGAGAGGATTGATCCCGTAGGAGGCAAGTATCTCGGGCTTGAGCGTCCTCTGGTATTGCCCGGTATCAATGCCGTTATAAATCACACGGATCTTTTCGGGATCCGGCCTGTAGCAGTCTATAATGTCATTTTTCATGCCCTGTGACACCGCGATGATCCCGTCGGCATTGTCCATTGCGGTTTTCTCCAGCCAACTGCTGACATTGTAGCCGGTTCCGATCTGCTCCCGCTTCCATGGGCGTTTCGGCTCCAGAGAGTGGACAGTAATGATCATGGGGATGTCCAGGAACTGTTTGACCAGGCAGCCCGCCAGATACGTGTACCAGGTGTGGCAGTGCACCACATCGGCGCTTGCGGCCAGACCGGTAACGGCGATATTGCGTCCCAGTACGTCAATCACTTTTTCATTGGCCCCCGCCTGCCGGAAAAGCTCCGGCATTCCGGCGATCCCTGCCACGGAAAAATTTGCCCCGGTTTCCCGCTGGTCGCCGAAACACAGCACCTGCAGTTGATGCCGGGCGCCGTCCAGTCGCACCAGTTCACGGCAGAGATAGTCCACATGGACACCCGCGCCGCCATAAATGTGGGGTGGATATTCGTTGGTGATCATCAGGATTTTCATTGGCAGCCTCGATGTGACTGTTATGCCTTCCAGAGGCCGTGAAGATTACAATACTCTCTTGCAGTAACTTTTGAGGCATCTATCATAAAGGTGGCTTCAGGAACCTTGCCGAGATTCAAAAACTGCCGATAGGCCTTACCGTCTGAAATAATTTCAATCCATTCAATAAAATGTTTTTCTTCCATGGGGTGAGCGACGCTGCCCACTTTTACCTTGAAGCCGCCCGGAACTTTTTCAATTACCGGAACATGCTTTTCCTTTGCCGCGTCAACGGTGTTTTCAATCGTCTGTTTCATGGGCTGGCCGCAGCAGACAAGTTCACCCACGCCGGCAGGAAGGACTTCCACGATATTGCCACAGATTTCACATTAATAAACTTGAAGTTTCTCGGTCATACAACCTCCTTTGGGTTTGTCTGGATACTGGGTATCAAAATCCTTGATAACTTCGATTGCCGTATTCAGATTTTCTAAAATTCAATTATTGTGCCAGGTTTCCAACACTCAGCATCATGTCATTCATCATTTTGATTTTTATGAATAATCAGTTAAAAAACATTTTAAATGCCGCCAATAACAGCCATATAAAAAGGGTCACATTTAACTTTTGGGCATATATGACCCTTTATTGTGGTTTTTGATTTATCTGAGATGCTGCTGCTTCATCTCAAACCGGACATGAAGTTCGCCAGCTTTTCCGGGGAAACCGGTTTTAACTCCGCAAATGGCCGGTCGGTGATCTCTTTTCGGAACCGCTCGGCGAAAGGTTTGCGCGGTGCGGCGCGGTACAGAATGCCGGTGGCGATTTTTTCCTCCATTTCCATGGCTTTTTCCAGGGCCGCTTTTCGGTCGGCCGGATCATAATCGTCACCCAGCGTGTATATCCTTTCCCGGTGCCAGCTCATCGGATGGGTTCCCCAGGTGATGCACGGCTGGATGACTTCCACAATGGACAAGCCGGGATGACCAATGGCTTCCACCAAAAGCGATTTCAAATGATCGCCGTCCCCTGCAAACCCCCGGGCCACAAACGTGCAGTCATGGACGATGGAGATGGCCAGCATGTTCAGGGGTGCGATTTCCACGCCGCGGATCTGGAGGCTTCGCTTTTCACCGATTCTGGTGGTCGGGGAAGCCTGGCCTTTGGTGAGGGCATAAAACCCGTTGTTATGGACCACCACCGTGATATCGGGATTGCGGCGCAGCGCATGGAGAAAATGGTTGCCGCCTTCGCCGTAACAGTCGCCTTCGCCGGTAACGACAAGGGTTGTCAGGCGCGGACTGGCCACATGAATGCCAAGTGCCGCGGGAATGGCTCTTCCGTGCAATCCATTGAAAAAATTGCATTTGAGATAGTGGGGCAATTTGGCGGCCTGTCCGATGCCGGAAACAAGGCAACACTCATGGGGCTGCTTCCCCAATGTGGTCAACGCCGTCTTGAGGGCGTTCAGGATACCGAAATTCGGACAACCAGGACACCACTGGACAGGAACATCGTTCTTGTAGTCGTCAATTTTCACCATTGCAGCGCCTCCTGAATGTAAGGTCCGGTCAACGGCAGGCCGTCATACCGATGGACCTCGCCGGAAAACGTCATTCCGTATTCGGAACGCAGCAACCTCGCCAGTTGGCCGGTGGCGTTGTTTTCGACGCTCCAGTACGTCTTGCCTTCGGGAAACCGGTATGCCGGCAGGGGCCACATTTCCGTGAAATGGATCATGCCCGTTCGGATTCCGTTTTTTTGAAGCCGTTCAAGAGCTTCCAGCAAGGCAGGGCGTGAGGATCCCCATCCCACCAGAATCCGCACGGCTGCGATCTCGTCTTCCGCCTGTTCGGTGAACACTTCGAAGTCCTTCTCGTTTTTTGCCAGAAAGGTGATGATATCGGTCGCGGGCGACATGGGATACGCTGCCATGAACCGGCAGCCTGCCAAAACCGCCGCCAGGGCGAGGGCTTCTGTTCCCGAAATGAGCCGGTACCGGGTGTCCCGCTCCGGAAGCTTCCATGGGCAGATGCCCTGGCAGCCTTCACGGGCAAGGAGATAGCCCTTCTCGGCCGCAGCGCGATTAGCCGCCACCACAGTTTCCCCTTTGGGGGCGAATTTATGCGCAAGGACTGTATGGAGTATCTCAAGATTCATGCCGATTGCCGCAGCCAGTGCACCGAGGGCCATCGTGTTGGCGTATATCCTGTCACCAAATTCCTTAAGGGCGATATCCGAAAATGCGATGGGAATCATCCGGTCCCGAAGCTTTTTCTCCGCGATAAGAATGCCGTCCTTTTGAATCAGCGGCCCGTATTTTATAGCCGCACCATCATTTAACGCCAGAAGGATATCCGCTTTCATGGCCTGCGCGTTGACCGGTTTTTCGCTGATCCGGATGGAATAACTGTTCTGGCCTCCCCGGATTCTGGATTCGAATTCCTGCCAGGCGAATACAGCATAACCGTGCCCCGCGATGGTCTCCGCGAGTACTTCTCCGATAGTCTGTATGCCTTCACCGGCCGCGCCGGTGATGACCACATTCAGGTCCTCCATCATGTATAACGACTCCTTTTATCTTGAACAATATCATTCATTACATGAAAACGATCAGGCTCTTCAACTCGACGGTCCCGTTTAGCCGCGCCATCCTGCCTCGAATTATGGCAGTTCACCGCCTTGCCGGATTCGTCAAAGCAACCTGTCTGATCCGTTTCCAACGACAATTCATTTATCATCATTCAAAAAATCATCCATGTCATAAGGTATTCGAAAACTCCAGAAGAGAGGGATCGAAAAATTCCCGTACATGATCATTTTTCTGTTTAATAGTGACCTTTTTGGGGACCAGGCCGAAACCAATTGAAGTCCCATGGATTTTGCCTGTAAAGGCATAATTATGGTTTGGTTCCGGCGCCGGTCGGGGGGAACGCTATAAGGACTTCAAGAAGGTGGTCAAGTCCTGCTTTTCCGGGGTGGTCAATTGGATTTGCTGCACAAGGTTAAAATATTCCACAGTATCCTCAAGTGTGAAGCACCTGCCGTCGTGCAGATAGGGCGGGGAGTCCTTAATGCCTCTCAAGGGAAAGGTCTTGATGGGCCCGTCATGTGCCATCATCATTCCGTTTACTATAGCGCATTTCATATGACTTGAAACCAAAACCATGCTGAAATGCGCTGAATATATTAGATAAAACAGTTCAAAATAATATCAAGTCAAATGAAAAACACTATAATTCCTGTCTGTAAAAACGCTCAGCCATGAGGTTGTGCATACTGTTGTCGGTGTAGTAGGGGCCAGGATGGCAGGAGACACACCGAGCCTTTCCGTTAAAAAGCTTCTCACCGCGTAGTTCACTTGGACTAGCCTTGGTACGGTCGAGTTCGCCGTAGATATTGAGCTTGGGCGCCGGAGGAAAATCCAGAATCGCCAGAAATTCCGCCATAAAATGTACCTGGGAACCTCTTTCAAGAATGTTAACGCCTTTCTTGGCGGCCATACATTGGTCGCCATCGAAGTAAGCGGCACGTTGCTCGAACTGCGTAAAATCTTCCACTGTCTTCAAAGCACGCTGCGAACCGAACAGTCGCTGGATGTTCACTCCCCGCAAGGTGGGCGTTTCGATACGGTGCCTGAACTCCTGCGGGCGAATGTCACCGACAAGATGGTTAGCCCCGTTGGTGTGGCCGTTGGCATGACAATCAAAACAGGTTACGCCCAGGCTGGGCCTGTCAGTCCGGCGATCTTCTGTCGCGTTAAATTGCTGTTGCGGAAATTGGGTCACGAGAAGGCGCAGGCCCTCAAGCTGCTTGGGGTTCAGGATGCCGTTGAAAATCTCATAGTAGTTGTCAATAGTTATGAGACGCCCTTTGGTCACATCTCCCAGATCGGGCCGGGTGGTCCAGGGGCTGGGTCCGGAAGGATATGTTCGGGCAGGTCGAAATCCAGATCAAAGCGCACCAGCCGTGGCAGCAATTTCGTAATCATCTCCGGGAAGAGCATGCCCCCCCTCGGCGTGATCTGCAAACGGGAGGGATTTGTATGGGAAAATCCCCCTCTCTCTGATCTGCTCAGGAGTCATTTTACCAAGCTGCTCCCACGTTACGTTCTGGAGTTTGGCTGTCGGCCCCACGGGAATGGGTTTTCCGCCTGACATAACGGACCCGGCAGTACTCTTCTTGGATAGATCATAGCGGGAGTTCAGTAATTCCATGTGCTCTTTAGCCCGTTCGACTTTCACGGCCATACGATCGGCTTTGATTTGGTCGAAGGTGACATCCTGGTTGATCGGTCCATAGCTGGAGACAACCTTCTCCTGCTGCGCGGAGACAACTACGACGGTGGCTCCCACAAGCAACAGAATGCAGATAGAGACTAACCCGAAACTGTATTTCTTTTGTCAGTTCATTTAACAGCCTTCCTTTTTTTAGATGTTTTCCATCGCATCACTTCGGTAACTTCGATTGCCGCTTTAAAGTATTTAAACATTTTGAACCCAATTTTTGTGCCGGATTTTCAACACCCAGTACCATGTTATCCATCATTATGATTTTTAAGAATAATTTGTTAAATAGGCACTTTCAGATTTGTCATCAACAGCCATATAAAAAGGGTCATATTTAACCTGTGTGCATATATGACTTATTTTCCCGGTCTTTTCTTTTTGGTTTTATGGGGGGGGTAAATGCGTTCAAACGAGCCTTTTAATCATCATGACTTTCAAGGCATCGTTCACGCCGAGGCAGGTAACCATGGCATAAATAAATACCGAGTCAGAATGCGCTGGCAAATTGTCCGCCCCTGCTCAACGCCGACAGGCCCCAGAATTTGCCGAGAAACATGAGTACCGAATGCTTTTTTTTTTCGGCCACTTCGTTATAGCCAAACTCCTTTTGGCGGACGTCCACCTCCGCTTGCATAAGCCCGACATCGGGGTTCATCTGGAGCATTGCGAGCGTTTCGGGTATCGACGCAGAAGCAATGTCTGCCGGTTTGGCGTTCGCTGCTTTCGATGAAGCCGGTCTGGCTTCGGATTTATTCAGGAGCGTTTGCATGGATAATCTCCTTCGGGAAATCAGCTCCGCGAGAAACCGTCTCCCATGATGAGGGCTCCTTTCGCAGCCCTTCAAGCTTTGCCATTAGACGGTGAATCTTCCGTTAAGCTAAAGAAGCCTTGCAGGCATCCGGATTCGAAAATTCTCTGCCAGCGCCGTGGAATTGCGTAACCATTCCCGCGCATTTTCATCGCCTGAGTCTGCCTTCTCCTTGAAATCGGGGCAACAGGTGTGAAGAATTTTGTAGCAGATGTTCTGGGTTTTCCAGAGATTCACCTCGAACGGCAGTACCCGTACCAGTTTTGCAGCCTTATTCAGCTTCTCCATGAGAGAGACGTCGTCAGGTTGTCCGAGAAGTTCTTCTGCCAAACGTTCGATGTTAGCTGCCAGTAGCAAGCCCAGGCCTGCCGCATCCAGAGTTGCGCCGGCCAGACGCACTTCTTCCAGAAGCGGTTTTACGACTTCAGAATCCAGCCCTTCCCCTTGAAACACCCTGCGGAGCTTGTCATTCAGGTATTGGTCCGCAGCAACAGACAGTACTTTCGGCAGTGGCGTGCCGGATCCTTTCAAAAAGCGGATCAAGGGAGCATGGTGCTTGTAAATTGAACTATATGCGGCTTCAGCCTCTCGCAGCGTCGGCTCCATGATCATGTTCAGGACTTTTCGCCGCGCATCGGCAAAGAGCGAGGATAAAGAGTATGTGGATGTTCCAAAGTACTTACCCAGCAAAAGTATGGTCATGGGAAAGTCCGCGACGGCGAAAGCATCTGAAATCTCCTTGACGAAGGCTTCATATTTCTGCGCACCCTGATATTCGCCGGTGCCGCAGGCGATGCTGTGGTCTCCGAGATGCAGAACACCAAAACATAAGTTTGTGGATATCCGTGTAATCTGTGAAGTGACCTTTGCCCGCCCAATGACGAGTTTGGTGCCGCCTGCCTGAAAACTCCGGTAGTCCTCCATATCGGCGGAATAGGCATAGATCGATTTTCGTTCAGCATTGTCCTGAAACAGCGAGCTGATGGCGTAGTGAGCGCCCACGGCAGTCAAGCCGAGCATGGCGGGCCTGACGAATTCCTCATATATTTCAAGGCCGTTACCGTGCTCGGGAAGGTTGCTTTTGGCAAGTTCAAGATGTTCGAGAAAGCCAGGTTCAAGAGCCTCAGTAAAAAGCTGGTCGGCCAATTGGAGCACGCGACCGGCATATTGGATAACCTGCACCGTCTCAATCCCGGAGAGCTCGTCAAAAAACCAGCCGCAACTTGTGTACATGAGCATGGCGTGACGTTGAAGCTCCATGAGTTTCAGGACGGTGTTCTCATCCTCATAACCCAACGGGTGGATCGCATGACGGCTTAAAAACGCGGTGATGCGTTCGGGGGATCGATCCACGATAATGTCAATGTAGTCGTCACGGGCCACCCACGGATCGGCCAAAAACCGGCTGGCCAATTTTTCATAAGCCGGGTTGACGGCATCGCGGAGCCAGTCCATTGCCGCACGCAGAGGAGCCCGCCAGCCCTGATTCCAGTCCGGATTGCCGCCGCTGTTGCACCCGCAATCCGACCGCCAGCGTTCGATGCCGTGAACGCAACTCCACGAGCTGTTCTCAAATATCTCCACCTCGTGCGTCGGTGGATGATTCTCCAGGTACCAGGCATAATTGGTCAACTGCGCCAGTTTGTTGGACTCGATGTAGTTGAGCGCGTGCGCCAGAGCCATGTCACCGCCGCGATGATGATGACCGTATGTTTCGCCATCTGTTGCGATATGGACGAGGCGGGGAGTCGAATCGCCGTCGGGAAACGCAGACAGGAGCCTGTGGGCGAACGTTTCTCCGTTGTTGAGCAGCCCTTCAAACGCCAGAGCCTGTGAAATGGGACCATCGTAAAAAAACAACGCCATGATGCGGCCCGAGGGCAGCGTTACCCGATAAGCCATGCCGGGATCAATTCTGCCGCCGCTTACATCCTGCCATTCTTCTCCATCAATGGGCCGAACCTGCCGCGCCTGGCTGGGGGCGAGAATGGCGAATCCGATGCCGTATTGCGCCATGATATCCAGGGACTCCAGATCCACGGCCGCCTCCGGAAGCCACAATCCTTCGGGCTTGCGTCCAAAGCGATACTCGAAGTCCTTGATCCCCCAGATAATCTGGGTAACCCTGTCCCGGGTGTTGGCCAGCGGCAGGATCATGTGGTTGTAGCCTTGAGCCAACGCAGATCCATGACCGGAGAACTTCTCCTGGCTTTGCCGATCTGCCTCCAGAATGGCCCCATAGACATCGCTGGCATATTTTTGCATCCAGAGCAGGACTGTCGGGCCAAAGTTGAAGCTGATGCTGGCATAGTTGTTTACCAGTTGAGCGATGCGTCCTTCCGTATCCCAGATTCTCGACATGGCGTTGGCAGCGTAGCATTCGGCTGAAATCCGCTCATTCCAGTCGTGGTACGGAAATGCCGAATCCTGTATCTCAATGGCCTCCAGCCATGGACTTTCCCTGGGGGGCTGATAAAAATGCCCATGAATACAAATAAACCGCTCCGCCATTTCAGGCTCCTTTTTTTGCAGTATCATGCCGTATTATCCGCCAAGGCACACTCCATGCCTACGTGCGCACCTACATAAGGCCAGATGAACCATGCTTTTCCTCCTCCGTTGGTGCAGGGTACAATGCAACCGCGGTATGTCCCGGGATGCGCCAGTTGTCTTCGGAATCGAGATCGGGTGTACCGGTACCGCCGTATCGGGGATTCTCGCTCGACCACAATGTCTGCCATCTCATTCCTTCCGGTGGTGCGAGCAAAGGCTCCGGCGCGGGGTCCAGGTGCAGGTCTGCCCCGAAGTTAACCAGCAGCAGGCGCTCAATGCCCATCTCACCGAAAAAACGCAGCAGCAAGCACGCATCGGCAAGTACGGCTCCGTCCACACCGCCCGGAGTCTGGGCGCTGAAAACGGGATCTTCGCGGCGCAGCCGCAACAGGTCCCGATGCATATCGTATACGCTGCGGTTGCGTTCACGCTCGCTGAAATCCAGCTTGCACCGCTCGAATGTGGCGGGTTTTGCCGGGTCAACCAGATATGGCGCCATCTCGCTCGTGGCCAGACTGCGAAACTGTGACAGTAACGTCGCTCGCCCTTTTCGCACCATCCTGGCCAGATCCGGCGGGTGGTCCGCAAAAAAATAAAACGGGCTGGATGCTGCAAATTCCTGCCCTTGAAAGAGCATGGGGGTTCCCGGCGCAAGCAGCATCAGAGCGGTCATCGCCCTCAAACGCCCGGGGCTGGTCATGAACTGCACCCGTTCGCCGCGGGCGGCATTGGCGATCTGGTCGTGATTCTGAAGATAGGTTACGAATTGGGCAGGCGGCAGTCTGAGGCCGGGTGTGCCCCGGCGCTGCTTTTGCCATTTGTACCGCTGTCCCTGGTAGAGATAGCCGTACTTCACCATTGATATGAATTCCTGCGGCTTGCCCAGGTAGTCGGTGTAGAAGGCTTCGTTGCGTCCGGTCATCGCGACCACGGCGCTGTGATGAAAGTCATCATTCCAGAGAGCGTCCAGCCCGCAGCCGCCATCGTCAATCGGACGCACCAGCTTCGTGAGTTGCGGTTCGTTCTCCGCTACGATGATCGTCTTTCGTCCGAGTGCGGCTTCCCGTACGCGTTTGCCGATGGCCGTCAGGATGTGTTCCGGAGAGGCGTCGAATATATCCTGTGTGGCGTCCAGCCGCAGTCCGTCGATGTGGTACTCCTCGATCCAGTACGCGGCGTTGGTGAGGTAGAATTCGCGCACAGGACCTGCCTTTTCGCCATCGAAGTTGATGCACTCACCCCAATCGTTTTTATACCTGTCGGTGAAATAATCGATCGAAAACATTTTCAGGTAATTTCCATCTGGCCCGATATGGTTGTAAACCACATCGAGAATCACCCCCAGGCCGAAACGGTGCGCTTCGTCCACGAAACAGCGAAAATCGTCTGGATTGCCATACAGCCGCACCGGAGCAAACTGGCCGACGCCGTCGTAGCCCCATCCGAAGCGGCCCGGAAAATCAGCCACGGGCATCACTTCGATCGCGGTGATTCCGCAGTCCGCCAGCTCCGCAAGTTCCTGCCGGGCGGCCTGCCATGTTCCTTCCTGCGTGAAAGTTCCGATGTGCATTTCGTAAATGACCTGGCCTTTGAGGCCGACGCCCTGCCACCCGCGGTCATTCCACTTGAACCTCGAAGGGTCGACGACTTGGGATGCTCCGTGGGGCCCGTCCGGCTGATACCGCGACGCCGGATCGGGAAAGGAGCCTGCGTCATCGAGCCGGAAGCGATAGCAAGTGCCATCGGCGGCCTGCGGAACCAGGCCCGCAAAGTATCCATCTGTTTGCTGTTTCAGTTGTACAATTGCCGGTGCACCTGGACCTGCCTCCAGCACCACTTCCACTTTTTTCGGGCGAGGCGCCCAGATGCGAAAATGTGTGCCTCCGGCCGGCTGCAACTCGGCGCCGATTGCATATCGTCGTTGAAGGTTCATGAAATGTCCTTTGCATACCGTTTATATTGCACCAGTTCAGAGCATGGCTGTTGTCAGTTCAGCTTTAAACGATCCGCCAGCGAAATCACGCTCAGCATGACCAGAACGAGCAATATGATTAAGAGCGAAGCCACCATTTTCATAATTCCATCTCCCTCCCTGTTTTAGGTGAAATTTGACGGCTTCGTAAAAAGTCCGCATGCTGCGTTGCGCCGCATCCTTCGTCATTGCAGCGTACGACAAGTACGCTTCATTCCTTGCGGATTTGCGCGCCTTGCCTGCGAACTTTTTACGAAGCCGTCCGAAAATCGACTTTTGAGGGCATCAAATTTGCTGGAATTTGCTGGAAGGACAAGATATGAGAATTTATTGTTTTTGGATGCCCAGTTTACGCATACGTGCGCGCAAGGTACTGCGGTCAAGCCCGAGAATTTCAGCCGCACCGTTTTTTCCTCCGACTTTCCATCGGGTCTGTTCAAGTGTCTGGAGAATATAATCGCGCTCAACCGCTGCCAGCGTTTTTGAGCTTATACTGACTCCTTTGGCCGGTTTCTTGAGTTCATCCGCCAGGCGCAGCTTGGAACCCGACGAGTTGATGACCGCACGTTCCATGACGTTTTCCAGCTCCCGGACATTTCCAGGCCAGTGATAATTTTGCAAAGCATTCATTACGCCCGCTGAAATGATTTCAATATTCTTGCCCATCCGTTTGGAAATTTTTTTGACGTAAAAATCCACAAGAAGCGGGATGTCTTCGATTCGATCCCGGAGCGGCGGCATGGTAATCGGAAAAATATTTAACCGGTACAATAGATCTTCACGGAAATGGCCCTTGCGGACTTCCTCTTCCAGATTGCGATTTGTTGCGGCAATGATCCGTACATCGACTTTGATGGTGTGGGAACTGCCCAACCGTTCAAATTCGCCATCCTGGAGCACCCTGAGCAGCTTTGATTGTAATTCCAGCGGTAATTCTCCGATTTCATCCAGAAAAAGGGTGGCTCCGTTTGCAACCTCAAATCGCCCAAGACGCCTCGTATGAGAACCGGTGAACGCACCTTTTTCATGACCGAATAATTCGCTTTCGATCAGATTTATGGGCAGCGCGGCGCAATTTACCTTCACCAAAGATCGGGTTTTACGCAAGCTCAAGCTGTGAATGGCCCGGGCGACCAGCTCCTTGCCGGTTCCCGTCTCACCCAGAACCAGTACGGTGGTATCGCTGGCGGCAATTTGTTCAACTTTATACAGCACATATTTAAGACCGTCACCTTGACCGATGAATTTATCATGATTGTATTCCACCTTGATTTCATCTTGCAGATAGGCTCTTTCCGCTTCCAGTTGGTCTTTTAACATTTTTATTTCAGAAAGGGCGTTTTCCGCTTTTTGTTTTCCTTTTTCCGCCTCTTCTGTTGCAATGACAAGTTCGGCCGTTCGCTCATTGACCGCTTGTTCAAGAAAGGCGGTCTGGTCCCGCATGAAATCAGCCATGGCTTTCAGCGCCAGATGACTTTTCACACGCGCCATGACGATCGGCGGATTGATCGGCTTTGTGATGTAGTCAACCGCGCCGATTTCCAGCCCTTTCTTCTCGTCCTCCCCTTCAGACCCGGCGGTAAGGAAGATCACCGGGATATTCATCGTTCGGGGGTCGTTCTTAAGCCGCCGGCACACTTCGTAACCGTCCATGCCTGGCATCATCATGTCGAGCAGAATCAGGTCCGGTGGTGAGTCCGACGCAGCTATTTTCAGCGCCTTCTCGCCACAGTTGGCTACTTTCACCTTATAGGAATCCTTGAGCAGATGGCTCATCAGCGATAGATTATCCAGTGTGTCATCAACCACCAGTATCGTGTTCCTTTCGGTGGATTCGCATCCGTCCATGGTGTTCCCTTTCAGACCGATGGCTCGGTCGCAGCCTTCAACGCTGTAAGCGTCGCATCCTGTCGCATCCGATTCTCTTGAAACAAGGGCGCCATACGATGAATTCAGCTGTCTCATTTGAACTTTGCGGCCGCACTGTGGTAGGCCAGCTTGACTTCATCCCATGCTTTTTCCGCACCTGTTTTGAGGTCTTCCCATGCTTCATCTCCGGCTGTCTTCAGTTCATGCAGCCTTGTCCCGGCCTCTTTTTGCTTGTGTTCCAATGCTTCGATGTTTTTATAGTATTTTAACTTCGCTTCAGCCTTGGCCGTGTCTGCTTTGGCCTTCAGCAGTGCGATCTGCGCGTTCCATTCATGGAACTGCGCATCAAACTTCTCTTCGTATGCTTTTCGTTTGTCCGTCATTATGTACTCCTTTTGAGGCTGCTGAGAGTATTCCCAGTTGATTCACTTTCCAATACGAAGCCGCGAAATATCTCCGATGAGTCCGAAGACATTCAAAAGCCAGAGAACAACCGCAATCACCACAACAGCATTGAGGAGTCTCTTTATAGTTGACTGCATCGGTATGTAGTTGTTAACTACCCACAGGATTACCCCAACGACAACCAAAACGACGACCAATTGAATCAATGGCATGGTATTTATCCTTTCATGTGCTGGCGCGCCATTGACAGAGAATTGGTTTCCGTCATGGAGCAGTGTGATAAGTCATAGAACCCGTATTTGAAGGGGCATTCCGGGAATTTTGGAGAATGCGAAGTACGTTGATGGAATGCCCCTTATCCTCGTACTATTCCTTTTGTACCTTCAAGAGATTCTTCACTGTTTTGACTCCTTTGATCTGTCTGATCTTTGATATAAGCCGATTTTCGGTCGTTGTGCTGTTCACAAAACCTGTAAGCGCAACCTCTCCATTGGTAACCGTCACTCCGACCTTCAAATAATGCGCATCCGGATCTTTAACCACTGCCGCATTAACTTGCGTGTAAATCGTTGCATCATCGATATGCTCACCTGTCGTTTCGCCCGTCATCATGGCGCAGCCCGAAAATAACGACAATCCAAACACCATTAACACCGTCATAAGAATTGCTTTTTTCATTTTCACTCCTCCTCTTTTAGGTGTGCAATCACGGTTGCACGGTTCATGTCTGACTATATGGCGACTTCGCGCCTGTTGATACAACATCCGTTATCGTCCGAAAATCGACTTTTTACGAAGGCATCAAGGTTGTAAAATTTCGTTTACGGAAGAAATGAGATTTTCCTGTCTCAGCGGTTTGGTAAGATAAGCGACATCCTGCATGTGAAAACTGGCCATTACCGTTTCCAGGGTAAAAAATGCCGACATGATGATCACGCGGGTTTTGAGATTTCTCCGCATTACCTCCTGCAAGATGTCTGTTCCCCATCCGTCGTCGAGAACGATATCTGCAATTATCAGTGCAAACTGCATCTCATCCATCCTCGACAGCGCTTCAAGATAACTTCCGGCAGTGACCACATGGTGTCCATCGGCTGCAAGAAATCTTTGAAAGCTGAATCGGATGGATTCTTCATCATCAATTATGAGTATAGTTGCCTTCATTTTACCTCTGTAGGCATATCCTGCGAGAAATGTCGGAATGGTTATTTCTGATGGTCTATACATCAATATCTGTGCCAAAGAGACAGGTGATATCCATCATCCATATATTATGGCGGTTTTACATGAGGTTAAGGCGAATTGGCGAGTGTGCCGGCCCATTCGCCGGCACAAAAAGAGGCGTTGCATGCAACGGAAGCGTTGCGTGCTTTCTGAGTTACATGCTACACTTCAACATCAGAGGATATCCTGTACAAAAACAAAAAGCCCGCAAGGCCACTCTGCCTGCGGGCTGCTGAACTTTGTACCGGAGAGAGGCCGGATGTAAGGCAAACGGGTCGGTCATTTCGCCCGGTCGGTGATATCCTCAAAAATCACGCAAAACCGCTCTCGGTTTTCGCCCGGACGAAAGGCATTGCAGAGATACCGTTTTCCGGTCGGCGCATGGATCATCTCAAAACGGCTTGGAATCCCGGTTAAAGCCACCTGACCGCAGGCATCCATCCAGGTCGTTTCCGCGCCGGGCCAGACTTCATGCACCTTCTTGCCGATCACCTGTTCGTTTGCAACGCCCATAATGCGTTCATAAGCATCGTTCACCAGGACAAACCGGCAGCCGATAAAGTTATCGCGGTCGTCAAACATGGATTCAAACAGCACAAAAGCATTGAACATACCCTTCAGAATCGCGTTCAGTTCCCGTTCGCGCTCTTCCAGCTTCTTCCCGGCCTGCTTGCGCGCGGTGATGTCCATAAAGGTGATCACCGCGCCTTCGATGACGTTGTTCAGCGTGCGGTAGGGGCGGATGCGCATCAGGAAACACATGCCCGCCTGTGTCTGCACCTCGACTTCGCGGGGCGTCAGGTCGCGCAGCACGTCCTGTATGTCTTCTGCCAGACGGTTGTAGCCAGCCAGGTTGGAGACGATGTGGCTCACGGGGCGTCCGATATCGGTCGCGATCAGGTTGATCAGCTCGGTGGCGGTGGGTGTGAAGCGGACGATGCGCAGGCCATGGTCCACAAAAAGGGTCGCTACCCCCGTGCCGGCCAGCAGGTTGTTCATGTCATTGTTGGCGCGCGAAAGATCGGCCACCTTGGTTTGCAGTTCGGCGTTAACCGTGGCCAGTTCTTCGTTGACCGATTGCAGTTCCTCCTTGGAGGTTTCAAGTTCCTCGTTGGTGGATTGCAACTCTTCGTTTACCGACTGCATCTCCTCGTTGGTGGACTTGAGTTCTTCGTTGGAAGTCTCCATTTCCTCAAGGGTGGTCTGGAGATATTCTTCCTTGGCCCGCAGCTCCTGCTCGAGTATGGCGATGCGTCTGACGTCCTCCGTGGTGGGCATGCTGGCGCCGCCGAATTCATCTGTAAGCAGCGCAGCGTCAGGCGGCGCGAGCGGAGCCGGGGCTTCCTCCAGGATGACCAGGAACAGGTCCGGCAACGGCGCGCCGCCGGCGCATGCCGGCTGCATGGACAGGTTGACGGTGGTGAAATCGCCGTTCGTTTTCACCTGCAGTCCCGGATGACGCACCGGCTCTTTCCGTGCAACCATTTTGTGCAGAGCAGAGGTTAAGGCGGGCCGCAGTCCCTCGCGGGCCATGGAGAGAATATTCATGCTGGCGTCACCGGCAGCCGGTTCCAGAAATTTGCCGGTGCGTCCGTAGATGTGCAGAATTTCACCGCGGCTGTTGATGAGTACGCCTGTCTGGGCGTAATGCGCCAGCAGGGTTTCTTTGACAATCTCCTGCAAATTGGTGCGTCCGGAATCCCCTGTGGGCCGGGCCGATAATCCCCGGCCGACCTTTCCCGACAAGGTCGGGACAAACTCGCCCAGAGCCGGACGAAGCGCTCCGGCGATGTCATCCCGACGCCGGTAGAACTTCCATTTGCGGTCCAGCGTGGCAAAGAGGGTCACAAACTCCCCCACCGTCTCGGACGTGCCCAGAAAGAGCAGCCCCTTGGGGTTTAACGCATAGTGAAACAGAGGGATGAGCTTTTTTTGCAGCCCCGCGTTCAGATAGATCAGCAGGTTGCGGCAACTGATCAAGTCCAGCCTGGAAAATGGCGGGTCCCTGATCACGTCCTGTGTGGAGAATATCAGCAGATCACGGATGACCTTCTGGATACGACAGACACCGCTGTCCGGCTCCTGAATGAAAAAGCGCGCCAGGCGACCTGGCGAGAGGTCGGAGGCGATGCCGGCGGGATAAACCCCGGCGCGGGCCTGTTCAATGGCCTGCGGATCAATGTCAGTGGCGAAGACCTGCACCTTGAAGGTCTGTTTCAGTGTCTCCATGTGTTCCTGGAGGAGGATGGCGATGGAATAGGCCTCCTCGCCGGTAGCGCAGCCGCAGACCCACACCCGGACCGGCGCGCCTGTGGATTTGCCCGCAAAGAGCTGGGGGATCACCTGCTTTTCCAAGACGGCAAAAGCCTCCGGATCGCGGAAGAAATTGGTCACACCGATCAAAAGATCCCGGAAGAGGGATTGGGCTTCGGCCGGGGTATTCCGCAAATAGCGCAGATAATCCGCTGTCCGGTCTATCTGGTGGACGGCCATGCGCCGTTCAACCCGGCGGATAAGCGTATTTTGCTTGTACTGTGAGAAATCGTGGCCGGTCTGATCCCGCAGCAGGATACAGATTTTTTTCAGATTGTCTTCGGCCCTGTAGGGTGGAACGGCTGCCTGACGGGGCAGCTTGCCGAAAGCGTGGGCCGCATAGGCGATGAGCTGGGCCGGCATTTCCGCCGGCGGCAGCACGTAGTCCACCAGTCCTGTGGCGACGGCGCTTTGTGGCATGCCGTCATATTCCGTGGATTCGGGGTTTTGGGCCATGACCATGCCGCCTTCTCCCTTAACCGCCCTTACGCCCCCTGTGCCATCGCTGCCAGTGCCGGAGAGTACAATGCAGATGGCACGCTCGCGCTGGTCATGAGCCAGGGAGCGGAAGAAAAAATCGATGGGCAGGCGCATGCCGCGTGGCAGGGCTGGCTCCAGTAACTGCAGGGTTCCGTTTAGAAAGGCCATGTCACGATTGGGCGGGATGATGTAGGTACAGTTGGGCGCAACCGCCATCCCGTCCTCCACCTCGAACACCTGCATGCGGGTATAGCGCTTGACCAGATCGGTAAGGATGCTCTTGTGGTCCGGCGCCAGGTGTTGGACCAAAACAAAAGCCATGCCGGGGTCCGTATCGGGCGGCATGCCGGAAAAAAAAGCCTCGAAGGCCGCCAGTCCTCCGGCCGATGCGCCGATGCCGACAATCGGAAAACCTGGCTCCGTGGGCACCTGCAGCCTTTCCAAACCAGCATCCGGCAAGGCATTTCCATCCGATTCGGGCAAAACTGAAGATTGAGGCGCAATTTCCGACGTATCGGGCGGAAACAGGGATTTCCGCTTTACGATGGATTTCTTTTTAGGGGGCATATCGCTTCTCCTTACGGAATTCCGGAATTTCGGGAGCGTCAGCTTGATTCCTTCTGAAATTATCGTGATTTTTGCTGTTTGTGGTGATGTTTTTCATGGAGATTCTTAACCTGTTACTCGTATGGGCCAAGGAATCTTTCCCCATTGAAATGAATCAGATGGGTCGGCGCTTCCGCGATCCAGACTTCCGTTTCCCATGAGATGTCGGTCAGATAGCGTGTCATGTCGGCTCGCGTGGGAAAGGCGGTCACATATACGGCTCCGGCTGTGGATGAGGTGAAAAGTTGTGCCAATTCTTCGCGCCGTTTGGGGTTGACCGGTCCATGGCTCGTAACGGCCTCGATGAGGAGAATCCAGTTTTTGGCGGGATAATGGATGACAACATCCGGCATCTTGCCGTGCATATCCATTTTCACGCCAAGTGCGGCAAAACCCGCTTCGTCGAAATATCCCCACTTCTGGCCTGTGTCGCCCACGTACATGACAATACTACCCGGTGCGAAGCGGGGGGCAAACTTTTCAATGATATCTTTGATAAGCTGATTGTGATTTCCCGCAGAGAGTTGAATGGATGTGCCTTCGGTTATCATCACCGGCACCAGGAGCATCTCACGCTCCATGGCGTATTTGCTGGCCAGCCCTGCGCGTCTGCTAAGATAGCTCGCCAATTCGCTCTTCCAGGTTTTTGTCTTGAAGTGGTCACGCAATAATCGTACTGCGTCAGGTTCAATCTGATAGCACCATTTCGGACTGTTAATCGGCCGTTTGGGGTTATCCGGATTTTCCACTGCCAATCCCGTCGCTACGAACTGATGCATGGTTTGTCTTCTGAACGATTCCCTTGTGTTCTCGGCATAAGGCTTTCCATAAATTGAGCGGCAAAAATCAAGAATGGCGCGGATGCCGATTATCGGTGTTTCGGCATCTTTCCATGTTTTTGGCGGCATTAAATTCAGCAGTGCCAGCAGGGTAAGGGCAGAGCGTTCATTCTGCTGAGCATTGGGAAAATCCAATGCCTGGAGAATGGCAAGCGACTCATTAAGCAGCTTTTGCTGTTTTTTATTCATTCAGCTATCTCCCTTCCAACGAGATCGTCGATTTCTTCCTGAGACGGGAGCGTATCTATAACCTTTAAACCCCATTCTTCAAGCTGTTTACGGAGTGGATATCTGAGCATGCGAAGGTCCGTTGCGTTTACCTGTGTGTGGCCGCTGAACTGGCGGAAATAATCGTCAACCAGGGTGGAATTGAGAAATACCGCCAGCCCCTTCGCCAGTGCAGGCGACATGCCTTTTTTGCCTTCATGAAACAGATTGAGATGATTTTCAAAACCTATCCATTCGCCAGGAACACGGTCTGGATCATAAACAGTAGCAACAATCCGGCGTTTTTCCTCCTTGCTCGAAAAACGGCGCGTCAAGGTGTACCAGCCATTTGGGAAAAGCCATTTTCTTGTTTCCGCTACATCCGCTATGGCATTTGGCTTACGCATTTGCAGGGGCCATCGCACAAAGCCATTTTCGCAGTGGACCGCGTAAATCAGGGGGAATGTTCCTTCTTCCGGCACCATGCGCAGATATTCCTTCAGCCGGAAATCAACGACAGGGCCGGTGGAAACTTCGATACCCAGCTCGCGTAGCGTACAGGGCAACAATTTGATGCGTCGTTCGACACCATCAGCCCGCTCATCTGGCGTTACATAAATCACCATGTCTGGGTCATCCGGCTTGACGATTTGGCAGAAATCCGCATGACGAACGGTCATTCCATTGGAGAAATCAGCCTGTTCCGTGGAGGAAATGATGACTTGCCTCTGGACAGCACCCTTTGTGAGATGGAAAATGATATTTTCCTGCAAGACCTCGTCATGGGCAAAAGCCTTGTTCCTAGATTCAAAAATATGAATACGGTCTATGGATGCCGTTTTCAGAAGAACTCTCCGGAATAACTTAAAATAGGGACCATTGCAGAAACTGCGCGGTGTGATGGCGACCAGTTCACCCCCTGGCTGAAGCATTTTCAAGGCAATCGCTACGAAAGCCGCATAGAGATTGACCGCTTCGATACCGATGGAACGTAGCAGCAATCGGTGTTCACCAGCACTTTGCATTTTCTTGTAGGGCGGATTTAATATGACATGGGAGAAGTGCGGCTGTTTCCGGCGCAAAGTAAACAGCGTTTTCTCGATCATATTTCTGCCCGCCATGATGAAATCCTCCTCATGAATGACGGACTCAAAAGCGATTCCCGCATCCATGCAGGCATCGCCGCAGTGATCCAGCATTTCCCGAAGAAATGGTAACAGGATTGGCTCAACCTCATAAACCGTTGACCTGATGGATTCCGGTCTTTTCCCTTCCTCGCAACAGCGTTTAACAAAAGCCGCAGTCAGCGCCCCGGCGCCTGCACCGGCGTCAAGCAGTTCAATGGCTCTGGGAGTCTCCTTGAACAGGGACGCCATGAACTCGCTTACCGGTGAAGGGGTCATGAATTGTCCCATGGCAGACTTTCGTTTCCTGTCCAGTTTTCCGTTGATCTGATGAAGCAGATCGTCAGCCATATCCGTCAATGGCGTTTTGGGGAAGGAATCAAGAATTTTTTGCGCTTTGTTTGGCATGGTTACTTCCGTTCAAAGTATAACCCGCAAGGCAAAATATTACTTTTGGGACATCAGAGACGCAGCGTCCGGACTTTTTGTGAAGCTTTTCATCCAGCATCGCACCAGAAAAGCAGTATCATGGATGGTGGGCAATTTGCAACGCGGTTTATTTCATAGAAATGTAGCAGGCGTATTAAAAAATAATGCAGCACATCTGTTGCATACAACACACTTTCTATGCCAGATCATGTTTCCGCATGCTTCTCATCCCATATCAACTACCCAATTTTACAATACATAGCCAAATATAAAAGGGGTTTTAGTTTTTTTGGCATATAATTTGCTTGAGCTTAATTATTTTATGGCGCATTTAAATGGCGCTATTGGCAGAGGCGGGTTTAAAACCAGCCCCTGAATAATTACATCCGGGATTCATAGAGGAACCCCCTTTGATCATTGAGATATTGAAATGACTAAAAAGTTTATAGGACATCTGCCGCATCATGATCCGCTCCACGGTTATTTGCAGCATGACATCCAGCCGCAAATAACCGGTGTGTCCGACCGGGCGAAATACCGCGTTTATCAGATGAACGCCTCTAATGATGTTTATCTGTATGAAGATAAGTTCAGCGGGGCCAGAGTCGTGGGCAAGTTTTTCCTGTCCGATCGGAAACGAAATATTGAAAAAGCCGCGCACCGGTTGACAAATGAGTTTCATAATCTTTGTCTGATGCGCGATTACGGCCTGACGACATCCCCTCATTATGTCGTCCGCCCTTTAGGATGCAATTACGAATTGAACGCCTTGCTGGTGGTTGAATACTGCGAAGGGGAATTGCTGAGTGAGATTATTCAAAACGCTATTTGTCAGGGCAATTACGATCGGCTTTATCGCAAGTTAACGGCCTTGGCCTATTTTCTGGCCCAGTTTCATAATCAAACCGCCATGGACGTTACGGTTGATTTCAATGAGGATTGCGCCTACATGGATCGTCTGACAAACAGGCTTCTGGAAATCAATGCGATTTCCCGGGATGAATCTCATGAGTTTTATGGATTACGCGATCAATGGCGCCATAAATCAAACATGTGGGAAGACCGGCAGGTCATGGTTCATGGGGATGCGACACCCGAAAACTTTTTGTTCGGCCGCGGGCTGAATGTCATTTCCTTTGATCTGGAACGGACCAAACGCGCTGACCGGGTTTTTGACACCGGGCGCATTGCCGGAGAGTTGAAACATTTTTTTCTGCGTGCTACCGGCAACCCCTCTGCAGCCGAACCCTTCATCGGACACTTTCTCTGGGAATACGCGTGTCATTTTCCAGACCGCGATCGCGCTTTTGGCGCTATCACCAGTAGAGTTCCCTTTTATTTGGGAATCACGCTTCTTCGTATTTCCCGGAATGGATGGATTGACCCGGCATACCGCCGGGAACTGATATCCGAAGCAAAAAATTCTCTCAGGAGGTTTTAATGAACATTCGAGGCTTGATCTTTGATATTAACGGCACACTCGTCGATATTCACACCAACGAAGCGTATGATGAAATTTATCGGGTCATCGGCAATCTGCTTTCCTACCAGGGAATATCGTTAAGCGCCGATCACATCAGAGACCTCTATTATCAGATCATGAAAGAACAGCGTCTGTCAAGCAAGGAGACCCATTCGGAATTTGATGCGGTCGGTATCTTTCAAGAAATCCTGAGACGTTATGCCACGGATTTTACGCGGAAGCTGTCCGCTGAAAAACGCACCCAACTGCCGTTGTTTCTGGCGGAAGTTTACCGGGCGGTTTCCCGATTCAAACTTCAGCCTTACCCGGATGTTGTGGAGGTTTTGACCGAGCTGCGTCCGAGGTATCTTTTGGCGGCCCTGTCCGATGGCCAGAGCGCCTACGCCGTACCCGAGCTTCAGGCTGCGGGTCTGCTCGATTTTTTTAATCCGGTGATTGTTTCTGGTGATCTGGGGTATCGCAAACCGGATGTGCGAATTTTTGAAAGCGTACTGTCCGGTATGAAACTGAAACCCTCGGAGGTTCTGCTTATCGGCAATGATATGTACCGCGATATTTTTGGGGCAGAACAACTGGGGCTGAAAACCATTTTCTTTAAGTCCAACCAGGGTGAGCAAGAAAAAGAGGGGGTTCAGCCCGATTATATTATTTATCGCTTTTCGGAATTACTTAAAGCGGTTCGTTTTTTTGAGAATGGGTGAGTCGGTGAGTCGGTGAATGGGTGAATGGGTGAATCGAGGAATCGGGTTGAGTTATTTTAGGGGTTTCCTTGATTGGATGAGTTTGGTAAGCATTACTCCCAGTTTATTGCATTGATCGGCTACAGGCATGAGAACATCCTCTGATATCAGACCGACTTCTTTTGAGATTTCGAGCTGGGTGACAAGCTCGCTGAGGGATCCTTTCGATATATAGAGGAACCGAATGAATTCTATATCTGACTTTCTCTCATAGCCTTCGCTGATGTTGCTGGCAATGGACACTGCTGCCCGTTGCATCTGGCCCTTAAGCCCATAATCCCTGGATAAACCTCCTGATGCAGTGAGTTTGTATATCTCCACAGCCAGCATCTTTGCTTCCTGCCAGACCCTCAGTTCCTTAAAACTCTGATATCCCACTCCACCCCTCCCCGATTCACCGATTCACCGATTCACCGATTCACCGATTCACCGATTTTATACCGTTTAATTTTCCGGTACAGGGTTACGCGGTCTATCCCCAGCAACCTGGCTGCTTTGGCTTTGTTCCATGCGGTTTTATCTAGGGCTTCAAGAATTGCGCGGGAATCGGTATCCGGTGACGCATCGGATGCGTGGTTCCCAATTTTCGGAGTACGCATGAAGTCGGGCGGCAGATGATCGAAGGTGATGATGTTCTGGCTGCACAGGACAAAGGCGTACTCCATGGTGTGTTCAAGCTCCCGCACATTGCCCGGCCAGGGATAGTCGAGAAAAGCTTTCAAGACATCCGCGGATACTGCTTCAATGGTTTTTTTGAATTTAGCATTGAATTGAATCCGAAAGTGATCAACCAGAAGCGGGATATCTTCGCGTCTGTCCCTTAAAGGCGGCAACTTGATTTCAACCACCTTCAGCCGGTAGTAAAGGTCTTCCCTCAATTCGCCAAGACTGACTTTCTCCTTGAGATTTCTGTTGGTTGCAGCGATCAGCCGAACGTCCACCTTCGTTGACGCAGAGCTTCCGACCCTCTCGAATTCACTCTTTTCAAGAACTCGCAGGAGCTTCAGTTGAATCTTTGGCGAGATATCGCCAATCTCGTCAAAGAAAATGGTGCCACGATCCGCTTTGTGAAACCGCCCCACATTGTCTCTGATGGCGCCTGTAAACGCTCCCTTCACATGGCCGAAAAGTTCGCTCTCAAGAAGATTCTCAGGCAATGCCGAGCAGTTCACCGTGACCAGCGGTTTGTGGCTGCGTTCTCCGGCGCAATGCAGCGCTTCGGCTACCAGTTCTTTACCTGTCCCGCTTTCTCCTGTGATGAGAACCGTCGTTTGAACATTGGCCAAAGCCTGTATGAGGGCATAAACCTTCTGCATCGGCTCGCTTCCGCCAACGATGCGATAGAACTGCCGGCGGGTCTTGAGCTCCCTTTCGAGGTCATCCACATGCGTATCATCCCTTAACACCATAACGACACCCGAGTTCATGCCCTGAAGACTGAGCAGCGGATATGTCCTGACGCTGATGACTCTTGTGGCGCCATTGCCAGGCCGGCATTCGATACGGTCCGCCTCAACAGGTTCTCCACGTTTGATGGCTTCCTCGAGAATCTCCCTGCATCTCCCATTGCATGTTTCAGATAGAACGCCAAAGGGTTTTCCGATATCATCACGAGAATATCCGCACAGGGTCATGGCCGCTTCATTGAGTTCGGTCACAATCGATTCTTTATCCACCGTGATGATGGCATCCCTGACACTCCTGAAGATCGCTTCGAGATTTATACGGTATCGTTCCTTTTCTTCATTTACGTCTTTATACTTCAACGCCGTTCGGGTGGTATGCAGCAAGGACTCCTGGTTGATGGGTTTGGGAATGTAATCGAATGCGCCCAGGCGAATGGATTCGGCAGCGGTTGCAACACCCGGATCTCCCGTGATCACGATGACCGGGCAGACCAGTCCTCTTGCCTTGATATCGCGCAGGATATCAATTCCCGTTCCATCCCCCAAAATGATGTCTGCAAATATCACATCGAAGCTCGTCTCCTTGATTCGGGCCAAAGCTTCAGTGCAGCTTTCAGCCGTCACCACGACGTGCCCCGCGGCGCTGAGAAATCTTTCGAAGGTAAACCGGATCGATTCCTCATCATCAATTACAAGAACTCTCGCACTCATTTTCTATCCCTTTAAAAAACCGGTGAATCGCTCAACCCATTCACTGACTCACCGGCAACTCAATAATAACCCTGGTAAATTCTCCCTGGATACTCTCGAAGCGGATGCGTCCGCCATGATCCGTGATGATTCGATGTGTAATGCTCAACCCCAGGCCGGTTCCCTTTCCGAAAGGCTTCGTGGAAAAGAACGGCTTTGTCACCATGGAAATATCATGGGCGGAGATTCCTGTTCCGCGATCGTAAAATGTGATTCTCACCGATGGGGACCCGCTGATCGTCAGGCTTTCGCCGGTGATTTCGAGCCGCTTGTCTTCATGCCTTCCCGGATATTTCTCGTTTAAGGCATAGCGCGCATTGTTGATGATATTTAT
>LKPX01000046.1 GCA_001443525.1 Desulfobacteraceae bacterium RAAP-1 | reverse complement strand
AGCTTCGCTGTGCCGCGATTCGACGTACTGAATGTACAGTCTCATCGCTGCTCGCTTGCTTTCGCGGTCTCAGTCCGAATGCTTGCTGGAATATCATTTTGAAAGCAAAATGGAATTATGATATTCAGGCAGTCATTTCCGATACCGCAGTGGCGTCCGGTTGGCACCGTCGGGAAATGATCGCCGACATCGCTTCCACCAGCGGTTGCAAAGATGCGTTATCCCGTGCACAAACGGGAATGCCGCCATAACGGTTTACTGATATTTCCAGTGATGCTGCGGACACCGCATCCATCTTGTTCAGTACCCGCAACACCGGAATATGATTTAAACCCAGATTCTCCAATATGACTTCCACAGACTGAATCTGATCTTCACATCGGGGATTGCTGATATCAATGACATGCAGCAGCAGATCCGCGCTTTCCAGTTCTTCGAGTGTCGCTCGGAACGCCACCTGGAGATCTTGTGGCAAATCCCTAATAAATCCAACCGTATCGGTGATGATCACATCCACATCTTTGGGAAAACGAAGACGGCGGCTGGAAGGATCTAATGTCGCAAACAGGCGCTGTTCCGCCAGAACCTGACTGTGCGTCAGCGTATTGAGCAGGGTGGACTTGCCAGCGTTGGTGTATCCGATAATCGAGATTACCGGAAGCCCCTGGCGTCGCCGTCTCGATTTTTGCTGTCTGCGCTGCAGCACCACCTGAGCCAGAGATTTTTCAAGACGCAGAATGCGTTCCCGCGCACGGCGTCTGTTGATTTCCAGTTTGGTTTCTCCCGGGCCTCTCCCACCAATGCCTCCGGTCAGTCGCGACATAGCCGTATTTTTAGCGACAAGCCGGGGCAGCAGATATTTCAGTTGAGCCAGCTCCACCTGGAGTTTACCTTCCCGAGACTGCGCCCGCTGCGCAAAAATATCCAGAATCAGCTGGGTACGATCGATGATTTTGAGATCGGTCTGATCGGCGATGGACCGGATTTGCGACGCATTCAGCTCTTGGTCAAAGATAACAAGCGTTGCTCCTTTTTCAACAGCCATCAGGGTAATCTCCTGAAGCTTTCCTGCACCGGTCAGAAAGCGGGAGTCCATTTGCCGGCGGTGTTGAAAAATCGAGCCGGCCACATCAAGGCCACTGGATACGGCGAGTTCTTCGAGTTCCATCATTGAGTCTTCGGCCTGATGGCGGGACTGATGTGACACGCTGACCAGAAGCGCCCTTTCTCCCCGGGCAGAGGAATCCGCAGTAGCGCCAAGCCGGCTGAGTTCCGACTCGATGGCCAGTATTCGTTCCAGACAGCCGATGTTCATGCAATTCGCGGGGAAAGGCGGCAATATCTGATAGGACGTTTTGCCGGAAGGCAAAATGTGCGCGGCAAATACTTCGTGTGGTGCACTTTCCGGGGTGATGGTCAACGCGGCCATCATATCCAGCCGGAGCAATGACAGATCGGTCAGATCGTCATTGGATAAAGATTCCGATTTCAAATGCGTATGGATGCAGCGGATCCCCTTCAGACGTCCTGGAAATATCCGATATTCACTGGTATCCGGAAGCACGAGGCCGTGATAGTCTCCAACAAATACGGACGTCACTTTACCCCGGCGGTTCACCAACACACCGATTTGACGCCGAATTTCGGTGGAAAGCCGGCACATAACATCCGCCATCTCATCGGAAATCAGATATTCCGGCGGCGTTCGCTGATCATACAGATTTTCAAGCCGTATGATCTGGGTTGCCCTGAGTCCTGAAATATTACCAAAGACTTTTTTCATATATGCCGATACGCTCCGGAAGGAGGGGGTAAACAATATTCATTCTGTCATTGGGGCATTTCCTGCGCAAGATTTTCAAACCGCGTATAGGAGTTTAAAAAGGTGAGCATGGCCAAACCTGTCGGGCCATTTCGATGTTTGGCCAGGATAATTTCAGCCTTTCCCCGATTGGGATTGTTCTCATCCTTATTGTATACCTCATCCCGGTAAATAAACATAACCATATCGGCGTCCTGTTCAAGAGCGCCGGATTCGCGCAAATCAGATAACTGGGGATGCTTGTCGCTGCGTTCCTCCAGTTTTCTGTTGAGCTGAGACAGCGCAACGATCGGCAGGTCCAGTTCCCTGGCCAGTGATTTGAGAGAACGGGATATTTCCGCTATTTCCAAATCCCTGCGCTCACTGGATATCGAACTTTTCATCAACTGGAGATAGTCAATAACGATCAGCCCGAGATTCTTTTCCATTTTAAGCCTTCTGGCCTTTGCACGTATGGTCATGGAAGAGATATTGGAGACATCGTCAATATAAATAGGGGCTTGGGATAACGTACTTGCGGCATGGGTAAGACGTTCCCAATCTTCATCGCTGAAAAAACCATCCCGGATACGCGCCGAATCGATACGGGCCTCCGCGCACAGCATTCGCATGGAGAGTTGTTCCTTAGACATTTCCAGTGAAAAAATCGCGCAAGGGGTATTGCTTTCAACCGCGACATTGCGAACCATATTCAGCGCCAGAGCAGTTTTCCCCATACTGGGTCTTGCCGCCAGAATCACCAGGTCCGATCTCTGAAATCCCGATGTCAGGTGATCTATCCCGTGAAAACCGGAAGGAACGCCCGTATAAAGGGTCTTGTTGCCCTGACGTTCCTCGAGTTTGTCAATATTGGTTTCAATCAGGGATGCGATATGATTGAAGGCAGGTCTGACTTTATGCTCTGAAATCTCGAATACCGAGGATTCCGCAAAATCCAGGACATCCTCCACATCGTCATGGTCTTCAAAACACCGCTGAACAATACGGTTGGCCTTCTCGATGAGGCGCCTCAGGCATCCTTTATCATGAATGATTTTAGCATAATGCACGGCGTTAACGGCCACGGGAATGGAATCCATCATTTGAACAATGGCAGACACGCCGCCGATGGATTCCAGATGTCCTTTGGCTTTCAGCAGATTGGTGACCGTGATGATATCCACCGGTTCCGCCTTGCCGAAAAGTTCCGTCATGGCCGTATAAATTTTTTGATGTGCTGAACGGTAAAAATCATCCGGAGACAACACTTCCACAATATCCAGCAAGGTGCTGTTGTCATGAAGAATGGCGCTGATAATAGCTTCTTCAGCTTCAAGGCTGTGTGGAGGCAGGTGGTTAATGGAGGAATTTTCCGGCTGTTCCTGAGATTTCATTGAGAATATCCTGACAACATCAGTTCTGGTAAGCCCGCAATAAGTCAAAAACCGGGTGGCAAGATAAAAAGCCCTGTCTTCAGACGATTAACGCCTGCACCATACGCGGTAAGAAGGATGCAGCACACACAGGCTGAAGTTGACTTTCTGCAAAGCGACCCGTTTTTTTCTCAGCAAACGCTTTCCTCGAGTTTCTGAGAAAGAGTCTCTACCTGTTTTTGGAGTGATACGCTTTCCCGAATACCTTTTTCAATGGTATGGATGGAATGCAGGGCTGTGGCATGATAGCGGTTGAAGCTCTTTCCGATGGCCTGCAGCGGGGAATCCGTATATCTGCGGGAGAGATAAATGGCTATCTGACGGGGCCTGACCAACGCCTGTCTGCGGGAAGCCGATATGATATCCTGATGGGAAATATTGAATTCCTGACACACCAGTTTTTTGATAACATCCACCGTAATCTGCTTTCGCTGACGGACGATATTCCTGATGACACTCTCCGCCAGGTTCATATTTACAGGCATTCCCAGAAGAGATGATTTTGCCGTAATACCGATCAAACCACTTTCTAACTGCCGCACATTTTCTGTCAGTTCACTGGCCAGATACTGAGTGATTTCATCCGGAATGAGAATGCCGCTGCCTGTCGCTTTTTTCTGGAGAATACGCATGCGGGTTCTGAAATTAGGCGGATCAATGGCGGAAATGAGCCCCCCGGAAAGCCTCGATCGAAGCTTGTCGTTGAGCCGGGGAATTTCTCCCGGAAGATAGCAACTTGAAAAAATTATTTTTTTACCCGAATCGTAGAGGGTATCCAGTGTCATGGCCAGTTCGACCTGAGTACGTTCTTTGCCGCTCAGATAATGAACATCATCCAGCAGCAGCACATTGCAGCCAGTGCGGTACTTCTTTTTGAAGTCACCAATGGCGTCATGCTGAAGCGCTGCAACCATTTCGTTTGAAAAATCCTCGGCTGTAATATAATATACTTTTTCCGACGGATTTTCGGACAAAATGTAATTACCGACTGCCTGCGTTAAATGGCTTTTTCCCATGCCGGTTTTGGATAGCAGAAACAAAGAATGCTGCTGCTTCTTTTTCCCGGATGCCAGCGCCAGCGACGCGGAATACGCAAAATCGTTGTTACCGCCCACGACAAACTGGTCAAAGGTATAATCTCTTCTTAAAAACCTTCCACTGGAAGGCTGAGCCTCAGCCTGAGGAAACAGGGGCTTCTGATAGCTGATTTCCGGACGATTCTGACTGATGACATTCTGATCAGCCACCTCCATGACAATCTGGCAGGGCTTTCCCAACGCCTGCTGTATTTCTGAGGCGATCAGATTCCCATAGTGCTCCTGAACCCGTTTTTTCGAAAAAACATTGGGGCACGATAACACCAGAACATTATCATCTGCTTTTTTGAATACCACGGGTTCAATCCACATGCGATAGCTGTGGCCAGGAATGCGATTTTTGATAAGTGTCTTGGTTGTATTCCAGATAGATTCCATAGGTATTGAGGCTCTTGAACAAGATAAGGTTTCGGGAGGCATTAAAAGCCAATCGTCGGATATTCGGAATTCTTACTGATTTGTGTTGAGTTCCATGTTCATGCAGGTGCTGTTTTATCCAAGCTTTCCCAAACAGTCAATCATCGAATCGGCTGTTTTTAAACCGGTCGCCATAAAATTATGAACATAAGTTATCATGCTGAATATTAATGAGATATTAGATCATGTAAATTCAACTGTCTTAAAATACAGCTTTTTAAAAACCCGATTTTTTACTAACGATTTGAAGTAGATTTCAGGTTATCAGAAAGTTATCAACAATTGATGAAATATCGTGAAGCTCGTTATTTCTCTCGTTTTCGCTGAATATCTTTTAAAATCGTTAATTATTTTCTGCAAGACAGACTTTGGCCAATTAAACTTCGGAAATTCATGATGAAACAATCCGATGTCATACAATGGATGTTTTCCTTATGCCTGTAAAATCCAGACTCCTGATTGTGGATGATGAACTGGATATGCTTACCCTCCTGAAACGCTCTATCCGGGGGCATATTGATTGCGATATCGAAACGGTTTCAAGTGCAGCAGCAGCGCTGGAACTGTTTCAGCAAGAGAGTTTTGATATAGCGCTGGTGGACATTCGGATGCCTGACATGAACGGCATTCAGCTCCTGGAACAGTTGCGAAATCAGGATCCATGGCTAACCGTTATCATGATGACCGCGTACGGAGTCATCGAGGTAGCGGTGGAATCCATCAAGAAAGGAGCTTACGATTTCATCACCAAGCCCTTTGAACAGGACGACCTGATGCGCCTGTTACAGAAAGGCATTGAACGCAGCAGGCTGCTTCGAGAAAACCGTCAGCTTCAACAGCGCATTCAAAAAGAAGAAATGTTTCAAAATCTGGTGGGCGTCAGCCCTGCCATGCAGAAGGTGTATGATACCATCCGGATGATTTCCGGAACCGATGTGACGGTTTTGATAACCGGAGAATCCGGAACCGGAAAGAATCTGGCCGCCAGGGCTATTCACGCCCTTAGTTCACGCAGCGCCAGCGCTTATGTGCATGTCAACTGTCCAACAGTGCCGGAAAACATCCTGGAAAGTGAGCTGTTCGGATACCAGAAAGGCGCATTCACCCACGCCACTCACGATAAAAAAGGTCTTTTCGAAGCCGCAGAGGGGGGCACCATCTGTCTGGATGAAATCGGAGAAATCCCCCTTTCCGTCCAGACCAAGCTGCTTCAGGTTCTGGAAGACAAACAAATCAAGCCCCTGGGACAGACCCGCACCATTCAGGTGGATGTGCGGGTCATCGCATCCACCAATCAGGATCTCCAGGCCAAACTGATTTCAAGAGAATTCCGGGAAGATCTCTATTACCGCCTGAATGTCATCAATCTTCACATGCCGGCGCTTCGTGACCGTCAGGAAGATATCCCCCTTCTGGCTCATCACTTTGTCAAACATTTTACTGCGGTATATGAAAAGCCCCTGCAAGGGATTTCCGGAGATTTTTTACGGCAATTGACCCTGCGACGCTGGCCCGGAAATGTCCGGGAACTGGCCAATACGATTCAGCGCGCGGTGGTAATGTCATCGGGCAGCATACTGAATGCCGAAGATTCCGGAAATAACGATACCGCACCATCGTCTGAATCCGAGGACAGTTCTTTATTGTCACTTCCGTACCACGAGGCCAAGCACCAGGTGCTGGAAACTTTTACAACCCGTTATCTGCATCACCTTCTCGATCGTTCGGACGGCAATGTCACACGCGCTGCGCTTCAATGCGGACTCGAACGCCAGTCACTGCAACAAATCATGAAAAAATATGGTGTTCGGTCCGATGGATACAAATGAAGCGTACTTATCGTACGCTGCAACAATGAGGGATGCAGAGCGCAACGCAGCTTTATGAAGTCGTCACTCTTCAGCGCTGTCATGCCCTGCAATCAATGCCGTACAGGTACAGTTTGTGTGGACATTTACCATCGTGATCACGGGGTCCGTCAGGGGGTCCACCGCGAGCATGAGGGCAATGGCAGCATCCACCGGGAGTCCGAGCGGACTGAATATTAGAGACAGCATTCCGACAGTGGCGGCTCCAGGTGCGCCTGCAGACGCCAGCGCCGCCAGAACAGCTCCACATAAAATCACGCCGTAACTGCCGATACTCAGCGAAACATTGTAAAGATGCGCAAAAAAGACCGTTGAAAGCCCGAACACCATCACGGTACCAAACCGGCACAGTGTCACGCCAAGTGGAATCACCAGATGGGTCGTTTCTTTTTCGAAATGCAGTTCCTCTGACAGGGCATGAATCGCAGAGGGCATGGCGACAAAACTGCTGCGCGTTCCAAATGCAATCATTAACGGCTTCCGGAGCGCCAGAAACGCGGCTACACATGGCGCTCTACCGGCAAACCGAATAACAGCGCTATTGATCAGCGTCATGATAAACGCTGCAGCATATACCATGCCCACATACTTTACCAGCGCCATTATCATTGAAATGCCTGTCTGCGCCACCTGTCCTGCCAGAAGACAAAGCAGGCCGAAAGGAAGAAAATACATCATCCAGCCGATAAAATTTTCAAATGCCTTGAAAATAACGAATATAGCCTGGATAATTTGATCTGTCTGAGTCAAGCCGACTGTCGCCAACGCCACACCCAACACTATAGAGAAAAAGAGAATTTTCAGATTTTCTCCTTGGCTTAGCGCAGAAAATATATTACTGGGAACTATCCCGGATAGAAAATTCTGGAATGGATGGGATGCGTGGGTCTTTTTCAGCGGATCGGCCACAGATACAATGGATTCCGGCATTATTTCAAGGGTATCAAGAGAATGGGTCGCACCGGTCTCGCTGGCTGTCAGCATCTTTCCCAAGACGTTTCTGGAACCCTGATTCATGGTTTTTTCAGCCCTGTCTCCCCATAGCCCGACGCCGATCCCCACACATCCCGACAGCGCCAGACCACACAGGAACACCACCGCCACACGCGTAACATAATGGCTGGCGGTTTTGGATCGGAGTAATCGAGCCAAACTGGATACCACCGCACATATCATGATAGGCAACACCGACATCTGAAGCAGCGCCAAATAAAGCGTTCCGACCGGCGCCAGAAAAAGCGCAGCCCCTTTGTAATAAATTCCAGTCACAATACCTGCCGACATTCCTCCCAGAATCGCCCACGGACTTATCAACCACTGAAAATGAATACGCCGCCGCACCAATGTCTCGGAACTCATCACTTTTCTCCTCCTGCTACGGATTGTTCAGCGGCACCTTTGATGCTTTCCGGATATCGGTCAAGAATTCTGTCTGCTGTCATGTGAATTTTTGCCATGTCCATGTAGGTATTCAGCCACGGCAACAAACGAAAGCTGTCCCAGGGCACTGCCATGGCAATGGGATCTGAAATATCCTTTAGGATGATTGTTTTCAGTTCTATCGCGACATCGGGCTTAGCGATCATCACTTTTTTGATCTCGATCTCGTCGGCATAGGCAGCCATGACATCTCCCTTGCGTACAGCGGCAATTACATCCGGATCCCAGGCTGGATACTCCTTTATCACCGCTTTCGGAAAAAGCTCACTTACGTAGCGGACCCAGGAAGTACCCGCCTTAACACCGATTTTCACGGTCTTGTGGTTCAATATTCCCAGCAGCGTGCTGTCTTCCGGATACTTCGCCAAAAAAAGACGATTGAGAAGCATGCCTGTATGCAACACCACATAAGGCCTGGTAAACGCCACCTTCTGTGACCGGTTCAGCGTATCACTTAACAGGGAAATGGCCACATCCGCTTCGTGTCTGTCCAGTATGTTGATAATCGCATCAAATGTTTCTGCCTTGCGTTGAAATTCGCAGCCGACGCCAAGTTTGTCTGCGATATCCAGTGCCAACTCCACATCCGCGCCGCAAAGATATTCGCCGTCTCCGGAAGGCTGACATCGCATCCCCTGTGGCGCCGATTTTGAGGAAATATGCATGAAAAAAGGCGGAATGTCCTTGTAATACATGGCAACGACCAGTTTTCCCCGATCCCGAATGCGCTGGATATCCGGAGGATAATCGCCCGCCCATACGACAACTGACAGCATCAGAACGCAAACCCAGCTCCACAGCAGTCGCTGAAAGGTCAACATGATACCTCCTGACAGCGCCGGATCAACAGCATCGTAATATCATCGAACTGCTCGGTGTCTTTCATGTGGTCATTGACTTCCGTCACAATGCGTTCCATAAGCGTTTTAGCGGAATCCACAGGTTGGCTGATGATATGTTGAACCCGTTCATCCGAAAAAAGCTGTCGGGCGACGTTATGGGCTTCCGGTAATCCATCTGTATAGGTAAACAGGGTGTCTCCCGGCATCAGAACAATCTCCTGAAGTTTATAGCTCATACCGGGCATGGCCCCCAAAATCGGCCCTGTCAGACGCAGAGACGCCCTGATATGTCCGGATGCATCCAGAAGATACGGCGGGTTATGGCCGCAGTTGACATATTTCAGTACGCCACTCGAAAGCTCCAGAACGCCCGCAAACACGGTTGCGAAAAATCCGGTTTCATACTGATTCTCGGCAATGTAGTCATTGATTTTTTCGATCAGCATGTTCATTTCCATATTACAGGTATCCTCGTTTTCAACCGGGGATGCCTCCCTGAGCGAAAAAACCCTGAACAGCGTCCGGATGATTGCGGCAAACATCGCCGGCCCTACCCCCTTATCGCATACATCGGCAATCACAAAAAAAACCCGTTCGCCGTCTTCATGCAGGAACAGATCATAGAAGTCTCCCGCAACATGGCGGGCGGGGAAAAAACAGGCCTGCACTTCCCAACCGGCAAGTTCCGGAAAAGTTCTGGGGATAAGACTGGCTTGAATCTGACTGCAGATAGTCAGCTCCGTTTCAATCTTTTCCTTGGCAGCGGTTGCTTCCCGCATGTTCTGGATATACCGTTTCAGATCGGCGGTCATGGCATTGAAGGCATACGCCAGACTCTCCAGCTCATCGCCTGTCCTAACCACAATTTCATGTTCCAGATTGCCGTTTCCGATAGTAATGACGCCTTCATGAAGCGCCAATATGGGCTTGGTAATTCTTCGGGCAATCAGGAACGCCAGCCCGGTAACCGCTACCAGCATGACGATGAATACAATGACCATCGCAGAACGTACGTTTTTGCGCTGTTTTGCGATATCAGTTTCCGTCTTTCCACCTTCCGCGTTGATCTGATTTTCGATTTGAACGGCCGGTTTGATGATGGATGCCACCGGCAAAATAACGCCCAAACTCCATTTCGGAGCAGGCAGTGGAGCGTAAGCCAGATATTTATCGCCATCTTCACTGAATACGCCGATACCGCTGTCGCCCTGAACCATTTTAGCGACGATCCTCCGCAAGGCGTCGCTGCTGTGTTCGAAAAAATTCTCGCGTTTGATCTGCTCACCCCACTGAAGGCTGTTCAGAGAAAGCTTGGGATGGGCAATGACGCTGCCGGCACTGTCCAGAAGAAACATACACCCGTCCCCACCGATATGCTGCGTCAAAACGCCTTCTATCAATGTCGCCAGACTCAGATCGAGCCCGACAACCCCGATAGGCTTATGATGCTGATCATAAACCGGCTGTGAACATGTCACTGTCGGAACACCGGTTGTTACGTCCGGATAGGGAGGCGTCCATCCCAGATGGCCGGTGGATATCGCACGTTCGTACCAGGCACGCTTTCTGGGATCGTAATTTGAAGGCGCATCCGGCACCCAGGGCAGCACGCGGCCAACTCCCGACTCCAAAACGATATATACAGACCCCAGGTTCGGATTATCCTGCCGCACCGCCAGAAACAACTCTTCGAGATAACGAGACAGACGGATATCCCGCTGTTGTTCCGGAGTAGCAGCCGCATTCACTGGCACTGTGTAATACACAGAAGATTTCTGAATATCCGCTGGTTTTTCCTGCATGGAACATGAATGTCCTGGACATTGAAACGATGCAGGATGTCCCCAGATATTTTCGGCATATGTCGTGATGATTTTGGTTTCGGCTTCCACCTTTTCAAGATAGGAGTTACTCAAAGACGCCTGATCTTTGGCTGTTCGCGTCAGATCGGCCTCTGCCTGCTGACGCAGCGCCTGGATACTGTTACCGACAGCATAATCTTTCAGTGATGTATATTTCTTCAGCATAAAATTGCCGATAACCGCCATATTGTTAAATGTAGAATAGGCGGAGAAAACCAGCAGAATCAGGCAAAGCATCAGCAAAATAAACAGCAATTTCGTTCGAATGCTGAGCGTTGGATTCGGCAGTTCATGGCGCTGTTGTGAAGACATCGTTTTTTTCCTGTTGAAAATGGATGGATATCCTGCACAGAAGAGCATTTCTGATTTAAGAGGATCGGCGCAGAGACTGCATGATATTCATCAAGTTGACGGTTAATTCCATATCGACACGCTCTGTTTTCCGAAATATCACACCGGCCAGCAAATAATAATGTTCGGAAAAAAATGCTCTGTGTTTCCGATACAATTCAAAAATTTGGGTTTTTACTTCCGGTTGGGAACTGTAAAGTCCAAAGGGCAGCGGCGTAACCAGAAAATCAGACACCGCATATCCTTGCTCAGCTGCAAATCGAAGCAATTCGACGGGATTAGAAAAACTGGAAACCATCAACAGCACCGTCCGATATCCAAGAGACAGAAGCTTTCGACTGATCATGGCGCCGTCCTCTCCACCATACAGTTCTTTCATGTACAGGACTGTATCGGTCAAAGCCGGCAGATATGGCGGATTGGTGACAAGGGCGCAGTTGGACGGTTGGACACATATATCGAAAAAGCTCGCCAAATGTACGCAATAACGTTTTTCGATCTGGCAGCGCTGTATCAGGAGGTTCGCCTGGCTCCAGGAAGCATCGTTGACCTCGTATCCATGGATCATCCCCTTGAAGGAGCTCTGACGAATAGCATTGACCATGGGAACGCCATCTCCGGATCCAAATTCATGCACTTCCGAAATGGCGTCGCAATAGATAGAAAAAAATAGCTGCAGACACTGGGTATAAAACGCGGATTCTTCAGGACAGACAAATACTGCGCTGGACATTCCTCTCCCCCATGAAACAATCGGATACTGCCTGAAAATGATCAAAAGTCAAGCGCTCTTCTCGCATCCCACCTGCCAGCTTCGAAACGCATCGTAACGGTTTGATTCAAAGACTGGCAACAACGGCGCAAGAATTACAGCAGTTTTTTCTGAAACGCATATCCCAGGTGCATGTAGGCGCTTCTCGCCGCCCGTCTTCCGGATGACGTCCGCAGCACCATACCGGTTTTCAGCAAATAAGGCTCCACAACGTCAACCAGAGTATCCGTCTCTTCCTGAAGAGTCGCAGCAATGGCTTCTATACCCACAGGCCCGCCGTCATAAAAATCAATGATGGTTTTCATGTACCGACGGTCCAAATCGGTCAGCCCCTTTTCATCGACACCTTCCAGCAGCAGCGCCGCATTAACGACATCAGATGAAACAGCGCCATCCGCACGCACTTGCGCATAATCCCTTACCCGCTTCAGCAGGCGATTGACAATACGCGGCGTTCCCCGCGAGCGCCGGGAAAGCTCCAGCGCCGCTGCGGACTCCATTTTCATCTCCAGCAACGTCGCGGATCGCTGCGATATCTGTACCAGTTCGGATTCACGATAAAAATCCAGACTCCGAAATATTCCGAATCGATCCCGCAGAGGGGAAGACAACAATCCCACCCGCGTCGTGGCGCCAACCAGTGTAAAATGCTCCAGACGGATACGGTGACTTCGGGCATGCGTCCCCTTGTCAAACACGAAATCGACAGCGAAATCTTCCATGGCAGGATACAGGAATTCTTCAACGGTTTTGGGAACCCTGTGAATTTCATCGACGAATAATACATCCCCCCTGGACAGATGGGTTAAAATACCGATCAGGTCGCCCCCTTTTTCGAGCGCCGGTCCGGATGTGACTGTCAGACTGCCTCCCATTTCATTGGCGATAATATGCGCCAGTGTGGTCTTTCCGAGCCCTGGCGGGCCGTGAAACAGCACATGATCCAGAGGTTCTTTTCGCATTCGGGCGGCTTCAATGGCGATTTTCAGGGTTTCGACCACTTCAGCCTGGCCCACATATTCCGAAAGGTGTTCCGGACGCAATGACAACATCTCCGGCTGCACATCCGCAGGCTGACACGTCCCCTCTACAACCCCCTGAACCAGTGAAGAAGACTTCTGTTTGCCGTTTGTCATGGAAATCGTCATTTCGGTTTTGTGCGAAGCACTTCTTCAAGAAGCATTTCGGGAGTGGTAATCGAAGGATTCGCCGCCAAAGTTTCTTCTACCATCCGCCGCGCCTCGGCGGATTTAATTCCCAGCTGCCCCACCAGAACATCGATCACCGGAAGTGATATTTCTTCGCGCCGATATTCCGGCTCCCGGCTGGACGCTTCCTCCACAATAAACCTGTCTAACTTGCCTGCCAGTGACGCCACCATTTTCTGGGCTGTCCGTTTTCCAATACCCGTGAGCCGTTGAAGACATGGCAAGTCATTATTTTCAATGGCGCGGGCGATGTCCTGAACCGGCATTGTCAACGCCCGAGCCGCTTTCATGGGGCCGATATCCTCCACGGTCATCAGACGCTGAAAGAAATCTTTCTGAGTATCCGAATTAAAACCGATTAAAACAGGACGGGGCTGTTTTTCAGTCTGGTAGTAATAAATAAACAGCGAAACAGCATCACCGGTGGCAATATCCTTGAATGACTCTGCAACAATAGCCGGCAGCAATACCTCATATCCAATCTGGTTGACCAGAATCAGGATCTTTTCATCATTTTTCTGAAGGACTGCGCCTTCAATATATCCTATCATTTCAGGCCATTTCGAAAGAGGCACGAATTTCGCCACAGCGGGTGGTCCCTGTGTTTCCTGCAATCCTGCATCATGAAGCGCACAAATCGTCGTGACGCATCAGACCAATCATGGCCAGGCTCAGCGCATCTGATGCATGATCCGGTTTTATAGGAAGAGTCAAGGACAAACGGGCACGTACCGATTTTTCAAGTTGTTTTTTAGTGGCGTTGCCGTTTCCGGTGAGAACCTGTTTGGCCTCCCGGACAGCAATTTCGCAAACAGGAATATTGTACGTTGCAGCAGACAGAAGGATAACACCAGTAACCTTCCCTAAGAGGATGCCGGAACGCGGAAATTTTTCAAGGGAAAAAATATCTTCTACCACCATCAAATCAGGCTGCTCATCCGTCAGTACCTGAAACAGGTGATCGTGGATTTCCTTCAGACGATGCGGCAGGCGGGCATGAGCCCTTGTATGAATAGTGCCATAGGAAAAACGGATGACATTCAAACCGCTGCCGGAAACGATTCCGATTCCGGTAGATGCCAGCCCCGGATCAATTCCGATCACTTTCATAATAATGCGTCATCATAATAAAAATCTTCAACCGCATCATTGAAACCAGAACGGTATCCCCGAAACAACACCTCAAGATCCCTCAAGCTTGTGTTTAGCGATCCGGGCTTCACTGCTGGAAGGATATTTACTGACAAGTTCTTTCAGCACCAGGCGCGCATTGGCCTTATCTCCGAGATTATAAAAAGAAAGCCCCTGTTTCAGCAGGGCTGCCTGGACTTTGTTACCTTTGGGATAGTGCTCTATCACCTTCTGATATTCGAGAATCGCTTTTTCATACCATTTCTGGCGAAAATATATTTCTCCTATCCAGAACTGCGCACTGTCTGCAATATTGGATTTAGGAAAACGTTTCATAAAGTCCTGAAAGCCGGAACGCGCATTCTCCAAATCGCCCTGATCGAATTCCTGTTTGGCTTTGGCATAAAGTTCATTTTCAGAAAGCGCTTTCGGTGGTGCAGCTTCAGTTGCTTTATCGGGACCTGCCGATTGTTCAGTACCGGGTCTTACGGAAGAAGAAGCCGCTTTTTTCGCACCCCCATCCATAGCCAGATATTCTTCAATGCGCGTCACACGGTCTTTCAAGGCAGAAACCGATTGATCGAGCGCTGTAATCCTGGAATCAAAATCACCGCCAGCGCCGGCCGACATGCCTTGCCCAATTGCATGCTGCTTTTCCTCGATTTTTCCGTTGAGCGTCTGAATCTGATCCTGAAGCCCGTCTATCTTGGCAAAAATTTCTGCATTTTCACTTCTGAGTTGACGCTCTTTTTCAGTCTGGCTCTTTCGAAAATCCTCGATCCGTTGATCACGGGTTCGTTCGGTATCGTACCCGCGGCGTTCGAGATTCGTCAGCCGGTTATTGATACTGGCCATATCCTGATTGGTGGCACATCCGGCAGCCCCCAAAAGAGCAGAAATACATATTGCTGAGAACCATATCCTGGATTTCATGTAACTTGCTCACCGCCAATGAAAGAGTACTGACACCTTTTGGACCAAAATGTTCAAAAGGAACGTCATCGTCAAAAAAAATGGCAGGCCACACAGCCTGTGATGTGCTAACCTGCCATTTATAACTCAACCAATAGCTATATTTACTGGTTATTTACTTGATAACAAAATGATCTCTTCTGTTTTTCGCCCAGGCTTGTTCATTGTGACCCGGATCGACCGGTTTTTCTTTTCCGTAGCTGATTGTTGCCATTCTGGCAGGTGCAACGCCCATGTTGGTAAGGAATGCTTTGGCGCTTGCAGCACGTCTTTCACCCAGTGCAAGGTTGTATGCCACAGTACCGCGCTCATCACAATTACCTTCGATCACGATATTGGCGGCGGTATTGGCTTTAAGCCATGCAGCCTTGTCTTTCAGAACTGACTGTGCAGTCGCATTCAGCACGGCGCTGTCAAATGCAAAATAGACATCTTCCGCCTGGAACTTCTGACGAGCCGCCAGTGCAGCTTCCTGAGCGGAATTATCCACCGGCGCCGGCGGCGGCGTCACTACTCTTTGAGCGGTGGTATCTGCTTTGGACACAGCCGCTTCCGGTTTTACAACTTTCTTTGCGCATGATGCTGTCAGCATCAAGCCAGGAACCACCAACATTGCCAACAATACCCGTAACTTCTTCATACCTTCCTCCTTCTTCTTGTAAATGATTAATTTGTCACACCCGGTGACCATCTGGGTTCTGACTGCGTACCGGGCATTGATACCAGCTTGCGCTGATCCGCCCCATACACTGTCATAACATAAATCCTCGATCCTCCCTCTCTGGTAGAACTAAATGCTATCAGGCTGCCGTCCGGTGACCAGGTCGGCGATTCGTTGTCGCCCTGAGCATGGGTAAGCTGGACCAACCCCTGACCATCTGCTCCAATCACACAAATATTAAAAAACCCGCCTTTTTCAAGGGTGGTATAGACAATCTTATCTCCTTTGGGTGACCACTCCGGTTGGGTATTGTTATTTCCATGAAACGTGATTCGCGTTGCAGAACCGGAGTTCATATCCTGAATATACACCTGCGGCGTTCCCCCTCTTCTTGAAACAAACGCCATTCTCTTTCCATCCGGAGAAAATGCTGGTGATATATCAATTCCCGGACTATTGGTCAATCTATTAATAATTTTTCCGTTTCCGGTCAATAAATAAATTTCAGGGTCTCCGGAAAAAGTGAGCGTTGCACCCAGTTCAAATTTGCCGGGCAACCATCCCGGCGATATTCCCATCCCTTTTTTGTCCACCACAGTAACCCGTTTATCCATCACATTCTCGATAAACAGTTCCGGTTTTCCTTTGGCATAGGATGTATAAGCCACCCATTTACCGTCTGAGGACAAGGCCGGGGTCAGGTTAATGCTTCGATTGCGGGTGATCTGGACAGCATTATGCCCGTCAAAATCACAGATATAAACTTCCTTAGACCCGGAACCTGATGAAATGAAGGCAATTTTGCTTCCAAAAAGTCCGGTGCTGCCTGTCAGAAGCCCCATGATTTCATTGCAAAATCTGAGGATCATACTGCGAAGATCGCTGACGTTGCCGGTATATTTCCTGCCAAGCAACTGGCGCTCATTGAAAGTATCGAACAGTCTCAAATCCAATTCGAGCTGATTGCCGTTGACAGCCGCAGCGCCTGTCACCAGAAGTTCTGCGCCCACCGTTGTCCATGCCTTGAAAAGCGGAGAAGCCGGATCGGCTTTCTGAGCATCCGCCAGGAAAGCTCCTCTATCCAGTATATTGAAATAACTCGTAAAAGCAAGTGCATCCGAAAGCATATTGGCGCCGTTTCTGGAAATTTCAGACTCGGAAGCACTACCGGTAACCGGCTTGAAAAACGGTATGGCAATCGGCACCTTTTTCAGCGACGGGTTATTGATATCTACATAATCATACTGGCCTGCGGCACAGGCAAACCCATACCACATGCTGACAATGAAAAAGATCGAAATATGCAGCAAAGCCGGCATTTTTCTCCATCCGGAAATTCCGGAATATAGCTTCATATTAACCCCGTTTTAGTCCTTTGGGGGTAAAAATCAACCCCAGTTGATAGTATGGCTTCGTATATTCTCTGGGCAGCGGCGGCAGAGGGCTTGATTTTTTAACCGCCCGGAATACAGAATCGTCAAAATAACTGTTACCTGATTTTTTCTCGAACCAGATATCGGTAATATCACCATTGGGCATAATCTTGACAACAATGACCGCCACCAGATCTGTGCGCCCGTTCGCAAGATCCTGATTAAAAGCCCAGTTATGATCGATATGGCTTGGTATCAGCGACCTGTAAAAATCAATGGGCTGGATGCCGGAAGCCCCGGTCCCACCTGTCCCTCCCTCACCACCTGCGCCACCGCCGCCATTACCGCCGCCACCGGAAGCTTTCTGCGCCGCTGCAGTTGATCCGCCACCGGATACACCGCCGCCCCTGCTGCTTTCTTTCTCGACCTTGCTCTTGAGGCGATTCAAAGCAGATGCCAGAGAATCGGAACCGGGTTCTGACTTGGATTCCGCATCCACTTTTTTCTCGATACGTTCCAGAGCATTCTTGATAGCCTGAGTGGATTTATACGTTTCCTTCTTCAAAGACGCCTTGGGCTTGGCCTTCTCATTAGACAAAGAAACAGCATCCGTTGGCTTTTCCACAACAGCCTTCGGCTCTGGTTTTACAGGCGCGACTTTCTCTTCCGGCTTGGGAGGGGCAGGCTTCGGCTCCGGAGGCACAGGCTTGGGAGGAGCAGGCTTCGGGGGGGCTGGCGCTTCGTGCTTTACCGGCGGTTCAGGTTTTGGCTTGGGGATTTCGGCCTTAGGCTCGGAAGGAGACGCTTTTGCAGGTTTTGCTTCATGCACCTCAGCTTCATTGGTCTTAGGGCCCGCCGGTGCTCCGGGTTTTTCGGATTTGACTTCCGACATATTGGGCCCAGGAGGCCCTGGCTTTCCGGCTGTGCCTGTCGATGACAGCGACACCATGTTCACCATGATCACGGATGGGGTAAACTGCTTGCGAGGCGTCAGCGCCGGCAACAGGAACATGATGGCAAAAACCGCCACATGCAACAGAAGAGATGCAAAAACATACCACGCCATCGATATGGGATCAGCACCTGAAGACAGCAGCAAACTACCATGAGCATATCGTCGAGCACGCATTTGTTACTTCTTTTTTTCAGGCTTGTTATCCAGCGGCACAGTAACCATTCCCAATTTATCAATGCCCGCAGCCTTGATCTCAGCCATCACCCGCACTACCGTACCATACGGAATGCTTTTGTCTGCCCTGAGATATGCTTCTTTATCCGGCTTTGTCTCGATAATTTTGGAAAGTTTATCCCGCAGGGTGTCCAGGGAAACCTGAAATTCATTGATATATATCTGGCTGTTGGGATCAATGGTAATCACCAGATGTTCCTTTTCAGCGTTGAGCGGCGCCGACGTTGTTTCGGGAAGCGCGACATCTACCCCCTGCATCATCATCGGGGCCGTCACCATAAAAATAATCAATAAAACCAACATGACATCCACCAGAGGCGTCACATTGATTTCAGACATCAATCTGTCATTATTCCCACCGCCCATACTCATGGCTTGATTCCTTTGGTAATCAGGATATCACGCTCGATAATATTGAGAAAATCCGCCGAAAAACTCTGAAGTTCCGTTTCGATGATTCTGATTTTCTGCATAAAATAATTAAAAGCAATAACCGATGGAATTGCCGCTGCAAGCCCTGTGGCCGTCGCAATGAGCGCCTCGGATATTCCCGGTGCCACCACCGCCAGCGTTGCGGAACCTCTCTGTGCAATGCCATGAAACGATGTCATAATACCCCAAACAGTTCCAAAAAGCCCTATAAAAGGCGCCGTATTACCGGTAGTAGCCAAAAACGGCACCATTTGGGTGATTCGGGTAATTTCCGTATTGGTTGCACGTCGCAATGCGCGGCTTACGTTATCAATTCCGGCGATATGAGTCCCCATGGTCAGCGTTTCCTGACCAGGAACCGCTGGTTTGGCAGGCGCTGCAGATTGACTGACTTTTTTCAGCTCTACATATCCAATCCGGAAAACCTGCGCAAGCGGGCTGCTGTGAAGCTGTTTGGCTTTCATAAAAGCTTCTGACAAATCTCGACTCTTCCAAAAATACTCCGTAAACAAAGCTGATTCCTTGAAAGCCCTGCGGATATATCTGAACTTAATAAAGATAATTGTCCATGACATAATTGAAAATGAAAGCAGCAGCAGCAGAATGAAATTCACCATCATGCCAGAGTCACTGATCATTTGGAACAGACTGAAATCACTAGAGTTCATTGGAGAACGTCTCCGGTTGTTTGGGTATGGGTACAGGAAAATATATTAACATACGAAAAAACGCCTTCCCTCACAAGGAATTTATTTACAACCTGTTTGTATAATCCTTTCAAAACAATCATGTCAAGAAATTTCATCCACAATTTCAGAGAGATTGGACGCCGACATCCTTGAGAATTGACGACTGTGCAAGAAGCCGGCAATTTTTACGTCTCTGATTGACATCACTTGCCATTTTATTTAAGCTTACGCTTCAAAATAGTGGGCAGCTGTATTTTTTTCCTCCCCTGTTCCGGAAACGGAAGACGACCGGCGCCGTGCAGGCAGTAACCGTTCAAAGTATACGGAAAGAGGCTACAATCAGATAACACCTTATACCATCTACCATCCACGACTGCTCAGGAATCGTTATGACGCAATTTCAAACTGTGTATGTTTTTCCCAGCATTCCGGAACCTCTGAAGTTTCTGGATGAATTGTCCAGAAATCTCTGGTGGAGCTGGCAGCGCGACGCTATCGAACTTTTTCGCAGAATCGATCCGCTTTTATGGCGAAAATCCAATAGAAATCCCATTTATTTTTCGACATTGATTCCTCAGGAACGGTTGCTGGAGCTGTCCCGCGATGAAAGTTTCCTTGCCCATCAGGCGCGGGTAAAGGCTCGCTATGATTCCATGATTCAATCGTCGCCGAAAACCTCCTCTTCTGCTTTTAGCGGAAACGAAACCGTCGCCTATTTTTCGATGGAATTCGGAATTCATGAGAGCCTGCCCCTGTTTGCCGGAGGGCTGGGAATTCTGGCGGGAGATCACCTGAAATCCGCTTCCGATATGCGGATACCACTGACCGGTGTTGGTCTGTTTTATCGCCAGGGATATTTTCATCAGTATCTGGATTATGACGGATATCAGCAGGAGTCATATCCCCGAACCGATATGTTTTCGATTCCCCTGGAACATGCGCTGGATTCTGACGGCAACAATGTTCAGGTTTCGGTCGAAGGACCGGAAGGCGTTATTCATGCCGTGGTATGGAAACTGAGTGTCGGCAGAATCCCCCTGTATCTTCTCGATACCAATATCCGCGACAATCCTCCGGAACTCCGGGATATCACATCGAGCCTATATACCGGCGACCAGAAAAAACGTCTGGCGCAGGAAGTGCTTCTGGGCATCGGCGGCATGCGTGCATTAACGGCGATGGGAATATATCCCTCTGTATGTCACCTGAATGAAGGCCACTGCGCGTTTGCAGGCATTGAACGCCTGGCGTTTTTCATGTCCCGTGAACACATGGATATCAAGACAGCTCTGGAAGTGGTTCCCCGATCGACAATATTCACCACCCATACACCGGTGGCGGCAGGTCATGATGAGTTTCCGGCATACCTGGTCAAACCATATCTGATCCCGCTTCAGGAAAAGCTGCAAACATCTGCTGAAGAAATGGCGTCTTGGGGACAGCCCATTACGGCGACGCCGGAACAACCGTTTTCCATGTTCGTGCTGGGTCAGCGGATGGCTCAGTTCTGCAATGGGGTCAGCCGGCTGCACGGCAAGGTGGCCCGCCGCATGTGGACCCATATCTGGCCGCAGGTACTGGAAAGTGATATTCCCATAACGCATATCACCAACGGTGTTCATATTCCCACATGGATTTCTAATGAAAACGCATTGCTGTTTGAGCGCTATATCGGCCCGGAATGGCACATGGATCTCCAGAATCCGGAAATTCTCAAGCGGTTCGATCATATCTATGATGAAGAGCTCTGGCGGGCGCATGGCATGAACCGCTCCCGGCTGGTGCGCGTCTGCCGGGAAATGATGAAAGCCCAGTATCAGCGCCGGCATGCCCCCATGGCCAAGATGAAGGATGCGGAATCCGTGCTTGATCAGGATATCCTGACGATCGCCTTTGCCAGGCGGTTCGCTTCCTATAAGCGCGCCTATCTTATTCTTCAGGACCCCGAACGTTTCGAAGCCATCCTGAATTCCGAAACGCATCCGGTACAGTTTGTTTTTTCCGGAAAGGCGCATCCACGCGACACGGAAGGCAAGGATTTAATCAAACGCCTGATTGAGTTCGCCCGAACTCCCAGCGTCCGCCGGCGGATCGTATTTCTGGAAGACTATGACATACATATCGCCCGTCATCTGGTTCAGGGCGCGGATGTCTGGCTCAACACCCCGAGGCGTCCGTTCGAAGCCTGTGGCACGTCCGGTATCAAGGCCGCCATGAACGGCGTGCTGAACGTCAGCATTATGGACGGCTGGTGGGATGAAGGCTACTGCTCCGATTGCGGATGGCAGATCGGTGATGGTTTTGATCATACGGATCCGGGATATCAGGATTTACTGGACAGCCGTTCTCTTTACAGTATCCTCGAAAATGAGGTCATTCCCTGTTTCTATGACAGAGACAAAGGCGGAATGCCTTTAGAATGGATCCGGATGATGAAGTCTTCCATGAAAATGGCCATGCAGCATTTCAGCAGCCAGCGGATGGTCAATGATTATTATGAACGATTTTACGTCCCTGCAGCCTTGCAAACCCGGACGCTTCTGGAAAATGACGCAGAAACGGCAAAGCAGTTGTACTCCCGGCATGCACGCCTCCGGTCCTGCTGGAAACAGATACACATCATGACGCCGGTGGTTATGAACCCTAAAAAATATTACCGGATTGGAGATGCGTTCCGGGTGACGGCCGCCGTTCACTTAGGGACGCTGGCCCCCAATGACGTGGATGTCGAACTGTGTATAGGCGTTCCCAGAACCATCGACGAGCTTGACAGCGTTCAGACGGATATCATGACCATGAGCAGCGATTTGGGGAACGGCCAATATCTGTACGCCTGTACCACCACCTGCACCATGTCCGGCCGCCTGGCGTTCACCGCACGGGTAATGCCGCATGGAGACGGATGGATCAAGTTTACGCCAGGCCTGATTACCTGGGCGTAAGGAATTCAAAACCCATGACATTGAACACATATATCCATATCCTTCACACAACAGGACTCTGTAATTATGTCATCATCTCGAAACCCCCGGATTTTGATTGTAACCCCTGAAGTTACCTATTTGCCCAACCGGATGGGCAGTCTTGCTTCCTATCTGACAGCCAAAGCCGGAGGACTCGCGGATGTCTCCGCGGCGCTGGTGAATGCGCTGTTTGACCAGGGAGCGGATGTTCATGTCGCCATGCCCGATTATCGAGCGATTTTCAGCGAAGGCATGGCGCCTTTCCTGCGGAAAGAGCTTCAGGCCATTAAAAACAAGATGCCGCAAGACCGGATACATCTGGCCGAAGACCGGGCGTTTTATTATAAGAACCGCGTCTATTCGGATTACTGGATGGAAAACATCAAAATGGCGCTGGCGTTTCAACGGGAAGTCATCAACAATATCGTCCCCCGCGTACAGCCCGATCTGATCCACTGCAACGACTGGATGACGGGTCTGATTCCCGCCATGTCCCGGCAACTGGGAATTCCCTGTCTGTTTACCATCCACAATATTCACACCATGAAAACCTACCTGTGGCAGATTGAAGACCGGGGCATCGACGCGGCGTATTTCTGGGAATACCTGTATTATGAGCATATGGCGACAGACTATGAGGAAACCCGCGAAACCAATCCCGTGGACTTTTTGGCCAGCGGTATTTTTGCTGCACACTTTGTCAACACGGTGAGTCATACATTTCTGATGGAAGTCGTGGAAGGCCGTCATGACTTTGTCGAAAAATCCATTCAGTGGGAACTGGCCAACAAATGGAACGCCGGATGCGCGGTCGGCATTTTAAATGCTCCGGATCCCGCGTTTAATCCCCAGCATGATAAAAGCCTGGTTGATACCTACGGACCGGATGATGCCGTTTCTGGAAAAAAACGTAACAAGGTGGCGCTGCAAAAGCAATTGGGGCTGACTCTCAATGACAGCGCGCCGCTGTTTTTCTGGCCATCCCGTCTGGACAGCATCCAGAAAGGCTCCCAGCTTCTGGCGGATATCCTTTATGAAGTTGTATCCCGATACTGGGAAGACGGTCTGCAGGTTGTTTTTGTGGCCAACGGCGAATATCAGCAGCATTTCAGAGACATCGCCCAGTTTCATAACATCCGCAACCGCATTGCGGTGTGTGATTTCAGCGAAGACCTGGAACATCTGGCATATGCCGCCTCGGATTTTATCCTGATGCCATCCCTGTTTGAACCTTGCGGCCTGCCGCAGATGATCGCGCCCATTTACGGATCGCTGCCGGTGGTTCACGATACCGGAGGGCTGCACGACACCATTTCCCATCTGGATATGTCCAAGCATATAGGCAACGGCTTTGTATTTCAATACTATGACACGACCGGCCTTTCCTGGGCTATTGATGAGGCCATGGCGTTTTACCGGCTTCCCGAAGCTGTCCGGCAGCCTGAAGTCCAACGCATCATGACAGAAAGCGCTGCATGTTTCAACCATCCGGTGACAGCCAGACAATACATCGATCTGTATGAAAAAATGCTTCAACGGCCTTTGATCCGATAAGGCAAGACATCATCACACTATCAACTGGAGAATTGCACGAATGACTGAATTTACCTATCAGGAGATGTTTCCGCTGGGAGCGGATACCACCGAATACCGTCTGTTGACCACAGATTTTGTTTCAGAGGGTTCTTTTGACGGCAGCCCTGTTGTGAAAATCGCCCCTGACGGCCTCACGCTGATCGCCGACCAGGCATTTACAGATGTCGCCCATCTGCTGCGGACAAACCATCTGCGCCAACTGGCCAAAATTTTATCCGATCCCGAAAGTTCCGCCAATGACCGCTATGTAGCGCTTGAAATGCTGAAAAACGCCGTTATTTCGGCGGAAGGTGAATATCCCATGTGTCAGGACACCGGCACCGCCGTGATCATGGGGAAAAAAGGCCAGCAGATATGGACAGGATATTCCGATGAAGAGGCCCTTTCCCGCGGTGTTTATAACGCTTACACCCGGAACAATCTTCGGTATTCACAAAATGCACCGCTCAGCATGTATGCAGAAAAAAATACGGGATGTAACCTGCCTGCTCAGATTGATCTTTTGGCCGTTCAGGGAGACGCCTATAAATTTCTCTGCGTCGCCAAAGGCGGCGGGTCCGCCAACAAGACCTATCTGTTCCAGGAAACCAAAGCGGTGCTGTCGCCCGACAAGCTTCCGGAATTTCTCAAAGCCAAAATGAAAAGCCTGGGCACCGCGGCATGTCCGCCTTACCATCTGGCCTTTGTCATCGGCGGCACGTCCGCTGAAACCGTGCTGAAAACCGTCAAACTGGCTTCCGCCGGTTATCTGGATACATTGCCGGACAAGGGAAACGCCTTGGGGCATGCCTTCAGGGACAAGGAGCTGGAAGCCGTCCTGCATCAAATGTCGCGGGATATCGGCCTGGGCGCACAATTCGGCGGGGTGGCTTTTTGTCATGATGTCCGGGTCATCCGGATGCCCAGGCACGGCGCCTCCTGCCCCATCGGCATGGGGGTCAGTTGCAGCGCAGATCGCAATATCAAAGCCAAAATCACGCGTGACGGCGTTTTTCTGGAAAAACTGGAAACCAACCCCGCCCAGTTTCTTCCGGAACCCGGAGGCAGCGCCGATGATGCGGTTCATATCGATCTGAACCGGCCCATGAAAGAAATCCGTGAGACCCTCAGCCGCTATCCGGTAGCCACACGCCTTCTGCTGTCCGGAAAGATTGTCGTGGGCAGAGACATCGCTCACGCCAAATTAAAAGAACGGCTTGACGCCGGCCAAGACCTGCCGGAATATTTTAAAAATCACATCATCTACTACGCCGGCCCCGCCAAAACGCCTGAAGGCAGGGCTTCCGGTTCTTTCGGCCCTACCACAGCCGGCCGGATGGATCCTTATGTGCCCCTGTTTCAGGAACGCGGCGGTTCCATGGTCATGCTGGCCAAGGGCAACCGCACACAGGGCGTGACTGATTCGTGTAAAAAATTCGGCGGGTTTTATTTGGGCTCCATCGGCGGCCCTGCCGCCAGACTGGGCAGAGACTGCATCACTCACATTGAAACCCTGGAGTATCCGGAGCTGGGAATGGAAGCTATCTTCATGATTACCGTGAAAGATTTTCCGGCCTTCATCATTGTGGATGACAAAGGAAATGACTTTTTTTCCAAACTGATGGCGCCGTAAGGCAACACTGTGCCATGATTCTTTAAATTACTCGGGTGAAGCGGTGTCTTTCGAGCTTAGAGTGGCCATTTTGTCATGCAAATGGCCACTCTGAGGGAATTCTTCAGAAAGACGGAGAAATGGTCTGCTGAACCTATCCTGATCGTGGCGCAATCGTTTTTTGAAACTGAACAGCAAATGCGTTTGTCATTTTCTTCTGACAATTTGGTTCAAGAACATATCGCAGATATACGCTTGGCAGCGTCGAAACTTTATTGCTGAAATGTCATTAAAATATTACAAGGATAATGCCCGATTGACTGAAAGTGTCTTTAATTGGTCATGAGAGACCGTCGCAACAAGATTTGGTGAGAATCGTACTGGTATTCAGTGTATTGGTTTGCGATCAAGTTGTTGCGGGAATAAACCTTGGGAAGAGAAGCATCCTGAAATTGCTGAAAACCAATCTCAGTAGGTCATAACAATTTACAATTATATTGATTTATCAAATGGTTGCGATATACTGAATTTATACCTGCAGAATCCTTGGTTGCAAGTTTTTCTACCATCTTGGCACCTGAATCGTATGTCGGCTTTGATCGCATCGGTTTTTTCGGATGCGGCAGAATTTGTCAAATGATAGTATTGACTTTTCAGAACAGTTATGAAAGGAACGATCATAAAAATTATAAACTTGACGTCCGATATATCACTCACGGTTTTAACTTACCCCGATTGTTGTTACTTATGAAGTTGTCTGAAATCAAAAATGCATTGCGAGCCGAGATCATCTGTGGTCATGACCAGATGGAAATAAATATTTCCGGAGGTGGCGCTGCAGATCTCATGGAAGATGTATTGGCTGCTGTAGCTAAGGGGGCGGTATTACTGACAGGTCTTACCAGTGATCAGGCACTTAGCACCGCCCAGATTGCCGGAGTTCTGGCTATCGTCATTGTTCGAGGGAAAAGACCAGACGCCAATTTTATCCAATCAGCAATCTCATACGGAATCCCGGTTCTGACCACTCGCTATTCATTGTTTGTGGCTTGTGGGAAATTATATATGGAAGGACTTAGAGGACTGGATGGTTCGTGGTGACATTAAATGGATATTGATGCTTGCATTTATCAGCCGCATCATATAAAAAATGGCAAACTTTTAATAGAGCTATGATATATGATTTTGATATCTCTTTTTTCCCAGAAAGAGACGGATTCAATTTCAATGTATCGAGCATGGCAGTTCGAAGGTTGTTTTAATTGGCCTGGGTGGCGGAACAGGTAGACGCAAGGGACTTAAAATCCCTCGGGGTTTATCCCTGTACGAGTTCGATTCTCGTCCCAGGCACCAATTATATCAATAGGTTAATTCTCACGGTTGTAAAACGTCTTTTTTGTGACTATACGTTTTGTCACAAACCTGTCACAAATTTTTCACCAATGGACGGCATTTTTGACCATAAGATTCACAAAATGGAACATCAATGTCATTTCATGAGCCGCACGTCACTATTTAGAACAGAAATCCTACAACATGATATCATGTGACTATTTTGTGAACTGTATGTCATATTTCGAAAGTGCTTTCACAGGACAGCTATACTGTGAGCTGGCGCAAATTGCGTTTTTTAGAGACATTTTATTCCATATTCTGATATAACTGGTCCATGACAACCGAACTTGAATTCACACCCGAAATTATCGATATATTGAACTACGAGCGCTATCACTATCTGGTTCCAATTGTACAGCGCCGTATGGAAGTTTTATGGCTCAAAAGCCACAATTTACCGCA